>NZ_CP151943.1:898333-1237500 GCF_038592905.1 Neobacillus sp. FSL H8-0543 | reverse complement strand
TTCCGCATGGAAGGGCCATCGCTCAACGGATAAAAGCTACCCCGGGGATAACAGGCTTATCTCCCCCAAGAGTCCACATCGACGGGGAGGTTTGGCACCTCGATGTCGGCTCATCGCATCCTGGGGCTGTAGTCGGTCCCAAGGGTTGGGCTGTTCGCCCATTAAAGCGGTACGCGAGCTGGGTTCAGAACGTCGTGAGACAGTTCGGTCCCTATCCGTCGTGGGCGCAGGAAATTTGAGAGGAGCTGTCCTTAGTACGAGAGGACCGGGATGGACGCACCGCTGGTGTACCAGTTGTCTTGCCAAAGGCATCGCTGGGTAGCTATGTGCGGACGGGATAAGTGCTGAAAGCATCTAAGCATGAAGCCCCCCTCAAGATGAGATTTCCCATAGCGTCAAGCTAGTAAGAACCCTGAAAGATGATCAGGTTGATAGGTCAGAGGTGGAAGCACGGTGACGTGTGGAGCTGACTGATACTAATCGTTCGAGGACTTAACCATATTTAAAAGGCGAACTTGTTTTACTTTCTTCTTCAAGCATTATCTAGTTTTGAGGGAATGAGAATTTTTGAAATTTCCTCTTGCAAAATCTTAAAAAGACATTATAATAAATTATGTCTTATAAATAGTCTGGTAATTATGGCGAGAAGGTCACACCCGTTCCCATACCGAACACGGAAGTTAAGCTTCTCAGCGCCGATGGTAGTTGGGGCAGGCGCCCCTGTGAGAGTAGGACGTTGCCAGGCTGTTACAAATATGGAGGATTAGCTCAGCTGGGAGAGCATCTGCCTTACAAGCAGAGGGTCGGCGGTTCGAGCCCGTCATCCTCCACCATATGTGCCGGGGTAGCTCAATTGGTAGAGCAACTGACTTGTAATCAGTAGGTTGGGGGTTCAAGTCCTCTCGCCGGCACCATGCTTCTTATTGCTTTGATTTTAAGCAAAAAGAACTAGTTTTTTATAATAAGTATTATTTGAGCCATTAGCTCAGTTGGTAGAGCATCTGACTTTTAATCAGAGGGTCGAAGGTTCGAATCCTTCATGGCTCACCAAAGTTTTTTGCACTAGCAAAATAACTTTTTATATGCGGGTGTGGCGGAATTGGCAGACGCACCAGACTTAGGATCTGGCGCCGCAAGGCGTGGGGGTTCGACTCCCTTCACCCGCACCATTTTTGTAATTGACAAAGACTTATTATAAATGCGGAAGTAGTTCAGTGGTAGAACATCACCTTGCCAAGGTGGGGGTCGCGGGTTCGAATCCCGTCTTCCGCTCCATAAAATGCCGGGGTGGCGGAACTGGCAGACGCACAGGACTTAAAATCCTGCGGTAGGTGACTACCGTACCGGTTCGATTCCGGTCCTCGGCACCAAGGTTTTTTACAAAAGTAAAATAACCAAGTTTTTTGCAAGAACAAATAATTTTTATTAATATGCGCCCGTAGCTCAATTGGATAGAGCATCTGACTACGAATCAGAAGGTTGTAGGTTCGACTCCCGCCGGGCGCATTGTTTTCTTTCGGGAAGTAGCTCAGCTTGGTAGAGCACTTGGTTTGGGACCAAGGGGTCGCAGGTTCGAATCCTGTCTTCCCGACCATTCTTAACATCATTTTGGGGCCTTAGCTCAGCTGGGAGAGCGCCTGCCTTGCACGCAGGAGGTCAGCGGTTCGATCCCGCTAGGCTCCACCAAATTTTTTCACGATGGTGAAAAAACTTTCAATATAATTATATATTTGGCGGTGTAGCTCAGCTGGCTAGAGCGTTCGGTTCATACCCGAAAGGTCGGGGGTTCGACTCCCTCCGCCGCTACCAAATATAATTTTATACCTTTTAAATTAAAACTTTCTAGTTTTAAGAACTTTAACTTGGACCTTTAGCTCAGCTGGTTAGAGCAGACGGCTCATAACCGTCCGGTCGTAGGTTCGAGTCCTACAAGGTCCACCAGTAATTTTTTATTTGGAGGAATACCCAAGTTCGGCTGAAGGGATCGGTCTTGAAAACCGACAGGCGGGTCATACCGCGCGGGGGTTCGAATCCCTCTTCCTCCTCCATATTATTTTAATATTTTATTGTCGCGGGGTGGAGCAGTCCGGTAGCTCGTCGGGCTCATAACCCGAAGGTCGCAGGTTCAAATCCTGTCCCCGCAATTGGTCCGGTAGTTCAGTTGGTTAGAATGCCTGCCTGTCACGCAGGAGGTCGCGGGTTCGAGTCCCGTCCGGACCGCCATTTTTAAAAAAGAATTATAAATGGCTCAGTAAAAGTTTAGGAAACAATATTAATCATGGCTCAGTAGCTCAGTCGGTAGAGCAAAGGACTGAAAATCCTTGTGTCGGCGGTTCGATTCCGTCCTGAGCCACCATTTATTTTAATTTAATAATAGTATAGTGGCGATTGTGGCGAAGTGGTTAACGCACCTGATTGTGGTTCAGGCATTCGTGGGTTCGATTCCCATCAGTCGCCCCATTATAAAATGATAATGCGGGTGTAGTTTAGTGGTAAAACCTCAGCCTTCCAAGCTGATGATGAGAGTTCGATTCTCTTCACCCGCTCCAATTAAGGGCCTATAGCTCAGCTGGTTAGAGCGCACGCCTGATAAGCGTGAGGTCGATGGTTCGAGTCCATTTAGGCCCATTTTTAATATTATTCCGCAGTAGCTCAGTGGTAGGACGAGCATAACATCATGAATATACTGCGAGTTGTACACACCGAGATGCTTCTTGCGTTACTTACTGAGGTGGTGACACAGTAACAAATAAAGGTTTAGGCAACAACTTTAATTATTCCGCAGTAGCTCAGTGGTAGAGCTATCGGCTGTTAACCGATCGGTCGTAGGTTCGAGTCCTACCTGCGGAGCCATATTTTGGGGAAGTACTCAAGAGGCTGAAGAGGCGCCCCTGCTAAGGGTGTAGGTCGGGTGACCGGCGCGAGGGTTCAAATCCCTCCTTCTCCGCCATTATATTAAGGCCCCTTGGTCAAGTGGTTAAGACACCTCCCTTTCACGGAGGTAACACGGGTTCGAATCCCGTAGGGGTCATATTTAAGGCTGATGACATTTGTCATCAGCCTTTTTTGTATTTTAAGATTTTACTACAGTTGCAGCTCTATCGTATCGTGCCCGCTAAGCTGGATTATTGGTTATATAGGGAACGATACTCGAAGAATCGTGCCTATTAAACAAGATGAATGATGTTGAAGGGAACGATACTCGAAGAATCGTTCCCAATAAACAAGATGAATGGTGTTTAAAGGAACGATACCCGGAGATCGTGATTATTAATCAAGATTAGTGTTGTTAAACATTCTCTAAACTTAGTGATAATCCAGTTTCATAATACTAGTAATTTGTGGAACCTAAGCAGCGTTGTTCGTTTCCTTATATTGCTATATTAATATATCTTCTTATTTTTCCCCCCTTCGAAAAAACCGTTGATAACGCTTACATTTGACCAAAAGGTTGAATTTGTAATGGTGATATTTCTCACAAATCAAATAATATTTTTTACCTGAAAAACTAAAAAACTTTAGGTATTTTTGTCATTAGGTGATAAAAACCTTGTCGTTTTGTGTTGAATTTTGAAAAAAAATAGAGAATGCTAGAATGTTTTATCGCTAATTGTCAGAAAAGATAAAAAAGTTTCACGAGGAATATATGAAAATTGCACTTATAATTAACCTTTGAAATACATATTTTCATGAGGATGAGGTTAACAATGGCAGTGAATACTTTATTTCCTACGGATTTTCAGTTGCATTTATTTCATGAGGGAAACCTTTTTCAAAGTCATCAACTATTTGGTGCGCATATATTGAGGAATTCCGAAAAGGTTGTCACAAGATTTTGTGTATGGGCTCCGAATGCATTAAAGGTAAGACTTGTAGGCGATTTTAATGGATGGAATGGAGAAGGCTATGATTTACAAAGGATAAACAAAGAAGGTGTCTGGATTCTTATTGTTAATCACGACATGGATGGAAGCTTATACAAATATGAGATATTCACAGCAAATGGTGAAAGAATCTTAAAAGCAGATCCATTTGCCTTTTTCTCTGAACTAAGACCAAACACTGCTTCGATTGTCTACTCCATAAAAAACTATAAATGGAAAGATAACCTTTGGATCCAACAAAGAGAAAAAAGAAATATCCTATCTGAACCAGAGATCATCTATGAAGTCCATCTTGGTTCTTGGAAGAAGCATTCAAATGGGGAGTTTCTATCATATAAAGAACTGGCTTCGGAACTTATTCCATATGTGGTTGAGCATGGGTTTACACATATTGAATTATTACCGCTTATCGAACACCCGCTAGATATATCTTGGGGATATCAGGGAACAGGATATTTTTCGGCGACATCTCGTTATGGTAAGCCAGAGGACTTAATGTATTTTGTTGACCAATGTCACCAGAATGGAATAGGTGTCATCCTTGATTGGGTACCAGGGCATTTTTGTAAAGACGCACATGGTCTATACAATTTCGATGGGACGCATATATATTCTTATAGCAACGAGAGTGATAGGGAGAATTTAGTCTGGGGAACAGCGAACTTTGACTTAGGTAAAGGAGAAGTCCAAAGCTTTCTTATCTCAAATGCATTTTTTTGGATGGAGTATTTCCATGTTGATGGATTTAGGATGGATGCAGTCGCAAACATTATTTATTGGCCGAATGCTGCAGAAAAACAGGAAAACCCAATGGGTCTTTCCTTTTTGAAAAAATTAAATAAAGAGGTTCATGATTTTGACCCCACATTCTTAATGATCGGAGAGGACTCTACTGACTTCCCAAATGTGACTGCTCCCGTCCATTATGGAGGCTTAGGTTTCGATTATAAATGGAATATGGGGTGGATGAATGACATTCTAGAGTATGTAGAAACCCCGCCATACTCCCGCTCCAGTGTTCACTCAAAAGTTACTTTTTCTCTCTTTTATGCCTTTTCAGAAAATTTCATGCTTCCAATTTCGCATGATGAAGTGGTTCATGGAAAAAAGTCGCTGCTTGATAAAATGCCGGGTGATTATTGGGAAAAGTTTGCTCAGCTGCGTTTACTGCTTGGTTTTATGTTTGCACACCCTGGTAAAAAGCATTTATTTATGGGATTTGAAATAGGGCAGTTTTCAGAATGGAAGGATAAAGAACAATTGGATTGGCATCTATTAGATTATGACATGCACCAAAAGGTAAACAAGTATGTTAAGCAATTAACAAAGTTTTACAAACGATCGAAACCCCTTTACGAGCTTGATCATATACAAAATGGATTTGAATGGATTGATGCGAATAATCAAGAACAATCAATTTTTTCTTTTATACGCAAAGGGAAAACTGCAGATGATTTCTTAATAATCCTTTGTAATTTTACAGGCATTGGTTATTCAGATTATAAAATCGGAGTTCCAGTTTTAGGCGAGTTCCGCGAAGCTTTTTCAAGTGACCTGGAGGAGTATGGCGGTGCCAGCAATGTTAATAAAAAGACAATTAGGGCTTTAGAAGAGCCGTTTCATAGTAACCCATTTTCGATTGAAGTGGTAATCCCGCCTTATGGTTTTCAAATCATTCGGAAAGTGAAAAAACGAAAGGAGAGATTAGGTAATGGCAAAGAAAAAGTGCGTAGCCATGTTATTAGCAGGAGGGAAAGGAAGTAGGCTGAATTCTTTAACGAAAGACCTTGCGAAGCCTGCAGTGCCATTTGGAGGAAAATACCGAATAATTGATTTTACTTTGAGCAACTGTGCTAATTCTGGAATTGACACTGTTGGGGTTTTAACACAATATCAGCCGTTGGTCCTGAATTCCTACATTGGGATTGGCAGTGCATGGGATCTTGATCGTAAGGATGGAGGCGTAACCGTATTACCCCCATACAGTGAGTCATCGGAGGTTAAATGGTATACAGGTACGGCAAGCGCCATTTATCAAAACCTTAATTACTTGAAACAATATCAGCCTGAATATGTATTAATCCTTTCAGGCGATCATATTTACAAAATGAACTATGAAAACATGCTGGAATATCATATCCAACAGCGAGCGGATGTCACCATTTCCTTAATTGAAGTCCCATGGGCTGAAGCAAGCCGGTTTGGAATTATGAATACAAACGAGGATATGAGAGTAACAGAATTTGAGGAAAAGCCTGCTAATCCAAAGAACAATCTTGCTTCAATGGGCATCTATATCTTTAACTGGAATGTACTGAAAGAATATTTAGAAATGGATGCAAGAACTGCCAGCTCAAGCCACGATTTCGGTAAAGATGTCATTCCTATGCTTTTAGAGGAAAAAAAGAAATTATATGCTTATCCGTTTAAAGGCTATTGGAAAGATGTCGGTACGGTACAAAGTCTGTGGGAAGCAAACATGGATCTATTAAATGATGAATGTACACTAGATTTGTTTGATCATGATTGGAGGATCTATTCAGTCAATCCTAATCAGCCTCCACAGTATATTTCCTCTGAAGCAATAGTAAAAGAGTCACTAATTAATGAAGGCTGTACGATTGAAGGGGAAATTGATAAATCGGTGCTATTTCAAGGGGTTAGTGTTGGAAAAGGTTCAATTATCAGAGAGTCTGTTATTATGCCAGATGCAATCATTGGAAAAAACGTGAAGATAGAAAAGGCGATTATTCCATGTGATGTCTCTATTCCTGATGGGACGATTATTCGGTCTTTAGATAATGAAATTATTCTAGTGACTGAGGAAATGTTAAGTGAGTTATATCCTGTAATTTGAACTACTTGCCACTTAAGTAGCAAGATTCCTGCGAACACCAGTGTAACCACCAGTTATCTTAGCAGGCTAACCCCGTAGTCCCTACGGTTAAAAAAGTGAAAGTCTTGTCCATCCAGTTCGCAACACTCCCTACTTTGCTTGGTTTTCGCTACTTCGGTGAGTGTGGAGGCGAAGATGCTTACACATTTTACGCTATCAAGCCTTTCGGGTAGCAACCTCCTATGTGTAGTTTTCAAAGAACGATGATACAACTATATTTAACATAAGAACAGGTGTTTGTAAAATTTTAATCGATTCATCCTATTCTAAAGAAACGGGTGTTCTCGATTAATTCATAAAAACAATTAAAACTATGGGAACTGTCTAGCTAAGGGCGCCAATTAATCAAATCAGGCGGCGTCTCAGGCTTTATTTTGGGAGGGACTCGGAATTGAAAAGAAAGCTATTAGGTGTTATAGATGCAACCACTTATCATGATGATTTAGAGGAACTTTTGACCCACCGTTCACTGGCAGCACTGCCTTTTGCAGGGCGCTATCGTATTATTGATTTTGTTCTATCGAATATGGTGAACTCAGGAATTCGGAGCGTAGCAATCTTTCCGAAAATGACGTACCGTTCGTTAATGGATCATCTTGGTTCAGGGAAAAATTGGGACTTAAACCGAAAACGAGATGGTCTTTTCTTTTTCCCATCACCAATTGTTGATTATGATAATAATAAAATAGGTTCATTTGAACAATTTGGTGCAAATATAGACTTCTTCTATCGCAGCTCGCAGGAGTATTCAATCATTACGAATTGTTATACCGTTTTTAATATGAATTTCAGACCCCTGTTAGATTGGCATATTGATTCAAATTGTGATATCACCGAAATTTATCATAAAGATGGGTCTTCGATGGAGATGTATTTAGTCAAAACCTCTTTACTAATTAAATTAATTGAAACAAGAAATGAAACAGGATATACATGCATGCGGGATGTAGTAATGGACCTTAAAAATCTCTACTCCATTTGCCGCTATGAATATGCAGGATATACAATGATGATTAATTCCATCCAAAACTATTTTTCTACTAGTATGAGTTTGTTGAAATCGGATGTTTGGAAGCAATTATTCTTAAAAGACCAGCCAATTATCACTAAGGTAAAAGATGAGCCGCCCACTCGATATTTTAAGGGGGCCAGTGTGAAAAATACAATGATTGCTAATGGATGCTTAGTAAGTGGTAGTATTGAAAATAGTATCATCGCCAGAGGTGTGAAAATTGGAAAGGGAGTCGTCATCAAGAATAGTATCATCATGCAAAAATGCCAAATCGAAGATGATTGTTACCTGGATTCCGTTATTTTAGATAAAGATGTGAAGGTAGAGGCTGGAGCCATCCTGACGGGATCAGCGGCTACTCCATTTGTTGTTCGGAAAGGTACGAAACAAGGAGCGTTGATGAACTCGTGAAAGTATTATTTGCTGTATCCGAGTGCGGACCGTTTGCTAAATCCGGGGGGCTTGCAGATGTAGCAGGGTCCCTTCCTAAAGAACTGAAAAGTCTTGGTACTGATGTCAGGGTCATGCTCCCCAAATATGGAACGATTGCCGAGAGCCATAAAAGTAAAATGAAAAAGATAAAGGAATTTACCGTTCCAGTCGGCTGGAGAAATCAATATTGTGGAATTGAAGAACTCAGCTATAAAGATGTTACTTATTATTTTATCGATAATGAGTACTACTTTAAGCGGGATGGGCTTTATGGATATTTTGATGATGGAGAACGGTTTGCGTATTTCAATCGGGCTGTTTTGGAAGCCTTAGCGCATCTCGACTTTTATCCGGATGTTTTGCATTGCCATGATTGGCATACGGCAATGATTCCATTTCTGCTAAGGATGGAATATTACAAGCGCAAAGGATATGGTCTCATTCGTACTGTTTTTACCATTCATAACCTGCAATTCCAAGGGGTTTTTCCAAAAGAAACATTAGGAGACTTGTTGGGGTTAGATTTTAAGTTATTTCACCCTGAGCATTTAGAGTTTTTCGGAAATATTAACTTTATGAAAGGGGCACTTGTAGCAGCCGACAAAATTACAACTGTCAGCCCAACCTATAAACAGGAAATACAAAGTGTCGAATATGGTGAAAAACTGGAAGGTCTTTTAAAAACAAGAGAAGAGGATTTGTTTGGAATCTTGAATGGGATTGATGAAGAATTTTATAATCCAGCCAATGACCCGCTCATTTATCAAACCTATACGACAAAAGACTCTGCAAAAAAATCTGTAAACAAAAGTGAGGTCCAAAAATATTTTGGGCTGCCGCAAAGCTCTGAAACACCGTTAATGGTGATGATTACTAGACTTACTAAACAAAAAGGTCTGGATCTCGTAAAAAGTATCCTTAGAGAAATTTTACAGGAGGATTTGCAGCTTATCGTCCTCGGAACTGGAGATTATGAGTACGAAGAATACTTGCGGCAGGCAGCAAGTATTTACCCTGAAAAATTAAAGGTACACATCGGTTTTAATGAGAGTCTTGCTCATAAACTGTATGCTGGTGCTGATTTGTTTTTAATGCCTTCCCGCTTTGAGCCTTGTGGTCTTGGTCAATTGATTGCGATGAAATATGGTGCTGTTCCAATTGTTAGAGAAACAGGCGGTCTTAATGACACGGTAAAATCATGGAATGAACATACAGGTGAAGGAAACGGGTTTTCTTTTAAACACTTTAGTGCCCATGACATGCTGTATACAATCAAACGGGCATTAAACTTTTATCATGACGAGGCTTGGGGAACAATCGTTCAAACAGCGATGGACAAGGATAATAGCTGGGCTCAATCAGCATTTAGGTATAACCAGTTATATGCAGAGCTCATCTCAAGGAGTGAAACCCATGTTTTCTAGTACGATAGAGTTTAAGAATACCTTTTTAAAAAGACTTGAAATGGTATGCGGTAAAAGCTTTTCTGAGAGTTCAGACAGAGACCATTATCAAACACTGGGAAATATGATACGAGAATTTGTAAGCAATGATTGGATTAAAACAAATGAGCGTTATCATTCTACAAGAGAAAAGCAAGTCTATTACCTCTCAATTGAATTTTTACTGGGTAAACTTCTAAGGCAGAACTTAATTAATTTAGGTATTGAGGAAACGGTCCAAGAGGGACTTCAAGAACTTGGAATAGATTTAAGTGAACTTGAGGAATTAGAGGCAGATGCTGGTTTAGGAAATGGCGGCTTGGGAAGATTGGCCGCCTGTTTTCTGGATTCACTTGCAACGCTTAATCTTCCAGGGCACGGACATGGAATTCGCTACAAACATGGCCTATTTGAGCAGAAAATTGTTGATGGCTACCAAGTTGAGCTCCCAGAGCAATGGCTAAGAAGCGGGAATGTCTGGGAAATCCGTAAAGTGGACTTGGCTGTGAAAATACCTTTTTGGGGGAAGGTTGAAGGAAGGGTCGATAACGGCCGTCTTGTCTTTCAACATTTGAATGCAGAAACGGTAACGGCGGTACCTCACGACATGCCTGTCATTGGTTATAATACCGGGACAATTAATACATTAAGACTTTGGAATGCTGATCCATCGCAATTCCCTGTTCATGCAGATATATTAAAATATAAAAGGGAAACCGAATCCGTTTCAGAGCTTTTATATCCCGATGATACCCATGATGAAGGGAAAATCTTACGGCTGAAGCAACAATATTTTTTGGTATCAGCTAGTATTCAGTCGATTATTCGATTGTATCGCAAACAACATGGAGATTTAAAAGATTTCCATCAACATGTATGTATCCATATTAACGATACCCACCCAGTATTGGCTATTCCAGAGTTAATGAGAATTCTAGTTGATGAGGAAGGCTTTGCTTGGGAACAAGCATGGGAAATAACCAATCATACGATTTCATATACCAATCATACGACATTGTCAGAAGCATTGGAAAAATGGCCGATTAGGATTTTCCAGCCTTTGTTACCGAGGATTTATATGATTGTTGAAGAAATTAATGAGCGATTTTGCAGAGAGCTATGGGAACAGTATACAGGTGAATGGGAACGAATAGGAAAGTTAGCAATTATCGGTGATGGTTTTGTAAGAATGGCTCATTTGGCTATAGTCGGAAGTTTCAGTGTTAATGGGGTGGCAAAGCTTCATACTGAAATTCTTAAGAAACGTGAGATGAAGGAGTTTTATCAGCTTTTTCCAGAAAAATTTAATAATAAAACCAATGGAATCGCCCATCGCCGCTGGTTGTTAAAGGCAAACCCGCCCCTATCATCGTTAATTTCAGAATCGATTGGGTCTTCATGGACCCATTCACCAAGAGAGCTTATCCAACTGCTTAAATATGAAAATGATCCTTCATTTCTAAAGCAGCTCTTGAAAATAAAAAATGAAAACAAGCAAAGACTTGCCACAATCATTCAAAGTAAAAACGGGGTCATCGTCGACCCAAGTGCGATATTTGATATTCAAGTTAAACGGCTTCATGCCTATAAAAGACAGCTGCTAAAGGTATTGCACATTATGTATCTCTATAACTGGATTAAAGAAGATTCAAGTTTCTCTATGGTTCCTCGAGTTTTCATTTTTGGAGCAAAAGCGTCTCCTGGTTATTATTACGCCAAAAAAATAATTAAACTTATTAATACAGTTGCTGAAAAGGTAAATAATGATCCAGTTATCGGAGAGAAAATGAAGGTAATCTTTCTCGAAAATTATCGTGTGTCTCTTGCAGAAAAGGTGTTCCCTGCAGCTGACTTAAGTGAACAAATTTCCACCGCCAGTAAAGAGGCGTCCGGTACTGGAAATATGAAATTTATGATTAATGGTGCCTTAACAGTAGGTACCTTAGACGGTGCCAATATTGAGATTCATGAATTAGTCGGTGATGCCAATATCTTTACATATGGACTTACTGCAGACGAAGTTCTCCATTATTCACAGCATGGAGGCTATCAATCGAAAGAATATTATCATCATGATAGCCGTATCCGGCAGGCAGTAGACCAACTAGTAAATGGCTTTTTCCCAGGTGTGTACAATGAATTCGAACCTATTTTTGATTCCTTGCTTGAGGAGAACGATCAATACTTCGTTCTTAAGGATTTTGCGCCATATGCTGATATTCAAAAAACGATTGGAGTAACCTTTAAGGATCAACAGGTTTGGCAAAGAAAGTGCCTAATAAATATCGCCCATGCTGGTTATTTTTCAAGTGACCGAACCATTAAGGAATACGCCGATCAAATTTGGGGGATCAAGCCTGTATAATAGGCTTAGTTAAACTTGCCTGTTGATTGGAGCTCCAGGCACTTCGCTTTCCGCGGGCGTGCCGGGGAGCCTCCTTGGCGCTAAAGCGCCTGCGGAGTCTCCCCAGCCCCGTACTCCCGCAGGAGTCTCGTGCCTTCCGCTCCAATCAACAAGTTTTATAATCACCATATGACCTTTATTACAGCCTATATATAAAAAACTTCTGCCAAAACGGCAGAAGTTTTTTATATAAAGTAGCCAATAAAAACACCAATCGCGAGTAAAAAGCCGAAAATCGTGTTTGTTTGTGCAGTAGCCTTCATTGCTGGAGCCATTTGAAGCTGTGTGGTTCCTGCAAAAAAGGCTTTGATTGCTTTAATTGCCTTTGGTGCACTTAGAACGACGAGAGCACTCCAAATTGGTGTCACCGCATAAATAATGAGACCGATAACCCAAAGATAAGATACAATGAACATGATCGCTAGCAAATAAACTGCCTTCTGTTTGCCTAAAAGAATAGCAAGTGTTTTACGCCCATTCTCCTTATCACCATCAAGGTCGCGAATATTATTCGAAAAATTAATCGCTCCCACTAGGATGAAAATCGGAATAGAAACAAGAATACTAGTAGTTGTAACAGTTCCAGTTTGAATGAAAAAGGTGATTAGGGTAATTAGCATGCCCATGAAGAATCCAGAAAATAATTCACCAAATGGTGTATAAGCAATCGGTAAAGGACCGCCGCTATATAAGTAACCAAATGCCATACAAATAAGGCCAACTAATGCCAACATCCAACTGCTACTCATGCAGATATAAATGCCCAATAGCAATGAAATTCCATATAAGCTTAAGGCAATTTTCATCACTGTTTTTGGCTTCATGCCATCGCGGACGATTGTACCGCCAATCCCAACTGAATGCTCGTTATCCAAGCCGCGCTTAAAATCATAATACTCATTAAACATATTTGTTGCCGCTTGGATTAATAGGCTAGCAAGTAACATCGCTATAAATAGTCCAAGATGTGTTTTTCCAAACTGAAGTGCCAGTGCTGTTCCGAGTAATACAGGAACAAAAGATGCGGTTAATGTATGTGGACGAGTCATTTGCCACCAAACCTGGAAACCACGGTTTGACTCAACAGCAGGTTTTGAACTATGCTGTAAATTTGTCTGCATTCTTGAGTTCTCTCCCTTTAAAAAGTAGTCATTTTTTATAGTTTGTATATTTAGATTGTACTTGGACAAAGATTCTTTCCAAACCTAAGTGTATGGAATCTGCCGAGTAGTGTCAATGGATATTTACTAGCCGATTTAGTAGATAATTCCTGTATGACTATAATGTTATTAATCGAGGGAAAATGTAATTAACGAATAAATTGAAAACAACCTGACACAAAACTTTTGATATATAATATAGAATGAATGAGCTTAGGTAGTGACAAGTATAATTTACTTCTTTACAATTAGTGTAGTATCTTAAATTAAGCTGTAAAATGAATGGATTGCAGTCATATGGCTGTTTTGGAGGGATTTTTTTGGTTACCATTCAGGAAATGGAATTAAAGGAACGAGGTCTTTTGGCTGTTAATCGTTCACAAAAACTTGGACGTCCTATTTTAATTAGTGAAGTTCATAATGTGGACTCGATTAATCCGTTAGCTTTTTTCAATAGTGGAAGAGAAAGCTTTCTGGGGGAACGCTTTTATTGGAAAGACCCGAAAGAATCAATTGTACTAGTGGGGCTTGGTATATCAAAACAAATTCAGTCGGATCAGGCTACTGACCGCTTTTTTCATGTTGAGGATGAATGGAAAAAGTTTTTAAGGGACAGTTTTGTTTTTAATCCTTATCCTGAAAACGGTTTGGGCCCTGTGATGTTTGGCGGATTTTCTTTTGACCCAAGTAAGAAGAAAACAGAGCTTTGGTCAAAATATGCAGATTCATTATTCCATATTCCCAAATATATGTTAACCGTCTTCGAGAATCAGACCTTTTTAACGACTAATATCGTTTGTACACCAAATGATGATATTACCCTATTTGAAAAAGTGATTGCAGAGAGATCTCAGTTGTTAAGTTCTCTTAAAGAAAACTATGAGGTCAGAGCTGCGAATCTCCTTGATATTAAGGAAATATCTCCAGATAAGTGGAAAAAGTCGGTTGAAGAAGTGGTTAGTGACGTAAAGGAAGGACCATTGAAAAAGGTAGTCCTTGCCCGTGAATTGCGATTGTCCTTTGATCACCATGTTATGGCAGAAGGGGTTCTGGCAAATCTCTATAGACAGCAGCGAGAAAGCTTTATTTTTGTATTTGAATCCAATGGAGATTGCTTTGTGGGTGCCACGCCGGAGAGGCTTGTGAAAAAACAGGCAAACAAAGTGTACTCCACATGCTTGGCAGGTTCAATACCACGGGGGAAGTCAGAGGAAGAGGACCGGGTATTAGGAGAAAAATTATTAAATGATAAAAAAAACCTTATCGAGCACGGATTTGTTGTGGAAATGATTAAGGAAGCTTTAGAAGAGTCGTGCAAGGAAATCATCCTGCCTGAAAAGCCTCAACTAATGAAAATTAGGGATATTCAGCACCTTTATACACCAGTGATCGGTAAATGCCATGAAGATGCTTCCTTGTTATTATTAGTTGAGAGGCTTCATCCCACACCAGCTCTTGGCGGTCTGCCAAAACAAGAAGCCGTTGAGAAAATTAGAGAAGTGGAAGAACTAGAGCGCGGATTTTATGCTGCCCCACTTGGATGGGCTGATTACCGCGCAAATGGAGAATTTGCTGTCTCGATTCGTTCTGGTTTAATCCAGGGGAAAGAAGCTTCCTTGTTTGCTGGTTGTGGTGTGGTTGCAGATTCTGATTCTGAAAGTGAATATCAGGAAACACGCTTAAAGTTTAGACCAATGCTTCGAGCGCTTGGAGGAAATTGAAATGAACCATCAAGATTCATTAACTGCCTATATAGCTGCCTTTGTGGCAGAGCTAGTTAATACCGGGGTTACCGATGTAGTTGTTAGCCCAGGTTCAAGGTCGACACCAATGGCTATGGTGATGGCGGAACATCCGAAGTTGAAAGTTCATATTCATGTGGACGAACGTTCGGCAGCCTTTTTTGCATTAGGAATAGCAAAGATTACGAACAGAGCAGTTGCAATACTTTGTACCTCTGGTACTGCAGCCGCAAATTACTTTCCTGCAATCGTCGAGGCGCGCTATTCCCGTGTACCGCTAATCGTATTAACAGCGGATCGTCCGCATGAGCTTAGAGAAGTTGGGGCACCACAGGCTATTGACCAAATTCATCTATACGGCCAGCATGTAAAATGGTTTGCAGAAATGGCTCTGCCAGAAAAAAATAATGAAGTCATAAGGTATGCTCGGACTGTATGTGCTCGTGCAGCCGCAATTGCCTGCCAGGCACCTGCAGGCCCCGTTCATTTGAACTTTCCGTTCCGAGAACCGCTGATTCCAAAAATTGATGAGGATTTATTCAGATTAGACGAACGTCCAATGGGATATGTTCAAGTTCGTAATGGTGAGCTAACAATTAACGATGAGCAATTGGAAGAAATTGCACGAATGTTAAAAGGTTATTCAAAGGGGATTATTGTTTGCGGAAATATTGCTGATGAGAGATTTGCTGCAGCAGTAACCCAACTATCAGATAGATTGAACTTCCCGATTTTAGCAGATCCGTTGTCACAGCTTAGAAGTGGTAAGCATAACCTTGAAAATGTCATTGAAGCATATGATACATTTTTAAGAAATGAAGATGCGAAAAGAACGCTACGACCTGAGGTTATATTGCGGTTCGGGGCGATGCCTGTATCGAAGGCGTTAACTATATTTTTGAAGGAAAACCACCAAGTAAATCAATTTGTTATCGATGGAGCGGGTGGCTGGCGTGATCCAGGGGCAATGTCAACAGAGATGATTTTCTGTAATGAGACTCTCTTCTGTGAAAAACTCTTAGACTTCACAGAGGTTAATCCGTCGACAGATTTCTTGAAAAAATGGAAGGAAGTTAACAATCTTACGAAAGAAAATATGATAGGTATAAAGGACCGATCTGAACTAAGTGAAAGCGGATTGTTTTATCAATTGGCTGATATGCTTCCCGAAGGGGCAACCCTTTTTGTTGGAAATAGTATGCCGATAAGAGACATTGATAGTTTTTTTCTCAATAATAATAAATCGATAAAAGTAATTGCAAATAGAGGCGCAAACGGTATCGACGGAACAGTTTCCACTGCCTTGGGTGCTGCCTTATATTCTAAGCCTTTATATTTGGTATTAGGAGACCTAACCTTTTTCCATGATCTAAATGGTCTAATAGCAGCAAAGCTTTACGAAATTGATATTCATATTATTCTTATAAATAATAATGGAGGAGGTATATTTTCCTTCCTTCCTCAATCAGAGCATCCGAAAAATTTCGAACTTCTTTTTGGTACACCGCTAAACATTGAATTTGAACATGCAGTTCGGATGTTTAATGGTAGCTTTATGAAAATGGCTGATTGGGATCATTTTAGTGAGATGATGAATAAATCTAGTGAAGCTAAAGGGATAAATGTATATGAAATAATGACAAACAGAGATAGAAATACTGCTGAGCACCGCGAATTTTGGCGTTCTGTTTCCCAGGAAATATCAATTTATGTCAAAGGTGAGTATTCGTGAAGGTAATGGTTGACGGAATTCATTATCATGTCGAAATGTGCGGTGAGGGATTCCCGCTATTACTCCTCCATGGGTTTACTGGAGATGGTTCCACTTGGGGACCTTATCGCCATGTTTGGGGGCAGCATTCTAGGTTAATTATTCCAGACATAATTGGACATGGTAATACAGATGCACCTGATGATTTGAACCGTTACCAAATTGACGCTGTGGCAGCAGATATGGTGAATATTCTTGATCAACTGGGAGTGAAGCAGGTTGATATTCTCGGCTACTCTATGGGTGGGAGGCTTGCGCTTACCTTTGCTCTCCTATACCCTGAGAGAGTACGAAAGTTAATCTTAGAAAGTGCTTCACCTGGGCTTCCAACTGAGGAAGAACGGCAAGAACGCCGTAACAAGGATGCTGACCTTGCAAAATTAATAAATGAGCAGGGCATACTATCGTTTGTGGATTATTGGGAAAACATCCCGCTGTTTTCGACGATGAATGCCCTTTCCGACAGTGTTAAGGAAACGATTAGAAAACAAAGACTTGCGAATTCTCCAGAGGGGCTAGCAAATAGTCTGCTGGGAATGGGGACAGGCTCCCAGCCCTCATGGTGGGAGGACCTGGATAAATTAAGTTGTGATATATTGGTGCTAGCAGGAGAAAAGGATAAAAAGTTCTGCAGGATCGCTGAAAAAATAAAGATTAATAGTAGAAAAGCTTCATTAATTATTTTTCATGAATCTGGACATGCAATTCATGTGGAAGATTTAGAAAAGTTTGGTACAATAGTAAGTGACTTTTTGTTGAAATAAAGGAGGAGTTTTGCTTTGACAGTAGAATGGATTGCTGGACGTAAATATGAAGAGATTATCTATGAAACATATAATGGGATTGCGAAAATTACGATTAATCGCCCGCATGTACATAATGCATTTACACCGAGAACCGTATCAGAATTAATTGACGCTTTTGCCTATGCACGTGATGATAAAAATGTAGGGGTAATTGTGTTAACTGGAGCTGGAGAGAAAGCATTTTGCTCTGGCGGAGACCAAAGTGTTCGAGGACATGGAGGCTATGTTGGGGAAGACAACATTCCCCGCTTAAATGTTTTAGATCTTCAACGTTTAATCCGTGTTATTCCGAAACCAGTAATAGCGATGGTAAAAGGCTATGCGATTGGCGGCGGGCATGTGCTTCACATCGTCTGTGATTTAACGATTGCTGCGGATAATGCCGTATTTGGCCAAACAGGTCCAAATGTTGGAAGTTTTGATGCTGGTTATGGTTCAGGCTATCTTGCAAGAATTGTCGGCCATAAAAAAGCTCGTGAAATTTGGTTCTTATGCCGTCAATATAATGCACAGGAAGCACTTGATATGGGCTTAGTCAATACTGTAGTTCCTCTTGAAAGGATTGAAGAGGAAACAATCCAGTGGTGTAATGAAATGCTTGAAAAGAGCCCGACCGCCCTTCGTTTCATAAAGGCAGCAATGAATGCTGATACAGATGGACTAGCAGGTCTACAGCAATTTGCAGGTGATGCAACACTGCTTTACTATACAACAGATGAAGCGAAGGAAGGCCGCGATTCATTTAAAGAAAAGCGTAAGCCAGACTTCGGTCAATTCCCACGTTTTCCTTGATAACACATTCACTGCAGCTTGATGGTACCCATCAGGCTGTTTTTATATATTTGGCTGTGTTAAAGTTTATTGTTGATTTTTACAACTATTTGGATTGGAGCGGAAGGTGCGAGACTCCTGCAGGAGTAAGGGGCAGGGGAGACCCCACAGGCGCTTTAGCGCCGAGGAGGCTCCCCGGACCTCCTGCGGAAAGCGAAGCACCTGGAGCGCAAATCAACAGGCAACTTTAACAAAGCCTTCAATTTAGAGGTGATACATATGAATAATGAAATCATGCCAAACTTTATAAAAAATAGAGCATTCCTTACACCTGACAGAATAGCATTATTTTTTAATGAGCATACTTTAACATTTAAAGAACTTTATGAACAATCCTATCAAGTTGCCGGACAGCTTCAAAAATCTGGTGTTAAAAAAGATCAATTTGTCGGTATCTTGCTGAAAAATCATTTAGATACAGTTGTGATATTATTTGCTTTGCAGCTCTTAGGTGTAAAGGCAGTAATGTTAAATAACCGTCTAACACCCGCGGAGTTAGCCTGGCAGCTAAATGATTCACAAGCAGCCTTTTTGATAATAGAAGATTCTTACGAAAAGGCAGACGAATTACTAACACTGGGATTAACCATTATCACAAAAGAACAATTAGTTCCTGCAGACTTTGAGGTACCAGTTATTCAGGAAGAAATCAATTTAACAGATGTTTGCACGGTCATGTACACATCAGGGACAACAGGCAATCCGAAAGGTGTGCTGCAAACCTACGGCAACCATTGGTGGAGTGCTGTTGGGTCAGCATTAAATTTAGGATTTATTGATAAAGACCGCTGGCTATGTAGTGTACCGCTTTTTCATATTAGTGGTTTCTCCATCCTAATGCGCAGTGTTATTTATGGAATGCCTGTAATCCTCCATGAAAGCTTTGATGCCAAAAAAACGATTGAGGAAATAACAAATAAACAGGTAACAATTATGTCTGTGGTTGGAACGATGCTAACGAAGGTAATTGAGACACTTGAAGATGCGAGTCTTCCCAGCGGTTTTCGTTGCTTTCTCCTTGGCGGCGGACCAGCACCGCTGCCATTATTAAAAGCATGTTCTGCAAAAGAAGTACCCGTCTTTCAAACATACGGAATGACTGAAACATCCTCACAGATAGTGACTCTCTCTCCAGAATACAGCCTAACAAAACTTGGCTCTGCAGGTAAGCCATTATTCCCGGCTCAACTCCAAATTCTCTCAGAGGATGGACGTGGTGCAGGACCAATGAAAGCAGGAGAAATTGTTGTTAAAGGGCCAAATGTTACGACAGGTTATTTAAATCGGCCGGATGCAAACAAAGATAAATTCCGTAATGGCTGGTTTTACACTGGCGATATTGGACAATTGGACGAAGAGGGTTTTTTATATGTCCTCGACCGCCGTTCTGATTTAATCATTTCAGGCGGTGAAAATATCTACCCGGCAGAAATAGAAGCCGTACTATTGGCACATCCAGCTGTTTCTGAAGCGGGTGTAACCGGTCTTGAGGATAAAATCTGGGGGCAGGTACCTATCGCCTTTGTCGTTGCAAAAAATGGCTCGATTGTTTCTGAGGAAGAGCTTGAGCAATTTTGTATGGGGCATCTAGCTAAATACAAAGTACCAAAAAAAATCCGTTTTATTAGTAAGTTACCGAGAAATGCTGCAAAAAAACTTTTACGCAGAAAGTTAAGGGAAATGGCAGAAGAGGGAAGGACGGACCGATGAATATTTCAGCCGTTCAGCTCTATGTGATTAAAATGCCATTGAAATCACCGTTCCAAACGCATTTAGGAACCGTTATCGAGCGAGAGGGCATTATTGTCGAGGTAACAGACATTGATGGCGTTTCAGGCTATGGTGAGGGTGTTGCCTTTTCAACACCGTGGTACACGGAAGAAACAGTTAAAACGAGCCTACATATGTTAACTGATATATTGATTCCTTTACTGAAAAAAAATGCTGTATCCCATCCTGAAGAAGCGGCCGTTTTATTTAAGTCAGTTAAAAGGAACCATATGGCAAAGGCAGGATTAGAAATGGCTCTTTGGGATTTATATTCTAAAAAGCATGCGAAGTCACTTGCTTCAGTTATAGGCGGTACAAGGGAAACAATTGCTTCAGGGGTTGTAGTCGCTACGGATTCAACGGTCATTGCACTTAACCAGATTGAAAAGTTTCTTTCTGAAGGCTATCAGCGTTTTAAAGTCAAAATAAATCCTAAGCAGGATTACGCTTTTTTAGAAGAAATACGTAGACACTTCCCAGACCTCCCATTGATGGCTGATGCAAATTCTGCCTATACGTTAAAAGATTTAGAGCGTTTGAAGAAACTGGATGATTTTAATTTACTGATGATAGAGCAGCCTCTAGCCGCCGATGATATTATTGAGCATTCAAAGCTTCAAAAAAGTATTAGGACGCCGATTTGCCTTGATGAAAGCATTGTGACCTTTGAAGATGCAAAACAGGCAATCGAGCTTGGAAGCTGCAGGGTAATTAACATTAAGTCAGGCAGAGTAGGCGGCCTCTATGAAGCAAAAAAAATTCATGACTATTGTCTTGAAAAGGGGGTTCCAGTTTGGTGTGGTGGGATGATCGAATTTGGAATTTCACGGGCACATAATATTGCGCTTGCATCACTTCCGGGTTTCACCATTCCAGGCGATATCTCTGCTTCCAGCCGTTTTTGGGAGGAAGATATTATTTCTCCCGAAGTCACCGTTAATGACGGTTATGTCAAAGTACCAACTACCCCGGGAATCGGATTTAGCATTAATCAAAAAAGACTAAAAGACGTCCAGCTGATGAAGAGTCTTTTTAAATTTTAGGCTGTGTTAAAGAACATTGTTGATTTAGTACACTCAGTTGATTGGAGCGGAAGGCACGAGACTCCTGCGGGAAGAGCAAGTCACGGGAGACCCCGCAGGAGCGAAGCGACGAGGAGGCTCCCGGACTGCCCGCGGAAAGCGAAGTGCCTGGAGCTCCAATCAACAAACAAGTTTAGCACACCAAATTAAAACAACAAACCCAGGCAGCGATTGCCTGGGTTTGTTGTTTATAGATCAGATGGTTCAAATGTTTTACAATCGGTTTCTTGATTGTTATCAGCAGTTTTTCCTTTATGGCTGACAACATAAATGCTTTCTGCATTACATTTATTTCCCTTTGCCCAGTAGGAGCAATTGTTAACCTCACATAAAACATCCTGTGCCATCTCGTATCACTCCTTAATAAAATTCGTAATACAAAAATAGGATGTGAATTTTAACCGTTCATTATCCCTAGAAGTAAAAGGGATTTGCAGAAGTATTTGCTAATTATTTAAAGCTGTATTTAATGAATCTAGGTTTTGCTCCATTAAAGTAAAATATGTCTCTTTATTCTTAATATTATCCTTAGTTAAAATCGCTAAATTATGGATGGGTAAAGCTCTTGCACCAATTTCCTTCTGAACCACTTCAGCTAATTTAGATTGAACATTTTGTTCGAAGAAGATATGCTGAAGTCCCTCTTGGTCGGCTAATGAGATAATTTTCTCCAGTTCTCTTTGCGAAGGTTCATTAGAGGTTGAAAGTCCAGAAATACTAATTTGTTCTATTCCGTAACGCTGTTCCCAGTATCCAAATGCCGCATGAGTAACAATAATTTTATTATGCTTAGCAGATTTTATTGTCTCATCGAATGCTGCATGTAATTCATCTAAATCTCCTGCTAATTGGGTATAATTATCATTAAAATAAGCTTTATTCTCTGGCATTTTTTCAATTAAGGCGTCCCTTACTATCGCAGCCATTTCTTTTGCAAAAATGGGGTCTAGCCACACATGTGGGTTGACATCACTATGTTGATGATCCTCATCTTCATGATCATCACCTTCATGGTCATCTTCTTCCACTAACTGAAGATTAGTAGCAGTGGGCAATAACTCAACGTTTTCGTTTTTTAATGATCCTTTTGCTTTTTCTACAAATCCCTCTAAGCCTAATCCGATATAGAAAAATAAGTCTGAATCAGCTAGTTTCATCATATCTTTTTGCGAAGGTTCAAATGTATGTTCATCTGCACCTGGAGGATAGATGGTTTTCACATCAACAAATTTTCCTCCAATTTGCTCAGTAAAATATTGAAGTGGGAATACTGTTGTATAAATGGTTAAAAGATCTTCCTCTTTTTGTGTTTCTTCTAGGTCACTAGAGCAGGCAGAGAGTATAAGGCTAAATAACAAAAGAAAGGTAAGAAAAGTAATAATTTTCTTCATATAATGCTCCTTCATATGTTTATAAATCGTATTTATTCCGATTTATTGTCCAAAAATTTTTTGAATTCAAATAATAGATATATGTGCGTAATACGGAACGATTCCGATTTCTCTATGTATGTTACAAAAAAAATAGCTTTTATGCAAGTAAAAATATTTGGCATATCCCTTATTGATTTTGTATGCTGAAAGAAGAAAAACTTAAAGAGGTGGAATAAAGATGCAGAATTCTACATTATTAAATGAAATTCTTGATTATAATCGAAAGTTTGTAGAGATCCGTGAATATGAAAAATATGAAACGACTAAATTTCCTAATAAACGTATGGTAATCCTGACATGTATGGATACAAGATTGCTTGAATTATTGCCAAAAGCGATGAATTTAGGTAATGGCGATGTGAAGACAATAAAAAATGCAGGTGCTCTTGTTTCACACCCGTTTGGTAGTATTATGCGTAGTATTTTAATTGCTGTATATCAATTGCAGGCACAGGAGGTCCTTGTCATTGCCCATCACGATTGCGGTATGAGCGGTTTAAAGCCTGAGCCGGTAATTGAAAGTATGAAAAGCCGGGGAATCTCAGATGAAACAATTAATACTCTTTCCTATTCCGGGATTAATATTAACAAATGGCTCCATGGATTTGATAATGTTAATGAAAGTGTTGAGCATAGTGTTGGGGTTATAAGAAATCATCCGCTTATGCCAGAGGGTGTTCCTGTTCATGGACTAATCATTGATCCGCATACGGGTGCACTTGAGCTTGTTGTCGATGGGTATAAGGCTTAATGTCCCTTCTTGTCTGGGACCAGGTCGATACCGCCGGGATGGAAGGGATGGCATTTTAGGATTCGTTTTATGGTCAGCCAACCACCTTTAAATGCCCCGAAACGTTGAACAGCTTCCAGGCCATAATGGGAGCAGGTTGGGTAAAAGCGACAGGTTGGTGGCTTAATTGGAGAAATGACAACCTGATAAAAACGAATAATAGCAATAAAGGCTTTTTTTAACATAAAAACACTCCCTAATAGCATGTAATTAAAACATACCATAATTATAAAAAAACGTCTAAATTGTTACATTAAATAAATCAGATGAATTTAGTCGGGATTTGTTGTATGATATGAGGTAGATTAAATAGGGAGTGAATGCTATGCCTTCAGTAGAAAGTTTTGATTTAGACCATAATGCGGTTAAAGCCCCGTATGTAAGACATTGTGGTGTACATAAGGTGGGCAGTGATGGTGTTGTAAATAAATATGATATCCGTTTTTGTCAACCTAATAAACAAGCGATGAAGCCGGATGTGATTCATACACTAGAACATCTATTGGCGTTTAATCTCCGGACACATTCGGAAAAATTTGATCACTTTGATATTATTGATATTTCACCAATGGGCTGCCAAACAGGTTATTATTTGGTCGTTAGTGGTGAGCCAACTGTGGAAGAAATCATTGACCTTCTTGAAGCGACAATGAAGGATGCGGTGGAAATCACTGAGATTCCTGCAGCAAATGAACGCCAATGCGGTCAAGCAAAGCTCCATGATTTAGAAGGTGCCAAACGCTTAATGCACTTTTGGTTAGAGCAAAGTAAAGAAGAATTAAAACAAGTTTTCGCATAGAGATAAAGAAAAATCCTATTCACTCTGAATAGGATTTTTTTATGCCTCTTTTTTATCTGGATTCTCAATATTTACCTTGTCGACATAAGGCTTATCTTCTAGCGGGTCCACTGTATGCTTGTAAGAATAGGCTTTTGATGTAGTAACGACTGCAAGCAAGAGGACGACAATAATAATAATTATGCTCACCACAAATACAGTATACATTTAAATCCCCCCTTCATTCCTCACCTATTGTACCATGCCAATCCGTGTTAATAATAAAAAAAACTGCACGAAAGGCAGTTTCGATTCCACTAGTATGTAAGGTTCAATGTATATTTCTTGGATAATAAGTATGGGTGCGCCGCTGGCCGTATTCTTCCTGCGCAAATTTTCCCTTTAAGCTTTCGATTAAATAGAGCCCCATTAAATCGTATAATTCCTGTTTATCCATATCCTGAATTAATCCTAACAAGTCTTCATGTGTCATTTCTTCTAAAAAGGCGAAGGCTAGCATGTCGATATCTTCCTCATCACCAGTTAGCTTGTTACGATACATTTCATATAGCTCATCGACTAACTTCATTTATCTCACCTCCTGCAAATATAGATTCCTCTACTTATTCAATTCCCTTTCCAATAAAAAATATCCTCTAACAATTCAATAAACCTTTTGAGAACTATAAAATATATTTTCTTAATATTATGACAATTATACACTATTCATTTCCAAAAAATGAATAGAAATGTAAAAAAGAATAAATTTTTATTTTTGTGGAAACTTTTAATTAATGAATCATAAGGGGATGACATAATGAATGAACAGAAAAAAACCTATTATATAGATGTGGGAACAGGTGGCATCTCTCAAAGCGAGACCAGTTCAACCTATAGTTTCAAAATTCAAGCGAATGATGAAGAAATTACCGAACTCCGGGAGTTGTTTGACCAAAACTATTCAACCGAATGGAAAAACTTTTTCCGGGCTCATGTTCCATATGTGCAATATCATTACGACCGTGAGAATGACGCATATGACAATACGATTCAACAAGTGTATGGGATGATTCACAAACTGGGTGATGACCAAGCAAAACAGCATATTGAAAGTATGAATATCATGCCGACGATAGAATAGACTGAGGGAAAATCCTAATAATGAGGATTTTCCTTTTTTTTATATGTCTAGCGCAATCAGTACAGCGACTAGTGTACTTCGCTCTTCTCCCTACGATAAGTCAACATCGGATCGCTTACCGCTCTCCGTGTTTCCTTTATCTCAGTCGAAGCGCTCCAGTCCTGTCGTGCGCTAAACGTGCGATTGACCTTTTCTTATTATAATATAGTCTTAAAAGGAATCAAGAGGCGGGTTATAGATGAATCAATTTTTTGATGTTAATGGCAATCTGGTGGAGCTGTCTTTTTTTGAGAATGCATTCCAAGAGGAAATTAAACATGTGCTTGTTATTTGTCAGTATAGAGACTCTTGGTTTTTAACCAATCATAAACTCAGAGGTATAGAATTTCCCGGTGGAAAGGTGGAGCGTGGTGAGTCACTTGTAGAAGCGGCCCATCGTGAGGTTTATGAGGAAACGGGTGCCAGCCTTGAAGAACTAAACCCTATTGCAGTATATAGAGTTAGTGATGAAAAAGGAATATTTGTTAAAAAAGTATTTTGGGGGAAAATTAAAACAATAAATAAAACAAACGACTATTACGAAACGAATGGCCCTGTCGTTGTAGACGGTGATATTTTGCAATTAAGATTTAACAATGACTATAGCTTTATTATGAAGGACCAAGTTATCGAGGAATGCCTAAAGTATATTTACAAGCTTCAAAATAAAAAAGAATAGCAGCAAATATTCAATAAGCCGCTATTCCTTGATAAGTTTCTTTTCTAATAGCTCTACAAGCTGATACATAATCGTCGCAATAACTGCAATGACCAGAAGAGCTAAGAATACGAGCGTAAAATTAAATACTTGGAAGCCGTAAATAATCATATAGCCCAGTCCTCTAGAGGATACCAAAAATTCGCCAACGATGACACCGACCCATGAAAGTCCGACATTCACCTTTAAAGTAGAAATAATTGTCGGAAAGCTCGCGGGTAGAATGGCTTCCTTAAAGCATTGCAGTCTAGTGGCACCAAATACTTGAAGGACTTTTAAATAATTTGGATCGACTTCTTTAAATGCTGTGTAGACGACAATGGTAGTGATGATGACAGAAATGATCGCACCCATAGCAATAATAGAGGAATAGCCCGGACCAAGTGCGACAATTAAAATCGGGCCTAAAGCTACCTTTGGCATCGCGTTTAAGATTACAAGATAGGGGTCGAAAATCTTCTGGAGCATTGGTGACCACCATAATACTGCTGCTAAAATTGTTCCTAGTAACGTACCTAAGATAAATCCGAAAATTGTCTCCGTTAAGGTAACACCTAAATTGGAAAGCAAGGAACCATCTTGAAACTTCACTAAGAACAAACTCCAAATCTTTGATGGAGAACTAAACAGGAGCGGATCAACCCATTGTTTTTGACTTGATAATTCCCAGCCTGAGAAAAAGACAAGCAAAATAACGACCTGATAAAAACGGATCCATCTCTTTTCAATCGCTAAAGAATGAATATATTTTTTATGGAGGAGTTTTAGACTATTCTTCTCCGGGCTCAAGGGACTCCAACTCCTTCCAAATCATTTGAAAGACGTTAGAAAAGGCTTCATGGTTTCGTGCTTCAAAGGGAGACAAGTCTCTTAACTCATCTGGTATTTGAAACACACGGTGAACCCTGCCTGGGCTTGGTGAAAAGAGAACGATCCTGTCACTCATTGCAATGGCTTCACCAATGTCATGCGTGACAAGGATGGCCGTTTTTCCAAATTTATCTAATGTATTTGAAACTAAATCCTCTAGCTTTAACTTTGTTTGGTAATCAAGTGCTGAAAATGGCTCATCAAGCATTAGCAGCTTCGGTTCCGTTGCCAGTGTTCGTATGAGGGCGACACGCTGTCTCATTCCGCCTGATAATTGTTTAGGCAATTGCTTTTCGATGCCAGTTAAACCAATCTGCTTCAGTAGGCTTAGTGCTGCGGATTTTGTTCTTTCATTTAACTGTTTTGATAATTTAAGACCTATTAGAATGTTTTCTTCAATTGTTTTCCATGGGAACAAATAATCTTGCTGAAGCATGTAGCCAATTTGATTTTCCGAGGTAAGAATTGGTTTCCCTTCAAGCAAAACATTGCCATGCGTGGGCTTTATTAGCCCAGCAATGATTGAAAGCATCGTTGTTTTACCACAGCCACTAGGGCCGAGGAAGGACACAAATTCTCCTTCCTCTACATGGATCGTTATATCTAAGAGGGCCGTGGTCGCCGAGGCATTAGTAAAATAGGTGTGATGAATGTCTTTAATAGCTAAAAAATTCATCTGACGACCTCCCTAAACAATTATTTTTTCGAGATATCCTCGGCAATTTTTGTATTGACTAGTGTCTCATGAGATACTTCCTGTGGAAGTTCTCCCGCTTCCTTCATAATGTCCTGGAGATTATTCCACTCTTCTTCATCGAGGATTGGATCTGTAGCAAAGGAGCCTTGTTCTTTATATCTGTCGACTACCAATTCCATGATTTCCATATCTGTATCTGGAAAAAAGGATTGAATGGCTTCAGCAATTTCGGCTGAACTATGGGAGTCTACCCATTGCTGTGCTTTGTAAATCGCTCCTGTGAATTTTTCAACAATTTCTTTGTTTTCTTCCATATAGCTTTCTTTCGTCATAAATGTGGTATATGGGACATGCCCTGATTCTGTTCCAAAGGATGCGACAATATGTCCTTTTCCTTCTTTTTCAAAAATACTAGCTTGCGGTTCGAATAATTGGACAAAGTCACCTGTGCCCGAACCAAAAGCTGTGGCGATATTTGCAAAATCAATATTTTGGATTAGGGTTAAATCCTGATGTGGGTCAATTCCATGCTTCTTAAGGACGAATTCACCAACCATTTGTGGCATACCACCTGTACGCTGGCCTAAGAATGTGGAGCCCTTTAATAAATCCCATGAAAAATTATCGATATTTTCCCGTGAGACTAGGAAGGTACCATCTGTCTGGGTTAATTGGGCAAAGTTGATTACCGGGTCATTTGCTCCTTGTGCGTAAACATAAATGGAAGTTTCCGATCCTACTAGTGCAATATCCGTACCACCCGAAAGTAAGGCAGTCATTGTTTTGTCACCACCGAAGGTTGTTGTCAGTTCAACGTCCAAGCCTTCTTCTTCAAAAAATCCTTTAGCTAGTGCAACATATTCAGGTGCATAGAAAATGGAACGAGTAACTTCAGCTAAACGAACCTTTTGCAGTTTTTTAGGATCCGTGTTGTTATTACAAGCCGCTACAGAAATCAATAGAATCACAATGAGAAGTGAGGAAAGACTGAACTTTAGCCATTTTTTCATGAAGTAAACCTCCTAATTACAATAAAATCTGGGCGTTTGCCTTTGATATTGTATGAAATAGGTAAAAATGTGTGAATGCCTAGTTACAGTAATTTTTTACTAAGTAAATTTTGGAAAGGAGCTATGGGATGAATACACAAAGTGGAAAAATCATTGATATCTATCGTTTCCCTTCTCCAAATCCCAATGTAGAGTTAAATGTAGTTACCTATCTATCAAACGGCCTAAAGGTGAAAGGGCTACTCGCTGAACCAAAAACCTCGGGACCTATAGATGGTTTTCTTTATTTGCGTGGTGGAATAAAAAATGTTGGAAAAGTTCGACCGGCGAGGATTGCCCAATTTGCTGCCGAAGGCTTTGTTGTCTTTGCTCCCTATTATCGCGGGAATCAAGGGGGAGAAGGCAACGAGGATTTTGCTGGAGAGGATCGGCAGGATGCGTATGCAGCCTTTTTGCTGTTAAAATCACTTCCAAGGATCAGTCAAATCCATGTGTTTGGCTTTTCACGCGGTGGTGTCATGGCATTGCTGACGGCTATTGAGTTCCCTGAGGCAGCGTCTGTAGTTACATGGGGTGGAGTGAGTGACATGTCATTGACGTATTCGGAACGGAATGATTTACGAAGGATGATGAAAAGAGTCATTGGTGGAACTCCTGAGAAGTATCCAGACCGATATCATGAGCGGACGCCACTTTATCAACTTGAACACCTAATAGCACCCATTCTCATTATTCATGGTGTGAATGATCATAATGTTTCGGTGGAACATGCCTATCGACTAGAACGGCGGTTAAAGGCGTTAAATAAACCGGTGGAATGCTGGTATTTTGACGATTTCACACACTACTTTCCACCGGCAATAAATAGAAAAGTAGTCGAGGATTTAACGAAGTGGATGAAAAGCCAAATCAAAAGGTGATAAAATAGATGTATCTTGGACGATGTAGAGGAGTGAAATGTAATGGGTATGCCTCTAGAGTTGAATACGATGATTGTAACGAAGGGGAGAGAAACAAGGGTGGAAGAGAACCTTTTTGTTCTTAACAAAGATGGATACAGACTTTATCCGATTGATATTCCAATCGATGTAAGAAAAACAATGGATGGTGACTCAAGCGGAACAGCTGTAATTAAAAAAGTGGAATGGGAGCATAGTAAAACGACATTAACCTATCAATTAATTGCATTAAATTCAACAAACTAAGCAGGTGATCCATTAATCGCTTCATGGTGACCGCACTCCCTATTTATAAAAGGAAACGGTCATCATGAGCGCTTCATGGTGACCGCTATTGCTATTATTAAAAGTAAACGGTCATCATAACCGCTTCATGGTCAGAAATAGTGAATTTCTTACTCAGTTGAATCCAAATTCTAAACGATAGGACCACCATTTGCTTCAACACCTACTGGTGCATCAGAGAACTTTTTGAAGTTTTCCTGGAATTTTTTAGCCAGTTCTTTGGCTTTCATTTCGTAGGCTTTTGGATCAGGCCACGTTTTGTTTGGCTGCAGGACTTCGTCGGGAACACCAGCAATATGAAGCGGTATATTTAACCCGAAAATTTCATCTCTAACCGTTTCAACAGTGTCAAGTTCCCCTTCAAGTGCAGCTTGCACCATTGCTCTTGTATAAGAAAGCTTCATTCGGCTGCCAACACCATATTCCCCGCCAGTCCAGCCGGTATTCACAAGGTAAACCTTCGCGTTATGCTCAAGAATTTTATCGCCAAGCATTTTTGCATAGCGTGTTGCTGGAAGTGGAAGGAATGGTGCACCAAAGCAGGTAGAGAAGGTTGCTTCCGGTGAGGTTACTCCTCTTTCCGTTCCTGCAAGCTTTGACGTATAGCCGCTTAAGAAATGATACATCGCTTGTTCCTTTGTTAATTTTGAAATTGGCGGCAATACACCAAAAGCATCAGCTGTTAAAAAAACAATCGTGTTCGGATGCCCAGCAATACTAGGCAGAACAATATTATCAATTGCTTGAATCGGGTAGGCTGCACGGGTATTTTCCGTTAATGACCCATCATCATAATCAGCAATTCTTGATTCAGGCATAACCATAACATTTTCAAGGACTGATCCAAAATGGATGGCCTCAAAGATTTGCGGTTCTTTTTCACGGGACAGATTAATGGTCTTTGCATAGCAGCCACCCTCAATATTAAAGACACCATGCGGTGACCACCCGTGCTCATCATCACCAATCAACCGGCGTTTTGGGTCAGCAGACAATGTGGTTTTTCCTGTACCAGATAGCCCAAAGAAAAGGGCGACATCACCCTCAAAACCAACATTTGCTGAACAGTGCATCGATAAAATATTATTTTCAGGTAAAATGAAGTTCATTACAGAGAAGATTGCTTTCTTCATTTCACCTGCATATTCTGTACCGCCAATTAAAACGGTTCGTTGTTCGAAAGAGATAATGATAAATGTTTCAGAATTTGTCCCGTCAATTAGGGGGTCAGCCTTGAAGTTTGGTGCACAGATAACATTGAATCCAGTTTTATGTGCTAACAACTCTTCTTCACTGGGACGAATAAATAATTGATGAGCAAACAAGTTATGCCATGCAAATTCCGTTACTACCTGAATAGGCAATTGCGATTTCTTGTCAGCCCCGGCAAATCCTTTAAATACGAAAACTTCATTTGCTTGTTTTAAATAAGCAGTAACCTTTTGATAAAGGTTTTTAAATACTTCCTCGGAAATCGGCTGATTTAATGAGCCCCAAGCAATTTTATCCTTTATGGACTCTTCTACAACTATAAATTTGTCTTGAGGGGAACGTCCTGTATATTTTCCAGTTGAAACACTTATGGCACCAGTGGAGGTTAATACACCTTCATTTCGTGATAAGATTTTTTCTACTAGTTGAGGGACAGATAATTGCATTTGGACATGATTTTCCTTTAATAGTAAGCTTAATGCATTTGGGATATGAACAGAATTCATCTACGCTAACCCTTCCTTTACAATGTTTTTTACCAAGATTTAATTATAAAAAGTATAACACATTAGTCTGAATAGTCTATACTATTCGGTGAAATTAGGCTGTAATAATACTATACGTTATTAATGTTAAAATTTCTGTTTTTTACCATTGAATCCTTGAAAAAGTCATTGACAATGTTCGACATGTTCCGTATTATTTTAATTTGAACGGATACTCTCTTATCCTGAGCTGGTGGAGGGACAGGCCCTATGAAACCCAGCAACCTGCAAAATGAAAAGAATGATTGTGTAATTGATTCATTTCATATGCGAAGGTGCTAATCTGACGCAAGGCTATGACCTTGAACGATAAGAGCGAAAGGCCGAAAACAACCTTTCCTCAAGTGGTAAGGTTTTTTGTTTTGTATAAGTCCTTTTATGATGATAATAGTTTCTAATAAAAATCGTTAGTTTATTTCATACTAAGGAAATGAGTACCGTATCAATGTCAATGTTCAAGAAGAATTCCTGTAACCTTCATAGAACCTTGATTCAATCTCATAAGATATAGGAGGAATTCAGATGTCAACAAAACGTCGTTTGTTCACTTCTGAGTCAGTAACTGAAGGTCATCCTGATAAGATGTGTGACCAGATTTCTGATTCGATACTAGATGCAATATTAGCTAAGGATGCCAATGCTCGTGTTGCGGCTGAAACATCAGTTACTACCGGATTAGTCCTAGTAGCAGGGGAAATCACTACTTCTACATACGTGGACATTCCAAAAATTGTTCGTGAAACGATTAAAGGAATTGGCTATGATCGTGCGAAATATGGCTTTGACTCAGAGACATGTGCTGTATTAACTTCTATAGGCGAACAAAGCCCTGATATTGCAATGGGTGTTGACCAGGCACTTGAAGCACGTGAAGGTCTAATGTCAGATGAAGAAATCGAAGCTATTGGTGCTGGAGACCAAGGTTTAATGTTTGGTTATGCATGTAATGAAACAGCTGAACTAATGCCGCTTCCAATATCATTAGCACATAAACTTGCACGTAAGTTAACAGAGGTACGTAAAGATAAAGTTCTTGAATACCTTCGTCCAGATGGAAAAACCCAAGTAACCGTTGAGTATGATGAAAATGACACACCAGTACGGATTGATACAATCGTAATCTCAACACAACATAATCCAGAGGTAACGTTAGAGCAAATCCAGCGTAATCTGAAAGAATATGTTATTAATCCAGTTGTACCTAAAGAACTAATTGATGAAAATACAAAATACTTTATCAACCCAACAGGACGTTTCGTAATTGGCGGACCTCAAGGGGATGCTGGTTTGACAGGCCGTAAAATAATTGTAGATACTTATGGCGGATATGCTCGTCATGGTGGCGGTGCATTCTCTGGTAAGGATCCAACAAAGGTTGACCGTTCTGCAGCTTATGCAGCACGTTATGTTGCAAAAAATATTGTTGCAGCTGGCCTTGCAGACAAGTGTGAAGTGCAGCTGGCATATGCAATTGGTGTAGCTAGACCAGTATCAATTTCTGTTGCAACTTTTGGAACAGGAACAGTTAGTGAAGAAGTTTTAGTTGACCTTGTTGGTGAGAACTTCGACCTTCGCCCTGCAGGAATCATTAACATGCTTGATCTTCGTAAACCTATTTACAAGCAAACAGCAGCATATGGACATTTTGGCCGTACAGATGTTGATTTGCCATGGGAGCGTACGGATAAAGCTGACACCCTGCGTCAACAAGCAAGTCTTTAAGAAAAGTTATAGGAATACCAAAGAGAGGAAGTTGCAAATAATTTTGCAGCCTCCTCTTTTTTTTGCCTTCTAATTCTTACATCAAGAGAGACAGAATAGAATGTTTAAGACCAATCAGTCGATTTTTGTGTGAAATGGTGAAATAACTAGTGAGGTGATCTGTAAATGTGCGGGTTTATTGGCTGTATAAATGACAATGCGCAAACGGATAATGATGAGGGAAATGAACTCTTTAAAAAAATGAACGAAATGATTACTCATCGGGGTCCTGATGATGAAGGTTATTATCAGGATGAGTTTATTCAATTTGGTTTTCGCCGGCTAAGTATCATTGATATTGAAAATGGGCATCAGCCGCTTACATACGAAAACGAGCGCTATTGGATAATTTTTAATGGGGAAATTTATAACTACCTTGAACTACGCCAAGAGCTTCAACAAAACGGATTAACATTTGCAACTAACAGCGACACAGAGGTTATCGTAGCCCTTTATAGCCAGCTAAGAGAAAAGGCAGTAAACAAGCTTCGCGGGATGTTTACGTTCGTCATTTGGGATAAACAGGTTCAGGTTTTATTTGGTGCCCGAGACCGCTTTGGCATCAAGCCCTTTTTTCACTACGAGGGGAATGGACGAACCTATTTTGCTTCGGAGAAAAAAAGCATCCTGCTTGCGTTGGAAAAAGCTGAACTGAACTTGGATTCCTTACAGCATTATCTAACCTATCAATATGTTCCAGAACCAGACACCCTTTCTGCTGGAATCAAAAAGCTCGAACCAGGATGTTATTTCACTAAGAGAATCGGGTCTCCAATAAACATTCTTAAGTATTGGAAGGCAAGTTTTAAGCCAGCAAATAAGTCTGAAACGGACTTTGTCAATGAGATTAAGGAAGTTTTGATTGATTCAGTTAAACTTCATATGCGGGCAGATGTGCCAGTAGGCTCTTTCCTTTCAGGTGGAATTGATTCAACTATTATTGCTTCAATTGCAAAGGACTTTCATCCTGCTATTAAAACCTTTTCTGTGGGGTTTCAACGAAATGGGTTTAGTGAAATTGATGTGGCCAAAGAATCAGCTGCAAAACTTGGAGTGGAGAATATAAGCTATGTTATTACGCCTGAAGAGTATATGGAGGAACTGCCAAAAATCATCTGGCATATGGATGACCCACTTGCTGACCCAGCTTGTGTTCCCCTCTATTTCGTCGCTCGTGAGGCAAAAAGGCATGTAAAAGTTGTCTTATCAGGCGAGGGGGCTGATGAACTTTTTGGCGGCTACAATATTTATCGTGAGCCACATTCACTAAGGATATTTAATAAAATCCCGCGTGTAATAAAAACGTTTTTAAGATGGGCAGCGAGAATGCTACCAGAAGGAATGAAGGGAAAAAGCTTTATTGAGCGCGGTGTAACTCCAATAGAAAAACGATATATTGGAAATGCAAAGATGTTTTCTGAAAAGGAAAAACGGAAGCTATTGGTTAATTACCGGGAAGGGATAAATTTTACAGATATCACTAAACTGCTTTATCAAGAATCTTTGGGATATAATGCGGTTGAACAGATGCAATATATTGATATTCATACATGGTTGCGTGGGGATATTTTACTTAAGGCCGATAAAATGACGATGGCTCATTCGCTAGAGCTGCGTGTTCCCTTTTTAGATAAAGCGGTGTTTGATGTCGCTTCTAAAATACCAGCCAGATTGAAGACTACAAGCGGGACAACAAAATATATTCTCCGAAAAGCGTTTGAGGGAATCGTTCCTGACCATGTACTCAGCCGAAAAAAGCTTGGTTTTCCGGTACCGATTCGTCATTGGCTGAAGGACGAGATGAATGATTGGGCTAAAGGAATCATCCGTGAGAGCAACACAGATCATTTAATAAATAAAACATACTTGTTAAAAATATTCGATGATCATTGTCAGGGAAAGTTCGATTATAGCCGTAAAATTTGGACGGTTCTGATGTTTATGCTCTGGCATCAGGTTTATGTAGAAGAGAAGTATGCATTTCAAAGCGATTTCCAATGGGGAAAAACTCATCAAACAATGGAAATATAAGGGCTTCATTAAATTAAAGGACAAAACCCAACAAGGGAACCGATGAAATGTCTTTAAGGAGTTTTCTTAAGGACAAAACCCTATGAGGAAATAAGTGAAATGTCTTCAATAAGCTCTCTTAAAGACAAAACTCAAGAGGGCAGTCGGTGAAATGTCTTCAATAAGCTCTGTTAAAGACAAAACACAACAAGGAAGCCGGTGAAATGTCTTTAATAAGCTTTCTTAAAGACAAAACACAACAAGGAAACCGGTGAAATGTCTTCAATAAGCTCTCTTAAAGACAAAACCCAAGAGGGCAGCTGGTGAAATGTCTTCAATAAGCTCTCTTAAAGACAAAACACAACAAGGAAACCGGTGAAATGTCTTCAAAAAAGCTCTCTTAACGAGAATTTATGGCCAATCCAACAAGTTAATTTTGTAATGACTTATAATACTGCGCCTTTTCGGCATATTCTGTAAATATTCTATTCATATCCTTTCTATCCTCATCATTCAATTCTCTAATAACTTTTGCTGGCCTGCCAAATGCTAGTGTATTAGGGGGAATCTTCTTTCCTTGGGCTACAAGGCTCCCTGCACCTATAAATGCTCCTTCACCAATTTCAGCTTGATCAAGAACAATCGAACCCATGCCAATTAACGCTTTTTTTCTGACAATACAGCTATGCAGAATGACTTGATGTCCAATGGTCACTTCATCTTCTAAAATTAAAGGATTGTTTGGGCTTTGATGCAATACTGAGTTGTCTTGGATGTTTACTTTTTTCCCAATTTTGGTTGATGCAACATCACCTCTGATGACCGTATTGAACCAAACGCTTGATTCTTCACCGATTTCAACATCTCCGGTGATTGTTGTATAATCAGCAATAAATACTGAGTCTGCAATTTTTGGATACTTCCCTTTGTATGGATAGATCATAATATTCTCCTTTTTACTTGATAGGCTGATTTAATTTTAACTAAACATACCTGTAAATTAAAAGCTTTTTGCCTTAAAGCTTGGATTAAGATTGACCATAATTTACGACCCTGGGACGTATTATGTTAAAATAAGTAATAACATATAGAATGGACAATTTTTCTAGGAGGAAGGAATATGTGGAAGTGGGAAGCTGAAGGGGAAGCGAAAGCGGTCATTGTGATGATTCATGGCGCAATGGAGCATCACCGCCGCTATGGTTGGTTAATTGAAATGTGGCGTTTATCAGGTTTTCATGTCATTATGGGTGACCTTCCCGGGCAAGGTATGACAACAAGATCCCGCAGGGGCCATATCGATTCCTTCAACGAATATTTAATTGAAGTTAAAGATTGGATAAAGGCTGCCTATCAATATGACTTGCCAGTATTTCTGCTAGGACATAGTATGGGCGGGCTAATTACCATTCGCCTCTTACAGGAAGAAAAACTCGATATAGCCGGTGTGATCCTTTCTTCACCCTGTCTAGGACTAATTCATACCCCATCAAAGTTTTTAGATGCTCTATCACATCCAATAAATGTAGTTTTTCCTACCTTACGAATGAACTCGGGTTTAACAGTTAAGATGGCTACGAGAAACGAAGAGGTATGGGAAGCAGATTCAGGTGATACTCTCTATATTACGAAAGTCTCGGTAAGATGGTATCGGGAGTTAGCAGCCGCAATTAAGCAGGCATTTCTTGTTATGGATAAAACGCAAGATGTGCCAATGCTGGTCATGCAAGCGGGTGATGATAAAATTGTGAATAAAGATGCAGTAAAGGATTGGTTTAATCAAGCTCCATTATCAGAGAAAAGATTTAAGGTGTGGCCGAAATGTTACCACGAAATCTTTAATGAACCTGAACGGGAAGATATATTCGAGTATGCTAAGGATTTTGTCACCAGCCAATTAAAAGCAATAGGCTATATTGTATAAAAGGAGGGAGATTTTCAGGTGATGCCCATCAGCTTAATGTCCAAGATATATCGACGAATTATTCCAGCCGTTCATCAAGAGCTTAATAAATGGACAGAGAGGGCAGAAAATATTCCTAATCCAGAGTTAAGAACCCAGGCACTTGCGAGCATCAAACATAAAACCTTTCATTGTGAAGGGGGAGGTATTCTTGCCCTCATGGCAATGAAAGAATATAAAAAAGCGGTAGAATTTATTGTTGCCTATCAAACAATTAGTGATTACTTAGATAATCTTTGTGACCGAAGCACTTCCCTAGACCCTGAGGACTTTGCTGCACTCCATGAAGCAATGGCAGATGCACTAACCTTAGAGAGCGGGCCAAAAAACTACTACCGTCTTCGGGAAGATCAAGACGATGGTAATTACTTGAATGATTTAACAGAAACCTGCAGAACCGTTTTACGGGAGCTGCAAAATTACTCCTTAATTAGTGAGTACCTTAAGGAACTTTGTGACTACTATTGTGATTTGCAAATTCACAAGCATGTAAACCAAGCCGAGAGGGTGCCGCGCTTGGAAGCATGGTTCCATCTTCATCAAAACAGGTTTCCTGAGATGGAATGGTATGAATTTTCGGCATGCTCTGGTTCAACACTAGGGATTTTTTGTCTTATTTCCTATGCGATGAGAGCTGACTTTAAAGCTAGTGATGCAGAAAATATTCGTAAGGGTTATTTTCCATACATACAGGGTCTCCATATACTTCTAGATTATTTTATTGATCAAGAAGAGGACAAGGCCGGTGGGGACTTGAATTTCTGTTTTTATTACGAAAATGAGGAGACGCTTTTTGAACGGTTAAAGCATTTTGTTTTTGAAGCAGATCGACATACAGAGTATTTGCCACATAAAAGGTTTCACCAATTGATCAACCGAGGTTTGTTAGGGATTTATCTCTCTGACAGTAAAGTTAGAAAACAAAAAAACGTCCGCAAATTGGCTAAAAGTATGATCAAAACTGGCGGTTCGGTTAGCTATTTTTTCTATATAAATGGACTTGCCTACCGATCCTTTCAAAAATGGCTACCTGCATTTGTCACTCGAGGGAATAGAAAACCGAAATATCTTGAATCAAAATAAAAAACCAGGCTGAGCCTGGTTTTAGATTTTCTCGATTGCAATGATAAAGGGCGGATTATTTTGTTGGTTAATATACTGATATTTTAAAACATGCGCTGTCTTTTGATCAATCTGTTGGCAATAGCTTAGTAAAGCATCGCGCTCAACAGCACCTTCGGGAAAGCCGTGATAAATCACAAGGACAATAATCCCTTCTGGCGCCAAGACAGAAATCATCTGTTCAACAGCTGAAATCGTTGACTCTGGTCTTGTGAAAATCGATTTATCACTATTTGGCAAATAACCTAAATTAAAAACAGCCCCCGTTATTTTCCCATGATATTCTGAAGGTATCATTTTTTCAAGTTGTTCATGTCCTGTATGAAAAATAGTTACTCGTTCAAGGTATCCGTACTGGCTCAATCGTTCCTTCGTTGCAGAAATTGCTTGCTCCTGAACATCAAACCCAAAAACTCTGCCCGATTCTCCAACAAGTTCGGCTAAAAATAATGTATCATGGCCATTTCCTACTGTAGCATCGACAACAATTTCTCCACTTTTTACTGCTTTCTTAAGTAAGTTCTTAGTAAAAGGGAGGATTTTATCCATCTTCATATTAAATCCCAGCTTTACTCACTTGATAAAATTTACCTTGATAACTGTCTCGTCTTTTTAGCTCCGCATCAATAGCATTAAGTACTTCCCACTTGTTTACACTCCACATCGGTCCGACCATCAAATCAATCGGTCCATCACCAGTAATGCGATGGACAATCATTTCTGGCGGTAAAATCTCCAATTGGTCACATACTAAATTTACATAATCCTCTTGAGAAAGAAAATCTAGCATGCCCTTTTCATATTGTTTAACCATCGGTGTACCTTTGAGCAGATGCAGTAAATGAATTTTTATTCCTTGGACATCAAGCTTGGCCACTTCACGAGCTGTTTTCATCATCATTTCAGTAGATTCAAGCGGCAAGCCATTTATGATGTGCGAGCAAATTCGGATCCCGTGTTTTCTTAGCTTATTGACGCCTTCAACATAGCACTGGAAATCATGGGCACGATTAATTAAAAGAGCAGTCCGTTCATGAACGGTTTGTAAGCCAAGCTCTACCCAAAGATAGGTTCTTTCGTTCAGCTCAGCTAAATATTCAACAACATCATCAGGGAGGCAATCAGGTCGAGTGGCGATGGATAATCCAACAACTCCCTCCTGTTTAAGCACTGTTTCAAATTTTTCACGAAGGACATCAACAGGCGCGTGTGTGTTTGTGAATGCCTGAAAATACGCCATGTATTTCCCGTCTTTCCATTTTGTATGCATTTTTTCCTTGATTTCTTGAAATTGTGTTTCTAGTGTTTCGACACGGTTACCTGCAAAATCTCCGGAACCGGAAGCGCTGCAAAATGTACAACCGCCATGTGCGACAGTGCCATCCCGGTTTGGGCAGTCAAAACCGCCATCCAAAGCCACCTTAAAAACCTTATGGCCAAATTGTTGGCGGAGGTGGTAATTCCACGTATGGTATCGTTTATCATCGGATGCATATGGAAAAGGGTTGGTCTGAATCATATCAGCAACCTCCTTTTTGTATAAAAATTTTTTATGAATAATAGTTGAATTCTAACACGAAGTTAGTGGTATATCCAATTGTAAATCTTTCAAGGAAATTGCCAGTAATTATCGTTTGCTTGGTGTAATAGGAAAGACAAGAGAGAACACAATAAGAAATGAAGCGTTTTTGCTTCATTTCTTATAAATAGTGGGTGCTTTATAAATATAAGGGGGTTTTAAGATGGCTACTCGTGATTCAATGAGTGAGTTAATGCAGCAATGTGAGGATGCTATTCGATATGCCCAGGATGAATTTAAAGAAAGTAGCCTTCAGGAGCACTATAACGATGATGATTATACGACAGCGTTGCAGCGACTGGAACAAACATATCAGGATATTGCCAAGATGGCACATAGCGCCAACGCCCAGCAGCGGGATCAGCTTCATCGGATGAGGCTTCAGATACAGCAGATGCAAAATACGATGATTTTACAGGGAGGCCATACGGCAGGAGGAAGGGGAGAATACTCTTGAAAAAGCGCTCGAAACAACAAAATCCTGAACAAAAAACACGTAATGGAATCAATAATCAAGATCTTGAGGCGGGAAAAGATTTTGATATTGTAAAACAAGCAAAGAAGAAATATGAAGATTCAGGCGGACAGCCTGTAAAATCTAAATTCCATCAAGAAAAGAATTAATCATCCTAAAAGCAAAAAGCCTTCAACAATCCGTTGAGGGCTTTTTATTGAGAAAAACATAGAAAACACAGTGTAAATAAGGAAAAATCCGTGTTCACAAATTAGAAATATCTCAAATTATTTTTGTGATTTAGGTCACAGATTGAGTTAGGCTAAAATGGGATAAATAAGATATAAATAAGGTATCAATGTGCTCGCGGAAAATTCAAAAATTTTTAATAATTTAAGAATAAAATGTTTATTAATTTTTTTTACATTTTATTGTGAATGCGTTCACAATTTATTCACATCCTGAAAGGAAGCATGAAAATGAAAAAATACCTGGTCATTCTAAACATTCTTTTTTGTTTATTGCTAATGATATATCCATCAATAACAACTGCCGAGGAAAATAAAAATATCCTAACCTTTGAAGAGTTATCTATTAAGGTTATGCCTGAGTTTGCTTACCATCCAAATGATGAAAAGAAAGAGCACCCCCCGTTATTAATTGGTTACCAGGGAACAATGCTTAACCAGACGGATCAGCCGCAAAAAGGACAAATCGAAATTCCCCTACCAATGGACGAGAAGAACTTCCGTGTTGGCTATGTTGCAGATTACTCAAGTGATTTATCAAAGGTATATGAGATTGAATACACAATCGACGAGGATAAAGGAACCATTTCTTGGACAACTAGTGAGGAAATACAGCCGAATGAAGTATATAAATTTGTCGTTGAATATTACACAGATAAATTAACTGTTGATAAAGAAAAAAAGTCACTTGACTATCAATTTAAAAGTTTTGCTGATATCAGTCTGTTCAATGTTTCGTTTATCCAACCGCTAATGGCGGAAAATATTGTGCTAGATCCTGAACCAGAAAAAAAGCAAACCCATGCAGATGAAGAAGGGATATTTTCTTATAATTTTCAAGGGTTAAAAGCGGGAGATTCAAAAAGTTTTTCAATGAAGTATGAGCGTAGTGAAACAAAACCAACTGTCGAATTTGTTGATGATGAACCAGTTCAAAATAAAGAGACTAAAAATGATTTGAATATGCTTGAAATAGCTGCTTTTAGTGTAATTGGCTTAATCGCTATTGGTGGGATGATCATTTTAGTGAAAAGAAGAAAAAAGTAATACCATTCCTTTTGGTGGTAAAGTGCGAAAGTACTTTATTATATAAATTTTTAGAGAGAGAAAGATATTATATGGGAGGTGAAAAGATGTTTAAAAAATGGTTCAAAAAATTGATGGCCATCGATAAAAGGGTGTTATTAGTAGTGGCTTTGTTAGTAGGTGTCGCTCTATCTTTCGGAACAGTAAAAACAATGGCTTACTTAGATTCCCCGAATTTCTGCCAAAATTGCCACACGATGGAAAATGTTTATACATCCTTCGTTGATTCCACTCACTCGGAGTTGCAGTGCAATGATTGCCACCTGCCGCATGAAAGTGAGGTAGGGAAATTATTTTTTAAAGGTCGCGCGGGTATGACTCATATCTACTACAATACTCTAGGTACTGAGGATATACCAGATCGGATTTATGCGACCTCACGTACGATGAGAGTCATTAATCAAAATTGTGCAGACTGTCATGCAAGTACGGTTACGAATGTATCACATGATTCTAAAGACAACTGTATGTCCTGTCACCAAACAGTACCACATGGAGCAGACTTTAAAGATGATACATTTGATAAGCCAGCTAAATCAGGCGATTTATTAAAAATTAAGGGAGGATTTTAAGAATGAAGAGGTTCCGTTATGGGGCATACCTCCTTCTGTTGACATTTGTCCTAATCATTACAGGTTGTAGTAATGACGGTGAGAGCAAAACAGCAAATGCATCAGATTCCAAGGAGACTACAGGCCTTTCTGCAGATGAGATAAGCAATGAAGCGTTCAAAGATTTATTTCCGCTTCAATATAATAGCTATATGAAAAATGAAAAAATGGAAGACACAACTTACGGCGGTTCAGTAAAACGTAGCAAGTACGATCCGGATAAAGAGCCACTACTACCAGTACTTTTCAACGGATATGGTTTCGCTGTTGAATATAATGAGGACCGCGGTCATACGTACGCACTTGAAGACATAAAAAATGTTAAACGTATTACTGATAAATCAGTTGGTTCATGCTATACGTGTAAATCTACTGCAGTCCCACAAATGCTTGAAGAAATGGGCGACGACTATTGGGGGGCAAATTTTAATAGTGAGATTTGGACGAAAGGTGAAGCAATGGGCCACTCGCCAATCGGCTGTTCTGATTGTCATGATCCAGAGACAATGGATTTACGCATCACTCGTCCTAGCTTCACGAAAGGTTTAGAATCCCAAGGTATTGATGTTTCTAATCCGACTAAGAACGATATGCGTAGCTATGTTTGCGGTCAGTGTCACGTGGAATATCATTTTGCTGCTAGTAATAGTGAAGTTATCTTCCCATGGGCTGAAGGCTTCAAACCAGAAGATATATATGAATACTATAATACAATTGCTAAAGAAAACGGCTTCGAAAAAGACTGGATTAGCAATATTTCAGGAGCGCCAATGTTAAAGGCACAGCACTCTGAATTCGAAACACATGCACAAGGCACACACGGAAAAGCAAACGTTAGCTGCGCAGATTGCCATATGCCGTTTGAGCGTGTTGATGGAAAGAGAAAGATTACATCCCACTGGTGGACTTCACCGCTTAAAACAATGGACACATCTTGCGGACAATGTCACGGTGACCGTGATTTAGATAAATTAAAAGACCGTGTTGCTGACATACAAGAAACGAACTTTAGTGCTTTACATGAAGCACAGAATATATCAACAACTGCACATTATTATGTAAACAAAATGATTACTTCTGGTGTAAGCGAAGACAAGATCAAGCAAGCACAGGAATTTGTCCGTAAGGGTCAATGGTTCTGGGATTTTGTTGCAGCAGAAAATTCTTCAGGCTTCCACAATCCACAAGGATCAATGGATTCATTAAGAGAATCAACTGTTCAATCAAATAATGCGATTCGTCTTGCAACTGAAGAGTTAGTTAAAAAAGGTGTCGATATGAAGGAGCTTGACCAGGAAATTGAAAAGGTGAAAAAGGCTGTTCAGGCAGAAACAGATAACTTTAAGAAAAAAGACCATGCCGTAAATAGCTATTTCCCTGCACAACAACCAGTAGCACCAGCAGTAAAAAAATAGACCCTTCCACTAAACTCTTAATTCGTCCGACCAAGAAAGAATAAGAAGTTTAGAGTAAGAGCCTAAAATAATTCGGTGAGGAAAACACTGTTTCTCTTAGGAGAACAGTGTTTTCTAATGATTATTGTGACAAATTTTTGTCTAACTGTCAATTGGATGAAGGATTTGTTGCGTGTCGCGGAATAAACGCTGAATTGCGCGGAATCGAGGCTGAATCTCGCGCGACTGAAGCCAAAAGGAAAGAGCAACTATGGTAGCCAATGGAGAGCAAATCCATCTCATGACTGAAAAATAGAAAACAAAAAGAGATTGCACGGAATCAGAAATAGGAATAAAATAACCTTTGGAAATTAAATAGTTAATAGGTAAAGGAGCGGTTTTCGTGCCACGTGCCTTATGGCTCTTAATCATTGGAATGGCAGTGAATGTAACAGGCTCTTCTTTTTTATGGCCTTTAAATACCATCTATATTCACGATCATTTAGGTAAATCGTTATCGGTTGCAGGTGTAGTATTAATGTTAAATGCAGGAGCTAGCGTCATTGGAAATCTATATGGCGGTAGTTTATTTGATAAAATTGGTGGCTATAAATCGATTCTACTAGGAATCTCCATCACCCTTTCAGCCCTTGTTGGATTAACGTTTTGGCACGGCTGGCCAGAATACATTGTCTTTCAAATCCTTATTGGCTTTGGAACTGGTGTGATTTTCCCAGCAATGTTTGCTATGGCAGGTTCAGTATGGAAAGAGGGCGGTCGCAAAGCCTTCAACGCTATCTATGTGGCACAAAACTTAGGTGTAGCCGTCGGTGCAGCTCTTGGAGGGATTGTTGCTAATTATTCTTTTGATTTAATCTTCCTTGCCAACACAATTATGTTTGTCATCTTTTTACTAATCGCTGTATTTGGTTATAAAGGAATTGAGGCAGGGGCTGTAAAACAAGCCAACAACTCTCTTGCAAATGGAGTAGTATTGAAAAGTCGAGTGAAACTATATGCGTTATTAATTCTTTGTACGGGTTATCTGTTATGCTGGGTGGGTTATGTTCAATGGCAGACAACTATTGCGACTTACACACAAGAAATTAATATTTCTTTAATGCAATACAGCCTATTATGGACAATTAATGGAGCATTAATTGTTCTTGGTCAACCATTATTGAATGGATTAATTAAACGCCTAGCTACTACACTAAAGGTACAAATAATCATTGGAATGGGAATATTTATTGTTTCTTTCTTAGTTGCAGGCAATGCCAGCGCTTTTACTGGATTTTTAGTCGGAATGATTATCCTAACCATTGGTGAAATGTTTATCTGGCCGGCAGTCCCAACGATCGCCTTCAACTTAGCACCAAAAGGCAGGGAAGGATTCTACCAAGGCATCGTAAACAGTACCGCAACTGGTGGCAGAATGGTCGGACCATTACTGGGAGGAATGATCGTTGATCTATATAGTATGTCTGCCTTATTCTACGTACTTATTGGCCTATTCCTAATCGCTATACTCACAACCATCATCTACGACCGTGGTTTGAAAAAAGAACCATTAGTAGTAACAGCATCAACCGTGTCACAATAAAGTGACACGGTGACAGGCACCACCCGTGGACACTGTCCACCTGGAGAGGACAGTGGGCTTTTCGCTCACTGTCTATTTGGTTTAAATTGATGTTGATACGGTTAAACTGGATTTAGGCTTAATCCCTACTTGCATATTGTTGGTAAATTTAATACAATAACCGTAATACTTAATAATGAATGACTTTGATTAGGAGTAGTAGTGATTTATACCTGACTATAGAGAATTGACGGCTGGTGCAAGTCAATCGGGTACATCATGAACTCGCCTATGAGTTGCAAACGTGAAAGTTATAGTAATGTTTGCCGTATTCCGCGTTAAGGATGAATGAAGCGAGTGTTTACAACACTAATGTGGGTGGTACCGCGGGAAGATACATACAATCCTCTCGTCCCTTTTTTGGGATGAGGGGTTTTTTATTTTTTTTAGGAGGAAAATATTATGAGTTTCAACCATCAGCATATCGAGAAGAAGTGGCAAAAGACTTGGGAAGAGGAAAAGACATTTAAAACGAGCGAGGAATACGATAAACGTAAATTCTACGCTTTGGATATGTTCCCTTATCCTTCTGGGGCTGGACTCCATGTAGGACACCCTGAAGGTTATACAGCAACAGATATACTTTCACGTTTAAAGCGGATGCAGGGCTATAATGTGCTTCATCCAATGGGCTGGGATGCCTTTGGTCTACCGGCAGAGCAATATGCATTGGATACTGGTAACGACCCGGCAGAATTTACTGAACAGAATATTAATACCTTTCGTAGACAAATTAAAGCACTAGGCTTTTCCTATGATTGGGACCGTGAAGTAAACACGACAGATCCTGAATATTATAAATGGACACAATGGATTTTCTTACAGCTATTTGAAAAAGGCCTTGCCTATATTGATGAAGTCGCAGTCAATTGGTGTCCCGCACTTGGGACTGTTTTGGCAAATGAAGAAGTCATTGATGGGAAAAGTGAGCGCGGTGGCCATCCGGTTGAGCGCCGCCCAATGAAGCAATGGATGTTAAAAATTACTGCTTATGGTGACAGGCTACTTGAAGACCTTGAGGAACTTGATTGGCCGGAAAGTCTGAAAGAAATGCAACGCAACTGGATTGGTCGATCAGAAGGTGCCGAAGTAACTTTCAATATTGAAGGACATGATGAAACATTCACGGTATTCACAACTCGTCCCGATACCCTATTTGGTGCAACATATGCAGTGCTAGCTCCAGAGCATTCATTTGTAGATAAAATTACTACAGCCGAACAACGTCAAGCAGTTGAGGCCTATTTAGATAAAGTAAAAACAAAGAGCGATCTTGAGCGTACAGATCTTGCGAAAGAGAAAACGGGTGTGTTTACTGGTGCTTATGCGATCAATCCGGCAAATGGCGAAAAAATGCCAATCTGGATTGCTGATTATGTATTAGTAAGCTACGGTACTGGTGCCATTATGGCTGTTCCAGCACATGATGAGCGTGACTATGAATTCGCAAAGGAATTTGGTCTACCGATAAAGGCAGTTGTTGCTGGCGGAGATATTGAGAAAGAGGCTTATACTGGTGACGGAGAACATATCAACTCTGACTTCTTAAATGGATTAGATAAAACAGAAGCCATTCAAAAAATGATTGCTTGGCTAGAAGAGAAAAATATTGGTACAAAGAAAGTAACCTTCCGTCTTCGTGATTGGCTATTCAGCCGTCAACGTTATTGGGGTGAGCCGATTCCAATAATCCATTGGGAAGATGGAACAATGACAGCTGTACCAGAAGATGAGCTACCATTGACACTGCCTGTAACAAAGGAAATTAAACCATCAGGTACAGGAGAATCACCTCTTGCTTTAATAACAGACTGGGTAAATGTAGTTGACCCAGTTACTGGTAAAAAGGGTAGACGGGAAACGAATACTATGCCTCAATGGGCGGGCAGCTGTTGGTATTATTTGCGTTATATTGATCCGAAAAATGATCAAGCACTTGCATCAAAGGAAAAACTAAACCATTGGCTTCCGGTGGATATCTATATTGGCGGAGCAGAGCATGCAGTACTTCACTTACTTTACGCACGCTTCTGGCATAAATTTTTATATGATATTGGAGTAGTATCAACAAAAGAGCCCTTCCAAAAGCTTTTTAACCAAGGAATGATTTTGGGTGAAGGCAATGAAAAGATGAGCAAGTCTAAAGGGAATGTCGTTAACCCGGATGATATTGTAAACAGCCATGGTGCGGATACGTTAAGGTTGTACGAAATGTTTATGGGACCGCTTGATGCATCGATTGCTTGGTCGACGAATGGATTGGATGGATCACGTCGCTTCTTAGATCGTATTTGGCGTTTGTTAGTTGAAGAAAATGGAGAAATTTCTCCAAAGGTCCAATCAACTGAAGCTGTATCAAATCTAGAAAAGGTTTATCATCAAACAGTGAAAAAGGTTACGGAGGACTACGAAGGTCTGCGTTTTAATACTGCTATTTCACAAATGATGGTATTTATTAATGAAGCATACAAAGCGACAGTGCTTCCGAAGGATTATATCGAGGGATTCGTAAAAATGCTTGCACCTATTTGTCCTCATATTGCTGAAGAACTTTGGGAAAAACTAGGCTATAGTGGCACAATATCTTATGAATCTTGGCCAGCATATGATGAAGCGAAGCTAGTCGATGAAGTGGTCGAAATAGTCATCCAGGTTAATGGAAAGGTCAAGGCTAAGCTAATGGTGCCAACAGATGCAACCAAGGAAGCCCTAGAAGGAATAGCAATGGACGACGTGACCGTGAAAGAACAAATCGAAGGCAAAACGGTACGTAAAGTCATTACGGTTCCAGGTAAGCTAGTCAATATCGTAGCAAATTAAAACAATTAAACATCCTCCCTATTCTTTAGGGGGGATTTTTTCGAAGGGGTGGCAGGATGGAAGAAATACAGATTATTACACCAGAGGAGTTACAAAAAAAGCTTGAGAAAGGGGAAAAACTTGAGTTGGTTGATGTAAGGGAAGACGAAGAGGTTGCGCAGGGAATGATTCCCGGAGCCAAACATATTCGCATGATGGAGATTCCAGCGAATTTGGATTACTTCGATAAGGAAAAAGAATATATCTTTATTTGCCGCTCGAGCGCACGCAGCGGGAATGTTTGTCACTACCTCCAAGACCAAGGCTATAAGGTCCGCAATATGATTGGTGGTATGTTAGATTGGACAGGAGAAAAGAAATAAGCAAAAAGGCGATTCCGCAGTGGAATCGCCTTTTTTTATATATTTTATTTTTAATTTTCAGAAAATGTGGAGATACTAGTAAAAAAAAGCAAGGGAGAGAGGGTCCAATGATACAGGTCAAACTGTTTGATCGCGAGCATGAGAAGGATTTAGAAAAAGAAATGAACCGTTTTTTAAAAGGTCTGGAAGAACAGAAACTGCTGGATATAAAGTATAATGTCGCTGCAATAACAGAAGATGAAGACGAGGAACAAATCTATTGTTTCTCAGCCATGATCATATATCGGTCCTGATATAAAATCAGGACTGATAACTTTTATTTGCAGAAAGTGCTGCGTTTGTTCCTGCGAGCCTGCCGGTAACTAAAGCTGACGTGATGTTATATCCGCCCGTGTATCCATGGACATCAAGGATTTCACCGCAGAAATATAAGCCATTCATAACTTTCGATGCCATTGTTTGCGGTTCAATTTCTTTAACAGACACGCCGCCACCAGTTACAAATGCTTTTTCCAATGGTAGCGTACCATTTACTTTAATATGAAATTGTTTACAGCTTTTTGCGAAGCTGCGGATTTTTTCATTTGAAATCGTTGCACCTTGCTCAGAAGGGTCAATTTCGTTTTGTTCAAAAAGAAACAAAAGATATCGTTCAGGGACGAACCCTTTTAATGTGTTTTTAATACTTTTCTTAGGTTCACTCTTTTTCACGAGATTAATAACTTCTTGAAAAATTTCTTCTTCCTTTTTATCAGGGAGAACATCAAGGCTCATCGTTACTTCGTTCAGCTTATACTTCTTCAGCGCTTTAACGACAAACTGACTGCATCTCAGGACAGCAGGTCCACTCAAACCAAAATGGGTAAAAATCATATCCATTCGGTGAGCAATGATTGGTTTTCCTTTAGGATTCAGTACACTTAAATCAATATCCCTTAGCGAAAGACCCTGCAGTGATTTATTCTTAATAAATGGTTCGTTTGAGGTGACAGGCACCTCCGTAGGAAATAGCTCCGTAATCGTATGACCAGCTTTTTTTGCCCAGGCATAGCCATCACCAGTTGAACCGGTATGGGGAACTGATTTACCGCCGACAGCAATAACAATAGATTTGGCAGTGATGCTTGTCCCGTCTTTAAGCAATATCTCAGAAATATGACCGTCTTTATAGTGAATGTCAGCTACTGAACAGTTTTTGAAGATCCGCACGTTGAGTTTTTCTAATCGATCCAATAGTGCATCGACAACGGATTGTGCTTTATTGGATACCGGAAACATCCGTCCATGATCCTCTTCCTTTAATTCGATCCCTAGCTTTTCAAAGAACTTGATAATATCTTCATTACTAAAAATCGAAAAGGCACTATATAAAAACTTCCCGTTACCAGGCAAGTGCTTAATAATTTCCTCTACAGGGAGCCGATTTGTCACATTACAGCGGCCGCCTCCAGAAATGGCGAGCTTTCTGCCAAGCTTATCCCCTTTATCAATCAATAAAACCTTCGCGCCTTTTTCACCAGCAGCAATCGCCGCCATTAAGCCAGAGGGTCCGCCACCAATAACGATTACATCATAATCCATACTTCCACCAACTTTATGTATTTTCATTTACTTGGTAAACTGTTTGCATAACTATTTATTATAAACATAACCACTCTTATTAAAAAAGAGAACAAAATGTCAACAGATATTATTAAATTTAACCTATTTGTTAGTAGCATCACAACCGAAAGAGATGTAAACTACTAATAGTGTGCAAAAATCGTCGAATAATCGTTGATATCTTGCTCACTGTACTTTTTCTTCACTAGGAAGGGATTCGAAGTTATGTCGTCTAAGTTAATTCAAGGTACATTTATTTTAACTTTGGGTACGATTATATCCAAGGTTATTGGCTTGTTTTATGTCATCCCATTTTATCAAATTGTAGGGTCTGAAGGGACAGCACTGTATTCCTATTCCTATATACCCTATACGATATTTATTAGTATTGCAACGGCTGGAATACCGCTAGCTGTTTCTAAGTTTATTTCAAAATATAATGCACTGGAAGAGTATGCTGTTGGTAGGCAATTGTTCAAATCTGGATTAGTAATTATGATGTTGACTGGTTTTGCCTCCTTTTTAGTTCTCTATTTATCCGCACCTGTTATGGCAGGGTGGGTTTTTCCTGATGATGAAGATATCGGATCGAGTGTAAAGGATATCACAACGGTTATCCGTGCCGTAAGTTTTGCTCTAATTGTTGTTCCGTTTATGAGTCTAATTAGGGGTTTCTTTCAGGGACATCAATCGATGGGACCATCTGCCGTGTCACAGGTCGTGGAACAAATTGTCCGAATCACCTTTACACTTGCAGGTGCCTTTATTGTACTTAAAATATTAAATGGTAGTATTGTAACAGCGGTTAGTGTAGCAACCTTTGCAGCTTTCATTGGTGCAATTGGTGGCTTAGCCGTTTTACTTTGGTATTGGTATAAAAGGAAACCGTACCTTGACCAGCTTCTTGAACAAGATAAAGGAACGGTACAGGTGTCGCTTGGAGAAATCTATAAGGAAATCATCGTATATGCAGCCCCGTTTGTTTTTGTCGGGATTGCAGGCCCATTGTTTCAAGCAATTGACCAATTTACCTTTACACGAGCAATGATGGACCTCGGTCACAATGAGCCTGTTGCAAAAGCAGCATTTTCCGTCTTGAATTTCGAGTCCCATAAAATTGTCATCATTCCAGTATCATTGGCAACTGGTTTTTCATTAGCGCTTGTACCAAGTATAACGAAGGCATTTGTTGATTTGGACCGAAAAAGTCTACATCAACAGTTAAACCAAGCCTTCCAAATATTACTATTTTTAACCCTGCCGGCAGCAATAGGACTTTCCCTATTAGCTGAACCAATCTATACGGTATTTTATGAACATAAGGCACTTGGAACCGAAGTATTAAATGCCTACGCCCCAGTGGCCATTCTTTTTGCATTATATTTAGTAACAGCGGCAATTTTGCAGGGAATCAATGAACAGCGGTTTACCGTTTTAAGCTTACTTGTGGGATTATTAGTAAAATTATCTGTAAATATCCCACTTATCAATAGATTTGAAACCACTGGTGCAGTATATGCAACAGCATTGGGGTATCTTGCTGCCATATTAATTCAGTTATTTGTGATAAAAAAGTATGCAAATTACCGGTTCCTATTAGTTTGGCGAAGAAGCCTACTGATAGTAATTTTTGCTGGTTTTATGTGGGTAGCAACCGAATTAGTACTTCAATTATTGTTGTTATTTCTAAATCCTGCATCAACGTTTCAATCTATTCTCATCATTATTATTTGCGCAGGAGTTGGAGCAACCCTCTATTTTTACCTTGGATTGAAATCAGGTCTTGTAAACAAACTATTTGGTGACAGAGTAAATAAATTAAAGCGGAAATTGAAAATGAAAGTGTAATAGGTAAAACAGGAGGAGGTTCTCTTTGAGAATAGATAAAATGCTAGCCAATCTTGGCTATGGCAGCCGTAAGGAAGTAAAGCAATTATTAAAAAGCGGCGCTGTTAAAGTTGATGATGCTGTCGTGAAGGATGCCAAACAGCATGTTGATACAAACAGCCAAACAATTACGCTAAATGGTGAAATCATTGAATACAAAGAATTTATTTATTTAATGATGAACAAGCCTCAAGAAGTTTTATCAGCGACTGAAGACAGTTCCCAGGAAACAGTCATCGATTTATTGGAATTGGGAGATCAGGTGTACGAGCCATTTCCTGTCGGAAGATTGGATAAGGATACCGAGGGGTTATTACTTATTACCAATGACGGACAGCTAGCCCACCGCTTGCTATCTCCGAAAAAGCATGTCCCCAAGACTTACTTTGCGGTCATTGAGGGAGAAGTAACCGAGGCAGATGTTAAGGCATTTGCAGCCGGCGTTACACTTGACGACGGCTATGAAACAAAGCCAGGGGAACTGCAAATTTTAAAATCTGGTATCATGTCAGACATTGAACTAACGATTACTGAAGGCAAGTTTCATCAAGTAAAAAGGATGTTTGAAGCAGTTGGTAAAAGAGTGGTCTATCTTAAGCGGATTTCCATGGGGCCATTACCTTTGGATGAAACACTTGAACTTGGCGAGTATCGCGAATTAACCGATGAGGAAGTAGAATTACTAAAGACCTATGAGGTGAAGTAAAAACGCATGTGGCAATCGTAGCCACATGCGTTTTTTAACATTTTATCCTTGTAAAAATGATTTTAGCATCCAGTTGTGTTTATTGAGTTTGCCAATTAGTTCTAAGAAGATATCACCGGTAACTTCATCATTGTTTTGTTCGGCCACTTCTTTTCCGGTTATTAAATCAGAAATTAATAAAGAGTAGTCATTTATGAGTGCTTGTACCATTTCTTCTGCAGTTAACATGTCAGATGTTTCTTCTAAGGTAGCATACTGAAGGTATTCTTTTAATGTTGAAATGGGTTTGCCATCAATCGTTAATAATTGTTCAGCTAATTCGTCTATTGTTGCTGCTGCCTCATCATATAATTCTTCAAATTTAGCATGCAAGGTAAAGAAATGCGGACCTTTTACGTACCAATGGAACTGGTGCAGTTTCGTATATAATATATTCCAGTTTGCGATTTGTTGATTGATTGTTTGTTCTAAAGTCATTGGTCATTCCTCCTAATATATCATCTAAATTAATTATAACACATACTATTTAAAAGTAAATACTAAATAATAATAATTATAAATAAGGAAAGTGTTTATTCGTTAATGTGATTTTAAACAAAAATAACTAACATGGAACAAAACGGGGTAATCTAAAAATATTTACAGCCTGTTTAAGGGGGAGTAGTCATGAAACTTACACACGAACAGCACATTGAATTACATGGCTTTAATAACCTGACCAAATCATTGAGTTTTAATATGTATGATATTTGTTTTACAAGAAATAAGGAAGAACGAGAAGCCTACTTAAAGTATATTGATGAGGAATACAGTGCAGAAAGATTGCAGAATATATTAAAACACGTATCGGAAATTATTGGTGCTCATGTATTAAATGTTGCAAGCCAAGATTTTGAGCCCGCAGGTGCCAGTGTCACTATGTTGGTGTCTGAAGGAGCGGTGGAAGATGCTCCTTCAGAATCATTTGAAGAGTCACCTGGGCCATTGCCGGAGTCTGTTGTTATGCAGTTAGATAAGAGTCATATCACCGTTCATACATACCCTGAATTTCATCCAGATGAGGGGATTAGTACTTTTCGGGCAGATATCGATGTATCAACATGCGGTGAGATATCTCCGCTAAAAGCACTGCATTATCTTATACGTTCGTTTGAGACGGATGTGATGACGATTGATTACCGGGTCCGTGGTTTTACGCGCGACAAAACGGGTCACAAATTATTTATTGATCATGAAATTAGTTCGATTCAAAACTATATTCCAGACGATGTGGGCGAATTATTTGATATGATTGATGTAAATGTGTATCAAGAAAATATTTTTCATACGAAATGTAAATTACGGGAATTTGACTTAAATAACTATTTATTTGGCTATACTAAAGAATCCTTGCATCCTGACGAGCATATTGAAATCACTGAGAGATTAAAGCTAGAGATGGATGAAATCTTCTATGGGAAAAACATCGTCCAATAAAATGACAATTATTATGATCGTGCTACTATGTCGTCGGATCATTGCCAAAAGGAGGAAAAGGCGGCTTTACTAAAAATAAAGCTGCTTTTTTATATGGCTTCGAATAGTTTAAGAATCATTCATGAACTGGCATCAACTGGAGTGGCACAATTCATAAGATTTCACTTTGAACTATTTAAAGACGAATAACACCACCACTGATGAAACTTTTTACCCGTAGAAATCGTATTTATAGAAATGGGACTTCTTCGGGGGTGGATGATGATGAGCGATAAAAAAGTGCTCTACTTTAAAGATAACTTCTTTTCGACAGGTAGGACGGAAATATATAATAGTTTAAAAGAAAACATTGGTGAATTGGATTTAAAAAGTGCTTTTTCTTCCAGTATTGATGTACTAGATACCAATGGAAGGACAGTGGTTAGCGGTAAGTTCCCTTTTTTTAGTAATAAGTGGCAGATTTATGATGCGAATGAACAGGAGATCGGTGTTCTAAAAGCGAAACTGACCTTTTTAGCCAAAAAATATGAATACGATGCCTATGGCCGTGGAGTTTTTCAAATTAAAGGTGAAGCCTTCTCTCGTGAATATGATATTACCGATGAACAATCTAATCTGGTTGGAAAGTTTGAAAAGGTAAGTGGTTTTTTTGCCTCACCGGCCTATCAATTGAGTAATTATTCTAGTCATATCTCCAATGAGGAACTAATTGCAATGGTGATGGGGATAAATGCAATAATAAAGCGTAAACAAAGTGCTGCCGGAAACGGTGGAGGCGGTTAATATAACTCAAAGGAGGCTGACTCAAAAGGTTGTTAAATGACATCACTTTTGAGTCAGCTTTATGTTACTCCTTACTTTTTGGGTTAACTTTGAAATTTTTTTCAACTCTGTTGATTGGAGAGGAGGGCGCGAAGACTCCTGCGGGAGGACGGGGCAGGGGAGACCCCGCAGGAGCAAAGCGACGAGGAGGCTCCCCGGACCGCCCGCGGAAAGCGAAGCGCCCGGAGCAGAAATCAACAGACAAATTACATAGAGCGACACAAAAAAAGGGGTGCCGCTAAAATTTATACTTTTGGGACAACCTGATCTATTACTTCATAGCTGTCCTGTTATTCTTCACGACAAAGGAAAGAAGAACCAAGATTCCTACTATTATCAAACAAACGGTTGAACCAATTAGGTTATTCGGACTTAGCATAAACCCGATAAAGATCATGCTTAATGCTAAAATGGCAAAAATCGTGGTGAATGGGAACCATTTTACTCGGAAAGCTGGTTGTTGTTTATATTGTGACCTAAGCTTTAATTGTGCTGAACAAATTCCAATCCAGATTAACATGATTGTAAACCCTGGAATTGTCATAAGATAGCTTATGACTTGATCAGGGCTCATGTAAGCTAAGAAGACCCCGATTAAAATAGATACTGTAGCGATGAGTATTCCTATTAAGGGAATGCCAGTTTTAGAAATTTTAGCTAAACGCTTTGGCGCTACTCCTGTTTTTCCCATAGAATAAAGTGTTCTGGATGTTGCATAGATGCCAGAATTTGCGGCTGAAAGTACAGCCGTTAACAAAACAAAATTCATTATATGTGCAGCACCAGGTAAACCGGATAAACTAAAAACCTGTACAAAAGGACTATCAACACCTGTGACCTTATCCCACGGCATAATTCCGCAAATAATTAAAATCGGGAAAATATAAAAGATAATTACTCTCCATACAGCACCCTTTATGATACTAGGTATAACTCGCCCAGCATCCTTTGTCTCGGTTACAGCGACACCGATTAGTTCAGCCCCGCCATATGAAAACATTACTACTAAAAATGCACTCATCATTCCGCTGACCCCATGCGGGAAAAATCCGCCGTGAGCAGTATAGTTTGATAACGGATCTTCAATGTTACTTGGAAAGATACCAAAGATGATTAATGATCCCAAAGCAATAAAAGCAATTAATGCGACAATTTTTATTCCTGCAAACCAAAACTCGAGTTCACCGTAATACTTTACTTGAGTTAAATTAATTCCGATAATCACTGCTGCACAAAAAAGACTTAAAAGCCAGAGTGGAACGGACGGATACCAAAATTGCAAGAAGCTCCCTGCAGCCAGTAATTCAACAACAGTGACAATTGTCCAGTTAATCCAATAAAGCCATCCGGTTATAAACGAAATTCGGAAGCCGAAAGCCTTATTTAGAAGCAGCTGTACATTGTTATTGGGAAAGGCGATTGCCATCTCACCTAATGCCGCCATCACAATAAATAATAAAAGTCCGCCAATTAAATAGGTAAAGACCACACTTGGCCCAGCAATATTTAATGTATCGGAGCTACCTTTAAAAATTCCTGTACCAATCATTCCAGCTAAGGCAATAAACTGTACATGCCTTGGCAGTAAACCTTTTTTTAATTCCTGCTGATTCTTCTCCATGATGCTCCTACCTTTGCAGTCTATTGATAGAGTATTGTAGACATTTTTTCTTTTCTACTTAGACGCTTTTTAGCGCTAAAGTGTTATACTAATATATCATATATTTGGGGATTTTCAATAGAAATTAAAAAAAGCAAACTAGCACGTGATAGGATCACGTACAGTTTGCTGGAATTTGTTTATTCAGTTATTTATGATGATAATTTTACTTTCTTTTCTGTTGTTGTCCATTTTCCGCGGCTTGGGCTTATTACCAAGTCATTATAGGCTAAGACATTTAAATCTCGTTGTATGGTGCGAGGAGTGATACCAAATTCCTCTACAAGTTCCTGTGTTGTGACAGTTCCATTATTACGAATAAACATGTAGATACATTTGATGCGGTTTAACATCCGGTTGGTCGAAGGTTTCAAAGAACCACTCCCTATCCTTTTTTCAAACCTAAGGCAATATCCTGCTACCGACGCCTGTATGATAGTATGTAAATTTGTTTTCCGCGGACAACTCCTTTTCTTTATCGTTAGTGAATACTAAAGATGTCTATTAATATTGTACCCAGAATTTTTGAAAATTTCCACCATTAGTACCTGCTTTACAAAATATTCCTTGTCAGCTTTGTTAAATCGTTCGGTTCCACCTCCCTTTTCCTATTCTTAGTCTAGTATATGGGCATTAACGGTAAGAATATGTTAATTAATTGAATTTTATAAAAATTTCAATCAAGTATATGTGCAATTTGATAATACTTTTGTTCATTTTTATAAAGAAAATTGGTAAGATATCTACAATAATGATATTGTCTAAAATAGTAAGAATATATAGGAGGCACACTCATTGACAAAGATTGATTGGATGAACGAAGTAGAAAATCGTAAAGAGGCACTTATTAAAGATACACAAGGATTATTACATATTAAAAGTCTTTTAGACGAAGAGAACCCTGCTCCAGACGCACCATTAGGTAAGGGGGTGAAGGAAGCACTTGACTTTATGCTCAATCTCGGTGAAACGGATGGATTCATTCCGAAAAATGTTGGCAATTTAGCGGGACATCTTGAATTTGGTGAAGGGAAGGAATTGCTTGGAATTCTCTGTCATGTTGATGTCGTACCAGAGGGTGACGGCTGGTCAAGTGACCCTTATGCAGCTGAAATTCGCGAGGGTAAAATTTTTGCTCGCGGTGCGCTTGATGATAAGGGTCCAACAATGGCTACCTATTATGCAATGAAAATTGTTAAGGAGCTTGGACTGCCTCTAAACAAACGTGTGCGAATGATTATTGGTACAGATGAAGAAAGCGATTGGCGTTGCGTGGATCATTATTTTGAACACGAAGAAATGCCTTCATTGGGCTTTGCTCCAGATGCTGATTTTCCGATTATCAATGCGGAAAAAGGCATTGCTGATATTGATATCATTCAAAAAAGAGCGGGTATAGAAAATACAGGTGCAAATATTGAAGTGATTAATTATACTTCGGGAAAAAGATACAATATGGTTCCCGACTTTGCTAAAGCAAGTGTTGTTGTTCAAGACAATCAAATCGATACAGTCCAAAGGTTTACAGATTTTCTTAAGAAATTCGAACTAGAAGGAAAATCTTATGTTGAAAACGGTGAGTTGATCTTTGAGGTTAAGGGTATATCTGCTCACGGGATGGAACCGAAAAAAGGAAAAAGTGCTGGTCTGCATTTAGCCTTGTTCTTATCTAAGCTAAGTCTAGATGATAAAGCTGCACATTATTTTCAATTCCTAGCCAAGTATTTCTTTGAAGATTCAAGAGGTGTGAACCTTGGTGTCGCTTATACTGATGATATCTCCGGAGAGTTAACCATTAATCCAGGGAAGCTTTCCTATTCCCCTTCAGTTGGCGGCAGTATCGGGTTGACCTGCCGGTATCCGGTTACAAATAATATGGAAGATACAAAAGCAAAGCTTGATGAACTATTGCTAGAAGCGGGCTTTGCGATTGAGAAATTCAAAGATACAAAGCCACACCATGTCGATGAGAAAGAGTTTCTTATTCAAACATTGAAAAAGGTATATGAAGAACAGACAGGAGAAAAGGCCGAGTTAATTGCAATTGGTGGCGGAACTTACGCCCGGTCATTAAAAGCTGGTGTGGCTTTTGGTCCGTTATTCCCTGGAAGGCCAGACATTGCCCATCAGAAAGATGAATATATCTATATTGAGGACTTATTAAAGGCGACTGCTATTTATGCACAGGCCATTTATGAACTAGCAAAAGCTGAATAATCCACTAAAGGGGAAATGGGAATGAAATTTACATTATTAAATGGGGAAATTATCCCGCGTTCGGAAGCAAAGGTTGACGTAGAGGATCGTGGTTATCAATTTGGTGACGGAGTGTATGAGGTAATTAGAGTTTACAATGGTAAATTGTTTACGGCAAATGAACATTTAAGCCGATTTGTTAAAAGTGCAGATAGCATTGGCATTTCAATACCATACACGACTGAACAGCTGAAAGAAACGCTTGAAAAACTAATAGAGAAAAATAAGCTTCAATTGGGAACAATTTATATGCAGATTACTAGAGGAACGGCACCGCGGAATCATGCGTTTCCAACGGTAAAGGTGACACCCACTCTGGTAGCATATACAAATGAAGTGCGCCGCCCTGAGGAAAGCTTTCATACTGGTGTGAAGGCTATCCTAACAGAAGATATTCGCTGGCTTCGCTGTGATATCAAAAGCCTGAATTTGCTTGGAAATTTATTAGCTAAACAAAAGGCAGTAGAAGCAGGCTGCTATGAAGCAATTCAGCATCGCGGGCAGGATGTAACAGAGGGAAGTTCTTCGAATATTTATATCGTGAAAAATGGTGCTGTGATGACTCATGAATCGAATCATTTGATTTTAAAAGGAATTACAAAGGATGTTATCTTGGATGTATGTTCGGACAATGACATTCCTTTTGAAGAAAAAACTTTCTCACTAGATGACCTCGAAACTGCTGATGAAGTTTTCCTTTCAAGCACAACCTCTGAGGTTATGCCAGTGATTGAAATTAGCGGGAATAAAGTAAATAATGGGACACCGGGTGAAGTTACAAGAAAGATACAAGAGCTGTTTCAACAGGAAATAGAGAAACAATGTGGTAAATTGGCAGACTAAATTTATTAGTAAAAGAGACGTACCGGCGGGTAGTAGCCATGGTACGTCTTTTTTTAAGGAATTTTAGTACGTAGAACTAGTCAATGTGCATGTAATAGTGCACTTTTTGAAATTTAGTTTAGATGGGGAGAGCTCTATCTATTTGCCCGTAATGACGCTATTTTCAAATTTAGGTAAGATGGGAGCGCCCCAATTGCCCGAAGCGGTGCCTTTTTTGGAATTTGGGTAAAATGGGAGAGCCCCAATTGCCCGAAGCGGTGCCTTTTTGGAATTTGGGTAAAATGGGAGAACCCCATTTGCCCGAAGCGGCGCAATTTTGGAATTTGGGTAAGATGGGAGCGCCCCAGATACTCGCTATTTGAACCGTCTAACACTCTTATTCTAACTGAAACAAATCACTTGAAAGATATCTTTCTCCGGTGTCACAGGCAATACAGACTACGATCTCGTCAGGGGATAATTGCTTTGCCACCTCTAATGCGGCATAGCAGGCAGCACCAGAGGATGGACCGACGAGAATCCCTTCCTCACATGCCAATCTTCGCGTAATATCATAGGCATGTTCATCGGATATTTGATGGATTTTATCGTAAACGTCTTGGTTAAGTATCTTTGGAATGAAGCCGGGACTTGTGCCAACGAGCTTGTGCTTCCCAGGTTTTCCACCCGATAAAACAGGTGAGCCCTTCGGCTCGACTACATGGACTTGTAAATTTTTATAATGCTCTTTTAATGGTTCACCCGTGCCTGTAATGGTACCGCCTGTCCCGGCAGTTGCCACGAACGCAGAAAGCGGTTTACCCAATTGCTTCATCGCTTCAATAATTTCCAGAGCAGTAGAAAAGCGGTGAGCATCAGGGTTTGCACTATTTTCAAATTGCATTGGGATGAAACTATCTGCAATCTCTGAAGCCAACTCCTGCGCCTTTTTTATCGCACCAGGCATTTTTTCGTCTCCAGGTGTAAGAACTACTTTTGCACCGTAGGCCTTCAGGAGATTGATCCGCTCCAGTGTCATTGTGTCAGGCATGACGAGAATCGACTTATATCCTCGAGCGGCAGCATTCATGGCAATGCCGATTCCGGTATTGCCGCTAGTTGGCTCAATAATGGTTGCCCCTTTTTTTAGTAATCCAGCTTTTTCAGCCTCAATAATCATATTGAGAGCCGCCCGGTCTTTTACACTCTTACTGGGGTTAAAAAACTCAAGCTTTAAATAAACAGAGGCAGCATCTGGCGATATTATTCGATTTAATTTTACAAGCGGTGTATCCCCTATTAATTCGGCAATATTATTAACAACCTTCATGAATAATCTTCCTTTCATTGAATGGATTATATTATTATGATAAATAAGTTTTTTCTTAAAGTAAAAGATATGAAATAACCAACCTTAAGTAAATTACATACAAGCGGAGTAAAATAGTCTAAAATAAAAAAAGGAGTGTCTAGAACAATGGAACAACAAGCACATTATTTCTTTGCTGTTAAGCTCCCAGAAGAAACGAAAGTAATCTTGAAAAGTCATATTGAGAAATTAAAGGGAACACTCCCATTTAGTCGCTGGGTACATTATGAGGATTTGCATATTACACTGGCATTTCTCGGCTATGCACCAGTTGAAAAGCTTAGGCTTGCAAATGAGAATGTTCATGAAAGCTTACGTCATTCCAATATTTTAGAGTTGAAAATTAATCAGCTCGGAATATTTGGCAACCAAGATTCTCCAAGGATATTTTGGGCAGATACACTAGAAAGCCCTGAATTACAAAACGTAAGAAAAAAGGTATTTCATGCGTGTTTTGAGGCTGGTTTTCAACTTGAAACGAGGCCATTTCGGCCACATATTACCCTAGCGAGAAAATGGGAAGGCGAAGGTTCGTTTCATAATCATATGCTTGATATCTGGCAAGAAATTCAACCAGGGCCCCTTACCTTTAAGGCAAGCGAAGTAGTTCTCTATCAAACACATCTCCAAAAAACACCAAAATACGAAGTGAAAACAGCATTTCAATTATTACCCAGCTAAAAAGAAAATTTATGTTAAAGGTTGGTTGTATGAAACAAATTTATTTTATTATTAATCCTAAAGCAAGAAATGGATACTGTATGAAAATTTGGGATAAACTTGAGAATAAACTAGTGGAAGAGAATATTACTTATCAGGCAACTTTTACAGAATATCCTGGTCATGCTAAAAGTCTTGCTGCAGAAATTGCAGCAAGCAATGATGAGGAGAAAATCATGATTGCTGTTGGCGGCGATGGAACAATGCATGAAGTCATGAATGGAATGATAAACTATAAGAATATCATTCTAGGATTTGTACCTGGAGGCTCTGGTAATGATTTTTCACGGGGGTTCCATATCCCCTCTGACCCTATTGAGGCACTGCAGGTTATGCTTCGATTGATGAAAAGCGATGCACCCCTTATTGATGCCGGAAAAGTGACAATGACGGATCATGCTGAACATTACTTTATTAATAATATGGGTGTAGGATTTGATGCACTAGTATCCCACGCAGTGAATCAATCACGGATGAAGGGAATTTTAAATAAGCTCTCCATGGGGCGGTTAATTTATGTGTATTTTCTTTTGAAAAAGTTATTTACGTATAAATGCACATCAATTGAATTATCAATTGAAGGAAAAAAACATTTATTTGATAATACCTGGTTTGTGACTGTTTCAAATCAGCCTTATTATGGGGGTGGAATGAAAATTGCCCCAAACGCAGTGCCAGATGACGGGATTTTCGAAATTACTGTGGTTCATAACCTATCGAGGATAAAGCTATTATTAGTATTTATTAGCGTTTTTTGGGGTAAGCATATCCATTTCAAAGAAGTAGAGACCTTTCAAGGAAGCATGGTTACCATTCAATCGGAATCACCAGTATTTATCCATGCAGATGGTGAAATAATTGGTTTTACACCGCTAAATATGCAGGTTCATTCGAAGGCAGTGCAGGTTTTAACACCGAAGGTAAAGGATGCGATAAGTTGATTTGAAAGAGAGGGGTTCGAATGATTTCCAGTAATCGAGATTTTTATGCCTACTTAGATGAAATGAATATCATTGCGATTCTTCTTCCGCTTTCCTATCATCAGGGCTTGTCAGCAACTTTTGCATTATCAAATGGTTCTGATGAAAAACCCTTAATCATTAATGAGCAGCTTCAAATCGAAAAAAACAGAAAATATATTTGTCGTTTCAATGAGGACATAGAGTTTGGAAAGAGCTATTGGATTATTGATGAGCATGGTGGAAGGACAGACCTTCAAATAGGTGCTGTGATTCGCACGGAGGATTTCGATCAGAAATTTTATTATGATGGCCAGGACCTTGGAGTGAGGTGCGAAAATAATCAAACGTATTTTAAGCTTTGGGCACCGACATCTACGCAAGTAAAGTTAAAATTACGCCTCCCGAACAGCACATTTTCTGAAATTTTGAAAATGAAACGGGAAGAACGAGGGGTTTGGTCATTAGTAGTTCATCGTGACTTAGAGCTTTATCAATATTCCTTTCTCGTCCTAATAAATCAGGAATGGCGCGAGTCGGTAGATCCCTATGCAGTTGCCTCAACAGCTAATGGGGAAGTCGGGATTATTGTGAAACTTGAAAAAACCAAAAGGGAAAAGCCCATTTTACCTCCATTTAAGCACGCTGTGGATGCCATCATTTATGAAACTCACATAAGAGATTTCACCATTCACCCTAATAGCGGTGTGCAACATAAAGGTTTGTATCTAGGTGCAGGAGAAGTAAATACAAAAAATAAAGATGGTGAAAACACAGGGTTATCCTACGTTAAAGATTTAGGGATTACTCATATTGAGTTCCTGCCCTGTAATGATTTTGCGGGCGTAGATGAATTAGATCAAAATAAATTATATAACTGGGGCTATAATCCGACTCATTTTAATGTTCCTGAGGGAATCTATGCGACAAACCCTTGTGACCCATATGCTAGAATTATCGAGCTAAAGCAATTAATTGATAACATTCATAGCCAAGGTTTAAGAGTCATCATGGATGTCGTTTATAATCATGTGTACATCCGCGAACAATCTGTTTTTGAAAAGTTGGTCCCTGGCTATTACTTCCGTCACGATCAGTTTGGATTGCCTTCTAATGGAACTGGAGTAGGCAATGACATAGCATCGGAAAGAAAAATGGTAAGGAAATACATCCTGGATTCCGTTCGATTCTGGATGGAGGAATATCATGTAGATGGCTTTCGCTTTGATTTAATGGGAATACTGGACACAGCAACAATGAATGAGGTAAGGGGAATTTGTGATAGCATTTCAAAGGAAACGCTCATCATTGGTGAAGGCTGGAATCTTAACACACCACTGCCTGTAAATCAAAAGGCAACTATCCGAAACCAGTCAAAACTGTCTGGAATTGGGCAATTTAATGATGCCTTCCGTGATATAATTAAAGGAAATACATTTTATTTGTATGATAAAGGCTATGCCTTAGGAAACGAACATTATTATGCTGGTGCAATGGAAGTGATTGCAGGTAGTGTTGGACTAATTAAGAAAGAACATCCGCTTTTCAATGAACCCTCACAATCAGTGAATTATATAGAATGTCATGATAATCATACAATCTGGGATAAACTCATGTCTTGCCTGGGGGAAGCAGATGAGAAAATACGGATGAGCCATCAACGGTTGGCAACGGGTCTTGTTTTATTATCACAGGGAATCCCTTTTCTGCACAGTGGTCAGGAGTTCTTCCGTACGAAGCAGGGAGAAGGAAATAGCTATCGTTCCCCGGATAGTATTAACCAACTTGATTGGGATAGAAAATCGCAGTACTTGGAGACTGTCAACTATATTAAGGGGTTAGTTCAAATCAGAAAAACATTCCCTTGTTTCAGAATGAGAACTGCTGCAGAGATACGGGCACGTATGAATAGTCTGCCGCTAACAGCACCTTTAATTGGTTTTATCTATCAAAACCCGGATCATGAGTTTAGTGAAGTAATATTATTAATTAATCCCCTCAATAAAAATCATATAATTCAACTTCCCGAAGGTGAATGGGTGGTTATAGCAGATAAATATTATGTGGGAATTGATTCCAATCACCGCAAGATAACGGGAGAATTCTTTTTAGAGCCCGTTTCCCTTACGATTTTAGCAAAAAAATAGTTTGATCAGATGTACTTGACGAAAAAAGCCAATTGGGGATAAAATTTAACATGGTGGCTATTGTATGTAATGGTTTCAGTTGCCCTAATTTTTTCACGTTTTACGATAATAAAATAAACATTGTTTAAGTGTTTTTGATTTTTTTAATTTCCTGGACAATACAGGATATACATCTATAACTAGTTGGGCTACCTTAGCCCATTAGAACGGCATACATTGAAGGTGAACAACTTGGAAGATATACTAGGACAAGAATGGGATATTGTCCCTGCTGGAGGCGCTACTGGAGAAGCCTTTTATGCAAGCTATAAGGATCAACAGCTTTTTCTAAAGCGTAATTCCTCTCCATTTCTCGCAGTTCTTTCCGCAGAGGGCATCGTCCCAAAGCTTGTTTGGACTAAGCGATTGGAAAATGGAGATGTGATAACTGCGCAACAATGGCTACCAGGCCGTGAGCTAAAACCGATTGATATGAATCAGGAGTACGTTGCAAGGATGCTTAAGAAGATTCACCGCTCTGAGCCAATGCTCGGGATGCTAAGCCGCTTGGAAAAGCAGCCTCTTAAGCCTGAGGCGATTTTTCATTCGGTTGTGAAAGAATTGGATGAAGAGGTATTATCTTTACCAGCGGTACATAAGGCAATAGGGTTTTTATTAGAAGAAAAATCAAATGTTTATTGTGATGAAAAAGTGGTATGCCACGGAGATGTCAATCATAACAACTGGCTGCTAACGGAAGACAACCAGTTGTATTTAATTGACTGGGATGGTGCGATGATTGCTGACCCGGCAATTGACCTTGGTATGCTTCTTTATTGGTACCTGCCTGAAGAAGACTGGCAAAGCTGGTTAGTCATGTACGGTAAGCCGTTAACAGACGATTTAAGGCTGAGAATGAAATGGTATGTGGCGCTTCAAACCCTATCTTCCATTCAATGGCATAAAAATAAGAATCGCCTTCAAGAAATGGATTACTGGGTGAATTTCCTGGCGAAACTCGAATAATTACGAAAAAGAGTCAATATTGTTAACCCATTGTGATAAATTATCCTGATTAGAGAGTATATGTTGGTCTAAATCTGCCGTATAGGTGCCGTTTTGGCTATAATCATATACCTCCTGTAGAATACTTTTTACATTTTGATCAATCTGTGTATTTACCATTAGCGATTTCACTAATCGCTCCAATTGTTCACATTCGGCAACAGACCCGCAACAATCTGTTTGATGATTGTTTAAGATATCTTTTAGTAATGATACTTGGTCTTGAGTTTGTAATGGCAATGTTAACACCCTTTCAAGTGAAATAAAAAAGAATTCACAGTTAGGTTGTGAATTCTTTTTTTGTTTATGCATCTCCTTGCTTGTATAATTACTGCATGTTATGTTTTTTATTAAATTAATTTTTTTTAGGAGTGTCATCATGAGACTTAGAAATAAACCGTGGGCAAAGGAAAAGATTGACCAGCATCCACAATATATCGTAGCCAATCCCGAATTGCATAAAGGAAAATGGCTGGAAGTTTTTAATAATAATCAACCGATCCATATTGAAGTTGGAACTGGAAAGGGCCGTTTTGTTACCGAAATGGCAAAGGCAAATCCAGATATCAACTATATTGGTATTGAAAAATATGATAGCGTCATTGTCATTGCTTTGGACTTGTTAATTGAAGCCGATTTACCTAATTTGAGACTTTTAAATGTAAATGCTGATGAATTAGATAAATATTTTACAAAAAATGATGTGGACAGGGTTTATCTCAATTTTTCAGATCCATGGCCAAAGTCCCGTCATGAGAAACGCCGCTTAACCTATAAGGACTATTTAAAGTCATATGAAGACATTATGATTGATAAGGGCGAAATTCACTTTAAGACAGATAATCAGGGATTGTTTGAATACTCATTAAAGAGTTTTTCTGCTTATGGATTATTATTAACCTATCTCAGTCTTGACCTTCACAAAGCTGATTTTGAGGGAAATATTATGACAGAATATGAACAAAAATTTTCTGAAATGGGAAATCGAATATACCGTTGTGAAGTAAAATATCAAAACTAATTTTAGGACAGTTCCTTTTTGGGAGCTGTCTTTTTTCAATTGTGTTAAAATATAGAAAAATAGGACGTGGGGGGAGAAAATGGAAACTTTAAAAATAGGCAGTGTTCAATTAACGTGGTTATCTGGAGGGATAACTAATTTAGACGGCGGGGCAATGTTTGGCGTTGTTCCGAAACCTTTATGGTCAAGAAAGTATCCAGCTAATGAAAAGAACCAGATAGAATTACCGACAGATCCAATTCTGATTCAAATGGATGGTAAAAATATTCTAGTGGAAGCGGGACTTGGCAGGGGGAAACTCTCGGAAAAACAATTAAGGAATTTTGGAGTATCGGCTGAATCAAATGTGGAAGAATCTCTGAATTGCTTAGGGATAAAACCGAAAGAGATCGATTATGTTCTGATGACACATTTGCATAATGACCATGTTGGCGGGCTGACCAAACGAAATGGCGACAATTATATATCGATATTTCCCAATGCAAAGATTGTCACTTCAAAAATCGAATGGGATGAGATGAGAAATCCAAATATCCGATCAAAAAGTACGTATTATAAGGAAAATTGGGAAGCTATTGAAAATCAGGTCTTTACATTTGATGAAAAGTGGAGCTTAGACGCGATATCGATGGTTCACACTGGCGGGCATAGTAATGGCCATTCGATTGTGATCATTGAAGATGGTGGCGAGATGGCAGTTCATATGGCAGATATCATGCCGACACATGCCCATCAAAATAGCTTATGGGTCATGGCGTACGATGATTATCCAATGGATTCAATTGCAGCAAAGGAAAAATGGATTCCCTATGCGATCCAAAATGATGCCTGGTTCACTTTTTATCACGATGCTTTTTATCGAGCGGTAAAATGGGGGGCAGATGGTCAGATTACCAAAAGCATAAAGCGTGAAAAAGAGGGGAAAGTATAGAGAAAAGGCCGTATCTATGTTGATACGGCTCCCTTCTTAACGTTCTTCTATTAGCTCGGGAGTAATTGATTTCACGTCCAAAAGGGTTCCTGTAGAAGCATCAGCAATAAATTCAAATTGCTCATGTAAGCCATTATTGTTTTTAGAGATACCGCCTTTAAAAACTTGATATTGAATTTGCTGTTTTTCATAGGGTTCCGCTTTCATATGTATCCACGAACCACTAATCGGTCCATTTTGATCAAATTGTTTTTTTACATATTCTAATACTTTTTCAGGTGATACATATGCTTTTTGTGAAATAATTTCCTTAACTGCATAGCCGCTAATGACACCGACTGTTGCTCCGAGGAAAAAGGATTTCCAGTTCATAAGACACCTCCATTATATAATTTAGCTTATTATCAGTATATCGCAATTATCGATAAGAACATAATAAAATAATCAGACAATTAATTTATGGTAAGGAACCAATAATTCCAGTAGAATAATGAATATACATACATATTTGAAGAAACAAACGAGGAGGAAATAACTTTGAATGAACAAACTTTAGCCATGTTTAAAACCTTAACTGAACTTCCTGGTGCTCCTGGGAATGAGCATTTAGTAAGAAAATATATGAAAGAACAACTGTCTCAATATGCTGATGAAATTGTCCAGGACAAACTGGGCAGCATTTTTGGTGTGAAAAAAGGGAATGGAACTGGACCAACAATTATGGTGGCTGGTCATATGGATGAAGTTGGTTTCATGGTTACAGGTATTACAGACAATGGTATGCTTCGTTTTCAAACACTAGGTGGCTGGTGGAGCCAAGTCTTATTGGCACAGCGTGTACAAGTTATGACGGACAATGGACCAGTTATTGGTGTGGTGGGTTCAATCCCTCCGCATTTATTAGATGAGGCGAAAAAGAATAAACCAATGGAAATAAAAAATATGCTGATTGATATTGGTGCAGATGATGTGGAGGATGCTAAACGAATTGGCATTAAGCCAGGGCAATCTATTCTACCAATTTGTCCATTTACTCCAATGGCAAATGAAAAGAAAATACTTGCAAAGGCTTGGGATAATCGCTATGGTTGTGGGCTTGCGATAGAATTGCTCCAAGAAGTAAAGGATTTCACCTTGCCAAACACGCTTTATTCTGGTGCAACGGTACAAGAGGAAGTAGGACTACGCGGTGCCCAAACGGCTGCCAATATGATTAATCCTGACCTCTTCTTTGCCCTTGACGCTAGTCCGGCCAATGATATGTCAGGAAGTAAAACAGAATTTGGTCAACTTGGAAAGGGTGCTTTGCTGCGAATTCTAGACAGGTCGATGGTAACACATCGAGGGATGAGAGAATTTGTTCTTGATACAGCGGAAACTCACAAAATACCGTATCAATATTTTGTCTCTCAAGGAGGGACAGATGCCGGAAGAGTTCATCAATCGAATGAAGGAGTTCCAAGTGCAGTAATCGGTATTTGTTCACGTTATATTCATACACATGCTTCAATTGTCCATATTGATGATTATGCAGCTGCTAAAGAATTAATAGTAAGGCTTGTAAAGGCTTGCGATCAAACAACCGTAGACACCATCAAGGCAAACAGTTAATTTTCTTAAAGAGGCATGGTTCATGCCTCTTTTTACTTTAAGTTGTATTAAAATAGTCTGTTGATTGGAGCTCCAGGCACTTAGCTTTCCGAGGGCTCGCCTGTGAGCCTCCTCGGTCGTTCCTTCCTGTGGGGTCTCACAGTGCTCGTGTTCCCGCTGGAGTCTCGTGCCTTCCGCTCCAATCAACAGTGTTAGCAAAATCAACAATGTGCTTTGACACAACCTACTCTATTATAATAAGGAGATAGAAAATGAAAATAGTTATAGGTTCGACGAATCCAGCTAAGGTTGCTGCAGTGAAACAAGGCTTTCATTTCCAGCCCTCACAGTTTATTTCATTAGATATTCCCTCGGGTGTAAGTGAACAGCCCTTCTCAGATGATGAAACGATTAAAGGGGCGATTAATCGAGCCAAAGGGGCTCTGCAAAAGGGACAGGGTGATATTGGAATTGGACTAGAGGGCGGTGTTCAAGAATCTGACCATGGGCTGTTATTATGCAACTGGGGAGCACTTGTTTCAATCGATAACGAGCCAATTATCGCTGGGGGTGCAAGGTTTCTGTTGCCAGAGGCTATCGCAGGCAGGTTGAGAGCAGGGGAAGAGCTTGGTCCAGTTATGGAAGATTATGCAAAAAAGAAAAATGTCCGCAAGAACGAAGGAGCAGTTGGAATATTTACCAATGGTCTAATAAACAGAGCGGAAATGTTCGCACATATCATGAACCTTTTAATCGGACAATATTATTACAGGAATGCTGCAGAAAACTAGCAACTACGAAAGGTTTAATTAAAGGTCATGGTGATTTATATAACTTGTTGATTGGAGCGGAAGGCGCGAGACTCCTGCAGGAGTAAGGGACAGGGGAGACCCCACAGGCGCTTTAGCGCCGAGGAGGCTCCCCGGACCTCCTGCGGAAAGCGAAGCGCCTGAAGCTCCAATCAACAGCCTTGTAAACAAAACATTACAATAAAACTTTTCGACAGCAATTATCGACAAAAGACTTGTCTATTGAATATTAAGGAAGGTATCATAATAATAGGACTAATGTCATAAAAAGGAGGCGAAAACGCTGAAATTTTTCAAAACTTTATTTATACTAATCATATCAATTTCAATTCTTAGTGCCTGTGGAAAAGCTTCTTTTGATTCAGAGAGTAAAGAAACGATTAAATCAGTTAAAGAAACTTTTGATGAGCAAGCCAAAGAGGCGAATAAAAAAAGTGAGAACATGAATTTCTATTTACCTTTTGGTTATGAAATAAAAGATGAATCACCGAATAATATAATCTTAAAAAACGGTTCTAAAACATATATCCTTTTCAATAACCCGCAAGAAGATCCAGCAAGTGACGTAGTATACACAGCAACAGTTGCACTATTCGATGAATTAGATGTAAATGAACAATTTAAGAAAAATGATCGACTAGGATTTATAATAATTAAGCGTCTTGAAAAAGATATGAACGAACTTACAATTGGTGTAGGCGGAACTAAAATTACAACACAAGTCAAAACTGGAAGCATGAATACAGAAGCAAAAGTTATGACTCAAATTGTAAACTCAGTAGAAAATGATAAATAATAATAAATTTTAGGAGGCTATAAATTGATAAATCTAGAATCCATTGAACAATACGAGCAACTCATAAGTGATGGTAAAACGATACTAATGTTTTCAGCAAATTGGTGCCCAGATTGCCGGGTAATTGAACCTGTGCTTCCAGAAATAGAAGAAAAATTTAATGAATTTACTTTTGTTCATATTGACAGAGATCAATTTATTGAGCTATGTCAGCAATTAGATGTGTTCGGAATACCAAGCTTTATCGGATTCGATAAAGGAAAAGAACTTGGCCGATTTGTTAGTAAGGACAGGAAGACGCAAGAGGAAATCGAAAAGTTTATTACAGATCTAAAATAATCTGCGAGAAAGCCTCCGTCATTTTTTGAGATGGGGGCATTTTCATGTACAATGAAAAGGGAAACGCGTGTTTTGGAGGGGTAATGTATGAAAATGGATAGTAAGAATATGAGGAAAGAATTAGAATCCCGTTTAGCAACAGCTGATAGGAAATTTACATATGATCGTGACAAGGATCAACTTCGGGTCGAAAGTAAAAAAGTCGGCAAGGGAATAACTGTATCACTCTCAGGTATTGTTGCCAAGTGGCATACTGAAAATGAAAAGGCTATTGATGAAGTGGTTTATTATGTCGAAGAAGGTCTTCGTGCCATGGAAGACACTGTCCAGTTAACAGACCACGAGAAAAAGATTTTTCCTGTCATTCGTTCCGCTTCTTTTCCTGCGGAAGCGGAAGAGGGTGTTCCATTTCTAATTGACGACCATACGGCAGAAACGAAAATTTATTATGCATATGATATGGGGAAGACTTATCGCTTAATTGATTCTAGAATTATGGAAAAAGAAGGGTGGCAGGCTAGCCGTATCAGGGAAATCGCCCTTTTTAACGTTAGGTCTCTTGGCACGGCATTAAAAGAGGATCAAGTGGCTGGAAATACTTTTTATTTCTTGAACAAGAATGATGGATACGATGCCAGCAGAATCTTAAATAAAGGATTCTTGAGTGAAATGCAAAAGAAAATCACAGGGACGATGGTTCTTGCCGTGCCCCATCAGGATGTTTTGATTATTGCTGATATCCAAAACAATACCGGTTATGATGTATTAGCCCAAATGGCTATGAGTTTCTTTGCCAGTGGACGAGTGCCTATAACGGCGTTGTCATTTTTATATGAAAATGGTGAATTAGAGCCAATATTTATTTTAGGGAAAAATAAGAGGTCTGAATGAGTGGAGATCACATAAGTGGTCTTTTTTTCATTCTAAAATTGAAATAAAAGGAAATAGAATAATAATTCGACTCATTCTTATTGTTTTTTGTCGAAATATTTATATATCCTGTTAAAATAGAATAAGAGAAGAATGAGAAAGAGTGATAGTTTTGAATTGGATCCAAAGTTTTTTACAAAGGTTTATTAAAGATAATGAAGATGATGAATCTTTTGGTGTTAACATACATAGTGATAAAAAGGTTGCATCACATTCATATACACTAAATGAAAATGGGAAGGATTTAAATACAAAAATTTCGTATCAATACCCAAAAGCAAAACTGTCCTATCCAGTAAACTCACAGGTTTCATTAGGGGAAAAAGAAAAAAGGAATCGTAAAAAGAGGGTAGAAAGCCAAACGGAGAAATCTAATCTTAGTATAATGGAAGGTGAAACAGTTAAAAAGGAACAGCCTAAAAAGCGACTGGAGAATGTTCCGAAAAGAACGGGACCCTTTCAGCTGACGGAAATTCCTTCACCTGTTTTTGGTTTTAAACGGCCTCAGAGCCAAGAGAATAATTCCGTAATTGAGCATGAATTAAGCCATTTTTTAGTCGAAGACTTTAAAGAACAGTTGGTTTCAGATGTACCCATAATTGAAAATGAGCCATCAGACTTAGAGGTAACTTTTTCTAGCGATCACATGGATGAAGCGACATTGTTAACGAGTGTCAATGCTATTCAAGAAAAGAAAGTAACCCTTGTAGCAGAACCTGAACCAACCACGCTTGAAATAGAAATAGCTACAAAGGAGCATTACGAAGACACGGTGGAGGAACAGCCTGAGGTGCCTAAAGCAAAACCATCACATATTCCTTTTAATGTGATGATGCTGAAGCAGGATAAGCTAAAATGGGAAGAGAGTAAAAGAAAAAGGAAATTAGAACAGAAAGAACCTGTCCTGCTTGATAAGCTTGCAGATATCCTTTCTGAAAATAATGATTTTCAATTGGAACAGGTGGAAGAGATGGTTCCAATTGAAAAGGTTCAAATTGAAAACACAGTAAAATTTGTCCAAACTGAAAATGTTCAGGGTGAAATATCAAAAAAGCATCCCCAGCAGGAAAATATGCCGTATGAAATTGTAACTGAACCCACTCGAAAAAGTGAAGAGCCGAAAGAGGAACCTATTTCTCACGATTCTGTTTCATATGAATTTCCAGGCCCAAGCCTACTTGCCCAACCTGTATTAGTGGAAATGGATACAGAGTGGATTTCCTATCAAGAGGAGCTTTTGAATCAAACCTTAACCAATTTTAATGTTGGGGCAAAGGTGGTTAATGTTACCCAGGGGCCAGCGGTTACTCGCTTTGAAGTGCAGCCTGAACCTGGTGTAAAGGTGAACAAAATAACCAATCTAAGTGATGATATCAAATTAAGTCTTGCAGCAAGGGATATACGTATCGAGGCTCCTATTCCAGGTAAACATACGATTGGTATCGAGGTGCCAAATCAAAAATCACGTCCTGTGTTAATAAATGAAATTATTCAAAGCACCGTGTTCCGTGATTCAACCTCACCATTAACAGCAATATTAGGATTAGATATATCCGGAAAACCGATTGTGACTGAGCTAAATAAGATGCCGCACGGACTAATCGCCGGTGCTACTGGATCAGGAAAAAGTGTTTGTATTAATACAATTTTAGTTAGTTTATTATACAAAGCTAGTCCAGAGGATTTAAAGCTCCTGCTGATTGACCCTAAAATGGTTGAGCTTGCACCATATAACCGAATTCCGCATCTGGTGAGCCCAGTTATTACCGATGTAAAGGCTGCAACGGCTGCATTAAAATGGGCAGTGGAGGAAATGGAAAGGCGCTATGAATTATTTGCCCATACAGGTGTCCGTAATATTAGCGGCTTTAATGAATTGGCAATGAAGCATAAGCGGTATTCTGATAAACTTCCTTACATGGTAATTGTCATTGATGAATTAGCCGACTTAATGATGATGTCCCCTGCGGATGTGGAAGAAGCGATTTGCAGAATTGCACAAAAAGCAAGAGCATGCGGAATTCATTTAATTGTCGCAACTCAAAGACCGTCTGTTGATGTTATAACTGGATTAATTAAAGCAAATATCCCAACTCGTATTGCCTTTTCAGTATCTTCACAAGTAGATTCACGAACAATCATTGATATTGCTGGTGCCGAAAAATTATTGGGACGCGGCGATATGCTATTTTTGGAAAATGGCTCATCCAAGCCTGTGAGGCTTCAAGGAACGTTTGTCTCAGATGAAGAAATTGATCTGGTTGTCGCACATGTAAGAGAGCAGCAAGAGCCTCAGTACTTGTTTGAACAAGAGGAACTATTAAAAAAGTCACAAGTAACCGAAGATGAGGATGAACTTTTTTATGAAGCCTGTGAATTTATTATCGAACAAGGTCATGCATCAACATCAAGCCTGCAGCGCAGGTTTAAAATTGGATATAACCGTGCAGCAAGATTAATGGATATTCTTGAAACAAATGGTTTTATTACCAGTGCAAATGGAAGTAAGCCTCGCGATGTATTAGTTACAGAAGCAGATTTGGAGTCCATTCAATAAACTGGCACAAATATTTGATCTTTAGTATTCTTTGTTTACATCAACAAATAATATAATGTACAGAGAAATCTAATTAGTTTTTATCAATAAACAATGTTATAATACGTTATTATTGTTTTTGTTCAAATTAGCAATTCAAATTACATGTCATATACTGTTTTACATATAGACGTTGGTTGGAGGTTCTTTATATGACTATTTACCATTTTGTGGGTATAAAGGGGTCAGGAATGAGTGCATTGGCACAAGTTCTGCATGATATGAAATTTGAGGTGCAAGGCTCCGATGTCGAAAAGCACTTTTTTACTCAACTGGCCCTTGAAGAATCAGGAATAAAAATACTTCCCTTTCAAAAAGAAAATATTGAGCCGGGAATGACAATTATTGCAGGTAATGCTTTTCCTGATACACATGAAGAAATTCAAGAGGCAATGAAGCTCGGGCTTCCAATTGTTCGGTACCATAGATTTTTGGGCGATTTTATGCAAAACTTTACGAGTGTTGCCGTTACAGGTGCACACGGTAAAACATCAACAACTGGTTTGCTTGCCCATGTCATAAAAGGAGCTAAGCCTACATCCTTTTTAATTGGTGACGGTACAGGTAAAGGTGAAGAAGACGCTAAGTATTTTGTTTTTGAGGCATGCGAATATAGAAGGCATTTTTTGTCCTATTTCCCTGACTATGCAATTATGACAAATATTGATTTTGACCATCCCGATTATTTTGCCAATATTGATGACGTATTTTCAGCTTTTCAAGAAATGGCTGTTCAAGTGAAAAAGGGCATATTTGCCTATGGTGATGACGGACAGCTGCAAAAAATCCAGGCAAAGGTTCCTGTTTTGTTTTACGGATTTGGTGAAGAAAATGACTATCAAGCCAAAAATCTTGTTAAAACAACAAGTGGCACGAGCTTTGATGTTTTTATTCGCAATACTTTTTATGACACATTTACCATTCCTACGTTTGGTGAACATAGCGTGTTAAATGCGTTAGCTGTAATTGGGATATGCCATTACGAAACGATAGATGTATTAATTGTTAAAGCACTGTTAAGCTCGTTCCAAGGTGTAAAACGGAGATTTTCAGAAAAAAGAATTGGATCGCAAATCCTGATTGATGATTATGCACATCATCCAACAGAAATTAAAGCAACTATCGATGCGGCTAATCAAAAATATCCTGATCGAGAAATTGTTGCCGTGTTCCAACCGCATACGTTTTCCCGCACGCAAGCCTTCCTGGAGGATTTTGCTAAGAGTTTGCGGCTTGCTGATAAGACATACTTATGCGAAATTTTTGGATCAGCTAGAGAAAATCATGGCAAGCTCACGATTCAGGATTTACAATCAAGAATTGAAGGATCAGAAGTTCTCTTAGAAGAAAACACAGCACTGCTTGAAAAACATAAAGACAGTGTAATTGTCTTTATGGGCGCTGGGGATATCCAAAAATTCCAAGAGTCTTACGAAAAACAATTAACATTATAAAACAAGGATGCCAGCTTAGTCGCTGGCATCCTTTTCTTTTATTTTAAATTTTCTGGGTTCAGACCTTCTAATTCAGGAATGACGAAGAGTCCGTCTTTGCGAATGAGCACATCATCGAAGTAGATTTCTCCTCCGCCATATTCAGGACGCTGAATATTTACCATATCCCAATGAATATTAGAATTGTTGCCGTTATACGCATTATCATAGGCCTGACCTGGAGTAAAGTGGAAGCTGCCTGCGATTTTTTCATCAAAAAGGATATCCTGCATTGGTGTTAAGATAAATGGGTTAACGCCAATTGCAAATTCCCCCACATACCGTGCCCCTTCATCCGTATCAAAAATCTTATTGATGCGGTCAGAATCATTGGACTCTGCCTCGACAATTTTACCGTCCTTAAAAGTTAGCTTCACATTTTCAAAGGTAAAGCCTTGGTAGGGTGAAGGCGTATTGTAAGTAACCACACCGTTAACTGAATCACGGACGGGAGCGGTATAAACCTCACCATCAGGTATGTTTAAGCGTCCAGCACACTTAATAGCGGGAATATCCTTAATCGAGAAGCTAAGGTCTGTTCCAGGTCCTGTAATACGTACCTTGTCCGTACGATTCATTAATTCAGCAAGACTGTCCATTGCTTTATCCATTTTACCGTAATCTAAATTACAAACATCAAAATAGAAATTTTCGAATGCTTCTGTACTCATTTTTGCTAATTGAGCCATATTTGATGTTGGGTAGCGAAGGACAACCCACTTTGTTTTCGGCACTCGAATATCACGATGGACCTTTTTACCTACCGTATTGCCATGAATTTTCATTTTATCATCTGGTACATCCGCTTGTTCATTGATGTTTTCACCAGAACGGAGACCTATGTATGCATCCATTTTGCTCATAACATTTGCTTCAAAGTCTGCAATCATATTGAATTGCTCTTCTTGGGCACCCAGAAGTAAGGAACGGTCCACCTGATGATCCTTGATAGAAACAAAAGGGTAACCACCTGCAAGATAGGCTTCTTTAACGAGGGCAGTAACCAGCTCGCGCTGCAGGCCAAAGTTTTCGATTAGTACCTTTTCTCCTTTTTGTAATTGAAGTGAATAATTAATTAAATTTTTTGCTAATGTGCCAATACGCGGATCTTTCATTCAAAAACGCCTCCCAAAAATGTAAAAATACATTTCTATTGTACCTTTTTTAAGCGAAAGTTGATAAATATTCACTTTTGAACCTAAATCAATTGTAAACCATAGCAGGAAAATGAGACAATTGTCTTGAAGTAATTAAAGAAATGATTCAAGGGTTTAACACATCATTGGATAGGTAATACATAATGGTAGTATACAGGCGGAGGTAAAAACGTAAATGGAAATTATTCTATACTTGAGCATCGCATTAATTGCGGTCGCGTTTATGGTACTTGTCATTTATTTAGCAAAAACACTTAAGGCATTAGAAGGGACTCTTTCGAGCGTCTCAACAACATTAGTGGGATTAGAAAAACAATTAGACGGCGTCACAAAAGAAACCACGGAACTCTTACAAAAAACCAATGCTTTAGCAGATGACATTCAAGATAAATCAGAAAGATTAACTAGCGTCGTCGATGCGGTTAAGGACGTTGGGACAACAGTAAGTAAATTTAATGGAACGCTAAAGAATTTAACTAGTTCATTTGATATTCAAGTGGAACAAAATAAAGAAAAGGTATCTCAAATTGTCCAATGGAGCAATGTAATCCTCGAACTAAAAGACAAGTGGACTGAAAGAAAGCAACCAAAAAGTGAAGTACCTACAGAGAAAATCCAAAGAGTTCGATCAAGATAATTTTTTTATTTTTAAAAGGGAGGTAATACTAAATGAGTAAGGATTATGTATCAAAAGAAAATAGCCAGAGAAATAGTGAGGACTCTTCAAGCAGCTTTTTGTTAGGTGCCTTAATTGGCGGAGTAGTTGGTGCAGCTGTAGCAATGCTCTTAGCGCCAAAATCAGGACAAGAGATTCGCAGTACTATTAATAATCAAGCAGGCACAATAAAAGAAAAGACTATTCAGCTAATGAACAAAAAGAAAGAGGCAGATGATCTTCTAGAGGAAATAACCTATATCCCAATAGGATCTAGTGAAGTGAAATCAGACAATAAAAAAGCCGACACTCTAGATATTACTCAAAAACTAGAAGAAGCAAAAAAGGCATTCGAAGAAGAGGAAAAAAAAGTAACACTTTAAGAACAGGAATGTTTGTAGTTAACATAGTTGCTTTTTCAAACTCTGTTGATTGGAGCGGAAGGCACGAAGAACTCCTCGAAAATGCTATCGCATTTCCTTCGTGCGGTGAATATTCAAGGAAGCCTATTCAATGTCCTGCGGGAGTACGGGGCTGGGGAGACCCCACAGGCGCTTAAGCGCCGAGGAGGCTCCCCGGCACGCCCGCGGAAAGCGAAGTGCCTGGAGCTCTAATCAACAGGTCAAGTTTAAATAGGATACTGATTATTTGTAAGAGAAACGGTGAAGTGATAGAATTACTTCACCGTTTATTTTTATTGGAGGTAAAATAATGTTAAATAAAATGGATACACTTGAACAATTAGAAGAACTATTAAATAAAGAAGAAAAGTTTTTTTTATTAAAACACAGTTTAACGTGTCCGATTAGTCATGCAGCCTATCAGGAATATCAGAAATTTGCTGATGAGAACCAAGAAGTTCCCACTTATTACTTGGCCGTACAGGATTCCCGCCCATTATCTGATGCGATCGCTGAGAAATTCCAAATTAAGCATGAATCACCACAAGCTATCCTGTTTGCAAATGGGAACCCGCTTTGGAATGCCTCGCACTGGAAGATAACTAAACGTTCATTGGCAAGTACTTTTACTGATAATAGGTAGGTACATTTCATTGAATATAACATAAAATGCTTTAGTGCTTAAAAGCGTTTAATTATTAAAGAAAAAAGTCGTGACAAAAAAATATATATCCGCTATAATAAGCCTAATTATTTTAATGTTTAAACAATTTATAGTTGCTAGCTATACGTAATGGAAATATTTACTACCTAGTGAATGAAAGGACGGGGATGAAAGATATGGGAAAAAATGAATTGGATCAATTGAGAACACGTGTCGATGAATTAAACTTGGAACTGTTGAGACTAATAAATGAACGGGCAGGACTAGTTCAAGAGATTGGAAAAGCGAAAGAAAATCAAGGGGTATTCAGATACGATCCCGTCCGGGAGAGAACAATGCTTGATAAAATTAAAGAGCATAATGATGGACCTTTTGAAAACTCAACAATTGATCACATATTTAAGGAAATCTTCAAGGCAGGATTAGATCTGCAAAAAGATGATCATAGTAAGGCATTGCTTGTTTCAAGGAAGAAGAAACAAGAAAATACGATTGTTACCTTAAAGGGTGAAGAGGTTGGTGATGGAAAACCTCACTTCGTTTTCGGCCCTTGTGCAGTTGAATCCTATGAACAAGTAGCTACCGTGGCAAAAGCAATGAAAGAAAAGGGCCTAAAACTTCTTCGTGGCGGAGCCTACAAGCCACGAACATCACCTTATGATTTCCAAGGTTTAGGTGTGGAAGGATTGAAAATTTTAAAACGTGTTGCAGATGAATACGATATGGCAGTAATCAGTGAGATCGTTAATCCTGCTGACATTGAAATGGCGATGGATTATATTGATGTCATTCAAATTGGGGCTCGTAACATGCAAAACTTTGAATTGTTAAAAGCTGCAGGTGCAGTTAACAAGCCTGTCTTGTTGAAAAGAGGGATAGCTGCAACAATTGAAGAGTTTATAAATGCAGCAGAGTACATTATGGCACAAGGAAATGGACAAATTATTCTTTGTGAACGAGGAATTAGAACGTACGAACGGGCAACTAGAAATACACTAGATATTTCTGCTGTTCCGATTCTAAAACAAGAAACGCATTTACCAGTGTTTGTTGACGTAACTCACTCAACTGGCCGAAGAGATTTGCTTCTCCCAGCTGCTAAAGCAGCACTTGCAATTGGTGCAGATGGTGTAATGGCTGAAGTTCATCCTGACCCGGCAGTGGCCCTTTCAGACGCACAACAGCAAATGGACCTTAATCAATTTGATGCATTCTATAATCAATTACTAGCGTCGAACTACGTTCGAAATTAATATTTAACGAAAAAAAACCTTCTGTAGTTCAATTCGGGAGGTTTTTTTTCGCTAAATTGTAAAAAATATAATAAATATATGGACAAATGCAATTGCGGCTTTAATATTATTGTCGTATGATTAAATACATAAACAAGATTGTATACTTTATCACAAATAGAATAAAGAAAAAATGACTAGTTTTTAAATGCTGATGTAAAATAAGTAAAATACGTATCGTTTTTAGGGAGTGTGTTAAAACGTGAATATAACAATTTATGATGTTGCCCGTGAGGCCAATGTGTCAATGGCAACTGTTTCGCGTGTCGTGAATGGAAATCCAAATGTGAAACCGGTGACACGAAAAAAGGTTTTAGAAGTTATTGAAAGATTAGGCTATCGTCCGAATGCTGTTGCAAGAGGATTAGCAAGTAAAAAGACTACAACTGTTGGGGTCATTATTCCTGATATTTCTAATATCTTTTTTGCGGAATTAGCTCGTGGAATTGAAGATATTGCTACAATGTACAAATACAATATAATATTGAGCAACTCTGACCAGAATCATGATAAAGAATTACGCTTGTTGAATACAATGTTAGGGAAACAAGTGGATGGTCTTGTATTTATGGGTGGCAATATTACTGATGAGCTTGTGTCCGAATTTGAAAAATCACCAGTTCCGATTGTTCTTGCAGGCTCAATTGAAGCATCGGAAACAATTCCCTCGGTGAATATTGATTATCAACAGGCAGCATATGAGGCAATTAAAGAATTTATTGAAAGAGGTCATCAACATATTGCTTTTGTCGTTGGACCGCTTCATGAACCAAAAAATGCTGAAAAGAGCTTAAAAGGGTACAAAACTGCTTTACAAGAAGCAAATATACCTTTTAATGAGGAACTAGTAATAGAAGGCGACTATACCTATGATTCTGGATTAGAAGCCTTTGATAAATTATTAGAAGCCTCTTATAAGCCCACAGCTATCCTAGTGGGGTCTGATGAAATGGCGCTGGGTGTTGTTCATGGTGCCGAGGATAAAGGATATAGTATTCCAGAGGATTTTGAGGTAATCACATCTGACAACACTAGGCTTTCGCTCATGGTTCGTCCTCAATTGACAACCATTGTTCAGCCTTTATACGATCTTGGTGCTGTGTCCATGCGCTTACTTACAAAATTAATGAATAAAGAAGAAGTAGACGAGCAAATTGTCGTTCTTCCACACCGTATCGAACACCGTCAATCTACAAAGTAATTTAATCAAAAAGCCGTAACAATATTTTTAGTTACGGCTTTTTTTAGTTGTTAATCCTCCATGGTTGAAAGGTCACCTGCAGGTAAGTTGAGTTCCCAAGCTTTTAAGACGCGTCTCATAATTTTTCCGCTTCTTGTTTTTGGCAGCTTATCACGGAAATCAATTTCTCTTGGTGCAGCGTGGGCCGAAAGTCCCTTCTTTACAAAAACTCTAATTTCTTCTTTAAGTTCATCTGTTGCCACATATCCATCTCTTAGTGAAATAAAGGCTTTGATGATTTCTCCGCGTACTGGGTCAGGTTTTCCAATTACCCCCGCCTCAGCAATAGCAGGATGTTCCACAAGCTTACTTTCTACTTCAAATGGCCCTACACGCTCACCAGAGGTCATGATAACATCATCCACGCGTCCCTGGAACCAGAAATAGCCATCTTCATCCATATAAGCAGAATCGCCTGAAAAATACCAGCCGCTTGGCATAAAGTATGATTCATACTTTTCAGGGTTTTTCCAAATGGTATGCATCATTGAAGGCCAACCTCTTTTAATTGCAAGATTACCCATTCGGTACGGAGGCAGCTCCTGACCTTGATCATCGATAATCGCTGCTTCAACGCCTGGAATTGGTTTCCCCATTGAACCAGGTTTAATCACCATGCATGGATAATTACTAATTAACTGTGCACCTGTTTCTGTCATCCACCAGTTGTCATGAATTCTGCGGTTAAATACCTTTGCACCCCATTTTACTACTTCAGGGTTTAGAGGCTCGCCTACACTTAATACATGACGAAGACTGCTTAGATTATATTTTTTTACAAGCTCGTCTCCAGCACCCATTAACATCCTAAATGCTGTTGGGGCACTGTACCAAACAGTAACGCCGAAGTCTTCAATCATACTATACCAATTGTCAGGGCTAAAACGGCCCCCAATAATAACGTTGGAAGTCCCCGTTAACCATGGACCAAAAATACCGTATGATGTCCCTGTAACCCACCCAGGGTCCGCAGTACACCAGTAAACATCATCCTCTTTTAAGTCCAAAACCCATTTAGCTGTCTGGTACTGTTGAATCATTGCATTATGAACATGCAAAACCCCTTTTGGCTTGCCCGTTGATCCTGAAGTATAGTGAAGGATGAGTCCGTCTGTTCGGTCAACCCATTCAATTTGCAGCTCTTTACTAGCCTCTTGGAATCTTTTCAAAAAGTCGATATACGGACCTTGTTCTTGGACATCTGAGCCAACGAGGAATACGTGTTTTAATTCAGGTAGTTCATTAACCGGCACCCGTTCTAATAATTCAGGTGTCGTAACGAGTACCTTGGCACCGCTATTTTCTAAACGATCCTTAACTGCACCTTCCATGAAGGCTTCAAATAATGGGCCAACTATCGCGCCAAGCTTGACCGCGCCTAGAACAGTAAAATAAAGTTCAGGAGACCTAGGCATAAAAATGAAAACACGATCACCTTTTTCTACATCACCGTAGGTTTTTAAGACATTCCCTGCTTGGTTTGAAAGCTCTTTCATTTCTTTAAAGGTATATTTTTCATTTCTTGAGTTATCCCGATAATAAAGTGCAACTTTATTTTTCCGATAGGTTTTGGCATGGCGATCAATGGCTTCATATGCCATATTAACTAGGCCTGTTTCATGCCATGTGAATTCCTTTTCAGTTTCTTTCCAATCAAAATTTTTGTACGTTTCTTCATAATTTGCTAAATTATGCTCCCCTTGCATAACTGGCAGTGTTTCCGCTCTCATTCAATTTCCCCCTCTTGGCTAATATGAGATAATTATAGTATAAATAGTAACTATTCTCAATTTTAAAATAATTTTATATCCACTAGCATATAGTAAAGTGTTATTTAATAAAACAGAAAATTTCGTGAAGAAGCAAAATTTCATAAATATTTATGTATAATAGAATTGATACGTGAATGATTTACAGGGTGGTGAAGGAATGGCACACAAAAAGACATACAATGCAAATGAATTAAAAACTCAGCATGGGGACTTAATTATTGAGGGCCCCGTTTCTTCAGATAAACTAGCAAGTTATTCATTCCATGAACATCTGACAGCCTTTCGACCTCCGGCACAACAGCATCAGGCACTAATAGGGATTGCCAATTTAGAAGAAGGAAGAATCATTATTGCTAGACATCGCGATACCATTGTTGGCTATGTTACCTATCTTTTTCCGGATCCGCTCGAACGATGGTCTGAAGATAGGATGGATAATTTAATAGAGTTGGGTGCAATCGAAGTGATTCCGCAGTTTAGAGGATGTGGCGCTGGAAAAAACCTGTTGATTGTATCAATGATGGATGAGGCAATGGATGATTATCTTATTATTACAACAGAGTATTATTGGCATTGGGATTTGAAGGGGACTGGGTTAAATGTTTGGGAATATCGAAAAATCATGGAAAAAATGATGAATGCAGGCGGACTTGAATGGTATGCAACCGATGATCCCGAAATATGTTCCCACCCAGCAAACTGTCTTATGGCAAGGATAGGTAAGCGAGTAGATATGGAAACAGTGCAAAGATTTGACCGACTTCGGTTTATGAACCGGTTTATGTACTAATATAATTTGCACCTGAGATTTACTGGGAAATTGAGGGGGTTATCTAATGATTGTAGAAGAAATTATGAAGACAGAGGTCATAACTCTAACACCAACAGATTCGATTGCAGATGCTATGAACGTAATGGAAACAAAAAATATCCGACACATACCTGTTATTAATAATGATAATCAACTTGTCGGAATTGTGACATTATCGGATATTAGAGATGCTGCACCATCTATTTTTCGTGCGAATGATCATCTTGAGGATTTACAGAAACCTGTCGAAACAATAATGAAAAAAGATGTCATCACAGGACATCCATTGGATTTTGTCGAAGAAATTGCAGCCGTATTTTATGAACACAAAATCGGTTGTATTCCAATTACAAATGACCAGAAACTGGTCGGAATTGTTACTGAAACAGATATGTTAATGACATTGGTAGAGTTGACTGGTGCCCATCAGCCTGGCTCACAAATTGAGGTAAGGGTTCCAAATCTTGCGGGCAAGCTGAGTGACATTACTAGTATTATAAAAAAACGGAAAGCCAATATTTTAAGTGTGCTAGTATACCCGGATAAAAAGGATAGTCAATTTAAAATTCTTGTCATTAGAGTACAAACAATGAATCCTATTGCATTGATTCAAGACCTTAAACAAGCTGGCCATCATGTCTTATGGCCGAATATGCCAGGTGTTTCCCAATGACGGATCATTGTTCCTTTATATATTCAGAGGATCTTCTGAAATATAAATTTAGCAGTCAGCACCCCTTTAATCAATTCCGGCTTAAGCTTACAGTAGATTTGTTACAAAAACTAAATGCTTTAAATAGTAAAAATTTGGTACCGCCAAGAATGGCTACGGATGAAGAACTAAGTCTTATACATGATCCCAGTTATATTGATGCAGTTAGGATGGCTGGATATGGTCAGCTTCAAGCTGAAGTTGCGGAAAGCTACGGAATCGGTACAGAGGATACCCCCATTTTTCCTAACATGCATGAAGCAAGCTCTTTATTGGTTGGCGGAACATTAACTGCAGTTGATGAAGTTATGTCGGGACGAGCACTCCATGCACTTCACCTTGGAGGCGGGCTGCATCATGGTTTTCGCGGGAAAGCATCGGGATTTTGTATTTATAATGATAGCTCAGTAGCTATTAAATATCTCCAGGAAAAATACAATGCACGTGTTCTCTATGTTGATACTGATGCCCACCATGGAGATGGTGTTCAATGGTCCTTTTATGATGATCCAAATGTCTGTACTCTTTCGATTCATGAAACAGGAAGATATTTGTTTCCTGGAACGGGAAATGTGACTGAGAGGGGCCAGGGCAAGGGCTATGGTTATTCTTTTAATATCCCGGTTGATGCATTTACAGAAGACGAATCATGGTTGCATGCCTATTCTAACTCGCTTAAGGAAGTAGCTGAGTTTTTTAAGCCTGATATCATTTTGACACAAAATGGGGCAGATTCTCACTATTATGATCCACTTACACATTTATCAGCAACGATGAAAATCTATCGGGAAATACCAAAGCTTGCCCACGAAATTGCCCACCAATATTGCGGCGGTAAATGGATTGCTGTTGGCGGTGGAGGATATGACATTTGGAGAGTGGTTCCAAGAGCATGGTCACTTATTTGGTTTGAAATGACTGAAAACTCAAACTGTTATGGAAGTTTACCGAAGGAATGGGTTGAATATTGGCAAAAGGAGGCGCCTGTAGCTTTGCCGCAAGAATGGGACGATCCGGAGAATTTGTTTACACCAATTCCTAGAAAAGCAGAGATAACAGAAAAAAATTTACTAACACTAGAAAAAGCGCTTTATCCGATCAGAAATCACAAAAAAAGTGAATCACTTTAAACTATATAAAAGTTAAAGAAATAAGAGGAGCTTGGATTTTCCAAGCTCCTCTTTTATATGTTTACTCAGATTCAGTGACATTTTCTGGTTCAGCTACATTTCCAATATCAATCCGATTAGATGGTGCCGATTCGTTTCCGGCAATATCTACGGCGGTTACATAATAACTGCCATCAGTAGCAGTCAAAGTGAGTTTGGAACCACTTTTAATACTTGCTGTCCTAGATGAGCCCTTATAAACTCTGTATCCAATAACATCTTTGTCATTAGAAGGGCCCCAAGTTAAATTATTTCCTGAAGCTATTAACATGACACTATCAGGACGCTTTCCGTTATCAACCATTTTGGCATCAGGAACGAGAATATTTGCCCAACGTGCTCTTTTAGGTATCAACTGACTTGCATTATTAAAGTTCTTTCCGACCATCCGTTCAATAAATTCCGGATTAAGGATAAGTCCTCGTTGGGAAAATTCAGCTGGAGTAGAATCCAAAGCCAAATACTTTTTATCACCAATTTGGACAAAGTTACCTGCAATTAAGCTGTCATCTACCTTTGTTGGTACATCTTCGGCATTAAAGTAATCACTCTCAACTAAGCCTGCATTCGAACACGCTGCTGAAGGGAGTAGTCCTGACACAGCACAGTAGGAACGCTTCACAATTCCTGTTGGCATTTCGAAATTTTCTTTTGGATCGACTAATTCCGGATCGATATCATAGGCAGCATTAATTAATAATGCTGTTAAGTTGTTTGTTCTTCGTGTATAGGAGTTTTTATCTAATGATTTCGGGGTATCGTAGCCCATCCATAATCCAAAAGTGACAGAAGGATTTGTGCCTACAAACCACGAGTCATAAAAATCAACCCCAGTACCTGTTTTTGCTGCCCAATCCGACCTGAATTTTAATTGACTATTTACACCAGCGGCAGTCCCCTTGGTCATGACATCCCGCATCATATCGAGCGTTAAAAAGGCTGTCTGAGGTTTAAATACATCAACAGGTTCTACTTTATGCTGATAGACAACCTCACCATTCTTATCAACAATCTTATCAATTAAATAAGCATCAATAAATTTCCCGCCATTGGCAAAGGTTGTAAAAGCATTCGTGTTTTCTTCGACTGTTACCCCATTGTCCATTGAGCCGATAGAAGTGGCGAGCTGCTCGAAATCGCCTTTTGTAAGCGAGGTAAAGCCCATTTTTTCAAGATATTCTGCTGGTCGATAACTTAAGATATCCTTATATAACTTAACAGCTGGAACGTTATATGACCATGTAAGGGCATATCTCATGGAAACCAATCCATTGTATGTTAGGCTGTAGTTAAGCGGCCATGGCCTATTTAAGCCTGGCGCCAGTCTTAATGCTACGTCCGGCATGACTGATCCTGGAGAAGCAACGCCTAAGTCAATCGCAGGAGCGTAAACAAGCAGCGGCTTCATTGTTGACCCATTTTGACGGATTGCATTCGTTGCATGATTAAGCTGCTGTTTTTTATGATCTCTTCCGCCTACAAAGCTGATGATTTTTCCTGTCTTATTTTCAATTAACATGGCTCCAACTTCGACAGGTTCCATAACCGTAATTTTTTCCCCTGTTTCTGGGTCCACTGTTTGCTCTGGTTTATCAGGACCATAAGAAGCATATTTATCCTTAGCATTCTGCATGGCATCATAGATATCTTTGTTAATGGTTGTATGAATTTCGTAGCCATTTTGTCGTAAATTTTGGCTAGCTAATGTTTTGTATTTATAAAGAAGATTATCATCATTCTTTATATCCTTTTCACTATACCCATCATTTTTAGCTAATACTTTGGTAAGAACTTCAATTGCCCTCTGTTCAATTTCAACTGTAAGATAGGGATATTTTTCAGTTGGATTGTCCTTAGGACCGATAAAGTCCTTTGTAATGTCATATGATGAAGCTTCGGCATACTGCTTTTGGTCAATATAACCACCATCATACATTCTTTTAAGAACGGTTTTCATTCGAGTAAGCCCGGGTTCAAGATTATTCTTTATTGCACCCTCCCTAGTGAAAGGTGTGTATCCAAAGGGGCTTTGTGGTAATCCGGCTATAAAAGCAGCTTGCGGCAAGCTCAAATCTTGTGCATTTGTCCCAAAAATACCCGTTGCAGCCGCTTGAACACCGCCGATATTTCTTCCTGAAGAATTTCTTCCAAAGGTTGAAACGTTTAAATACGCTTCAAGTATTTCTTTTTTAGAGAAAAATTTCTCTAGACGAAGTGCTAGTAATATTTCATTTGCCTTCCTGGAAAAAGAAACTTCATTTGTTAAAATCTGGTTCTTAATTAATTGCTGTGTTAAAGTACTTCCGCCCGATTGAACGGCTGAATTCGTTACTTCCTGGAACATTGCCCGAAAGACAGCTTTCGGTACGACTCCTTTATGTTCATAGAAGTATTCGTCCTCCGTTGCAATTACTGCCTTAACCAAGTGATCTGAAACTTGATCCAGCTTAACTTCCTCGCGTTCAAGATCGGTACGAAGCTTGCCAAGATAAACATCCTTAGAAAAGTATAAGTCCGATGTTTCTGTATAATTATAAATATCTTTTTTCATACTGTCGTATGAACGGACTGGCTCGTCCTTAACTAGTGAGGCAAAATAGCCTGCGCCAACACCAGTTGCAAAAGCTCCCCCAAGAATGACGACTGTCATAAGTAAGAGAAAAAGATTCCAAAAAACTTGATAGGTTATTCGGGCACTTTTTACTGTTCCTTTATGGGTAAACAAATTAGTAGCAGATTTCAATTTTTCCATCCACGCCTGCAGTTTATCATTCATAGAATCACCTCTTCTAAAATCACATATATTATAGCATATAGATGGTAGGTAGTATGACAAACTTCTACATTTTCTGATTTTTCCAGTTTTAATTTGACAGTTGGTCTAAATTATGATAAAAAAACTATAAGTTTAAAATAAATAATAAGTGCTTTGAAGGGAATCAACTGTAATTCTTCTATCCCTGTTTTTAGAGAGTCAGCGGTGGGTGAGAGCTGATACATATAGAAGAATGAATTACATCCTGGAGCTTTCTTTCGTGACTCTAGAAGCAACGAAAGAACGGTCAAAAACCGTTATTTTTTCGAGTAGGAGGAAGTTATTCCTCAAGCTGGGTGGTACCGCGCATATATGCGTCCCTGCAATTATTGCAGGGGCGTTTTTTTATTTTCTACTGATAAATGGAGGTTATGAAATGGAATTGTTACAGGATTTAGCTTGGAGAGGAATTATTTACCAGCAAACAGATGAAGAAGGAATGAAAAATGTACTAAATAAAGAAAGTATTTCACTTTATTGTGGTGTTGACCCAACAGCAGACAGCATGCACATCGGTCATTTACTCCCTTTTTTAACACTCCGCCGCTTTCAGAAGCATGGTCATCGTCCGATTGTATTAGTAGGAGGGGCGACTGGGCTGATCGGTGATCCAAGCGGTAAAAGTGAGGAACGAAAGCTTTTAACACTGGAAACAGTTCAGGACAACGTGTCAGGTATTAAAAAGCAGTTAGAGAATATCTTTACATTTTCGGGTGATAATGGCGCAGTTATGGTAAATAACTATGACTGGGCAGGATCGATGGACATTGTTTCATTTTTACGTGATATCGGTAAACATATTGGTGTTAACTACATGCTTGCGAAGGATACGATTGCCTCTCGCTTAGATTCAGGGATTTCTTTTACTGAATTTACTTATACCATTCTTCAAGCAATGGATTTCAATCACTTATACCAGCACCACAATTGTAAATTACAAATTGGTGGAAGTGATCAGTGGGGGAATATCACCTCTGGATTGGAATTAATTCGTAAAATGCAGCCTGAAGGTTCGAAAGCATTTGGTTTAACAATTCCGCTTGTCACCAAGGCTGACGGTACTAAATTCGGCAAATCCGAAAGCGGCGCGATATGGTTAGATCCTGAAAAGACAACACCTTATGAATTTTACCAATTCTGGATTAACACTGCGGATGCCGATGTTGTTAAATACCTAAAATTCTTTACTTTCCTTTCACATGAGGAAATTGAAAAATTGGCGAAATCAGTTGAGGATGAACCGCATCTTCGCCAAGCACAAAAGGTATTAGCTGAAGAAATGACTCGCCTCATTCATGGGGAGGATTCATTACAGCAGGCAATTAAGATTTCCCATGCATTATTCAGCGGGGATGTAAGGAGTCTTTCTGCTGCTGAAATTAAACAGGGCTTTAAAGATGTGCCTTCCTTTGAGGCTGGGAATGAGAGTGAAAGCAATCTTGTTGATTTGCTCGTTACTGCTAAGATTTCTTCATCCAAACGTCAAGCTCGTGAAGACATTGCGAATGGCGCAATTTTAGTTAACGGCGAACGAGTAACAGATACATCCTATACTTTAGAGGATTCAGACCGGATTGACGGCCAATTTACGATCATTAGAAGAGGTAAAAAGAAGTACACATTAATTAAATACTAATTCATTTGTTATAGCCGGCCTTGTGGGACTCATGTGGCCGGTTTTTTTCAATCATTTAGATAATCCAGTTTTGTAACTCGAATGAAGGAAATGTGTCATATAATATAAGAAGCATTTTTGGAGGTGGGATTTTGAAGTTTTTAGCTCATGCGGTTTTTATCATTCTCTTTTTACTAGTTACGTTCTTTGGGCTTGGTCCAGTTGTGTACGCGGACGGTGCGTTAAGTGAAAGGCTCTGGACCGCAGCGGTAGTTGTACTAATTTATGTAGTATTAGTGTTTTGCTATTCACGAACGATTAAGTGGATGAAAAAACGTTAATAAAACCCCGGCCATAGCATTGGTATGATGTTTACTTAAGAGGTGCAAAACGGTAAATCGCAGACGAAATCAAATAGCAAATCACATAAACTTCACAGCATCCTTCACAGTATATTTCATAGTCAAAAAGGCTTAGAGATGGAGATACCTCTATGCCTTTTTAATATTTTCTTTTTATCACGAAACCACCCGTAAGTTGTACAAGCTCATTAGATGCAAAAGCGAGTTTGATAAATAAGCGGAGAAATTTCTCTTAATTAGGAAATAGCACTGAAAATAGCTTAAATAAACGGAAAAATTCCGACTATTGACTCGAAAAACGTGAAAATGGGTATTTTTGCTTTGCTTAATCGGAAAATCTCCGCTTATATACCCCGAACCGAGCTCTATTCTGCAGTCTAACCGAAAAATCTTCGCCTATTTTAAATATCACTGGTTACTCAATTTAGGATAAGACTTCTTATGTTTCAAAAAAACCAAGTTAACCTCATTTAGATGCGTTGCGGGGAGCATTCCATCTAAGGGGTCTCCTCAGCCCCACTAATCCTGAAGGAGTCTACGTTCCCGTGAAAGTTACCCATTAAAATTAAATCCAACAATCTCTGTTATCGCAACATAATCCACGTACTAAATCACAAAAAATTCACACACCCTCCAATAATTATTTCATACCCTGTGATTTACTATGTGAATTATGAAAAGATAGGAAATAATGCTATGGATTATTTAGGTTAAGTTTTGTTCGTTACGAATTTTTTCGAGCAATTCTCGACAGCCATCTGAAATCAGCTGATAGGTTTCTTCAAAATCTCCTGTGTAATACGGATCAGGGACATCTTTTTTATGTTCTGTTAAATCGAGCAGACGAATGATATTTGGGTGCTGAGGTTTGCCTGTTATCTCGAATATGTTCTTTACATTGCTCTCATCCATCCCAAAGATATAGTCGAACTGTTCAAAGTCTTCTTTTGTTAATTGACGTCCGACAAGACCGTCTGCTGAAATGTTATATTTTTTAAAAATTGCAAGCGTTCCTTTATGCGGAGGAGAACCAATATGCCAAGAACTTGTAGCAGCTGAATCAACGCTAACTTTGCTAGACAAATTTTCTTTTTTCAGTAAATCACGAAACACTCCCTCAGCCATTGGTGAACGGCAAATGTTTCCCAAACAGACAAATAATACATTAATCATTTAATAAACTCCTTTTAACTATTAAACTAAGTTTAGTATTCCGTATCGACCATTCTAAGCATTTTATCAAAGATTGTAAAATGAAAGGTAGAAGAACAACGCTTTCAAGATTAGGTCAATAGTCTCGGCCAGCACTGCCAATGAAAATAGATATGGTTAATATAAAGGGCAGGAGCCGATTTTGGTCATAATCTACCCATCTAAATAGTAAAAATGGTATAAGGATTAATTTTCCTTATCAATGATTTGGTTTAAAATTTCTCCTAAATTTTCAACTAGGATCAGCTTTTAGCTTATAAGGGGGAGTGTTTGGTGAAATCGATTGGAATCTTGGGCGTAGGTCAAGCAGGTGGGAATATTGCGGAAATTGCATCAGCCCTGAATTTTCAAACGGCTCTAATTAATACGAATCAACGTGATGGTGTTGTAAACACCCGGGTAGAAAAAAAGTTTTTTGTCCCAGGGTATAATGGTGCAGGTCAAGATCGTTCCTTAGGATTACGGGGGCTTCAAGAAAACTATAAGGAGATTATTGATTTTGTCAGCAGTTCCTTTAAAAGCATCAAGCTTCTTTTAGTGGCTTTTTCAACCGATGGTGGCACAGGGTCTGGGATGAGTCCAATGTTAATTGATCTGTTAGTCGATCAGTTGCCTGGTATCAAAGTAGGGGCGATTGCGATTATCCCTGAGCGAAATGTATTAGCAGGAAACCGTATCAATACGGCTGAGTGCATTGAAGAACTCTCCAATATAGAAGGCATTTCTTCAGTATTCCTTGTCGATAATGATCAAATGCGTAAAATGAAACCACAATCCAGTAAACATGAGATTTACGTTTCGGCTAATCATCAAGCCATAGAGGCCATTAGTTTTCTCGTGAAAATAACAAAAAAGAGTTCATTCTATGGTAACTTCGACGAAACAGATCTAATGAATATCCTTGGAACAAGAGGCGTAACGATCATCTCTTCTGCTGCGATTACGGACGCGAATACAACTTCGGATGTCTCAAAGAAGGTACAAATTTCTTGGGCGAACTCGATTTTCTGTCCTGTTGAATCACAAGGCGTAATCCGGGCTGGGCTTATCTATGAAGGTCCAGAGAACATTTCAAAGCTGATTAATGTACCTTCCATCTTTGAAAGGGTGGGGGAACCGTTACAATTATTCGAAGGAACCTATATTTCTGAATCTGACTCTACGATCACAACCATTCTTGCTGGACTATCGTTCCCAACTCGTCGGATGCTTTCTCTTGAAGAATCCCTAGAAAAAAACAAAGAACGATTACAGGAACTTGTGAAGAAAGAACATACCCAAAATTACGAGTCTGGTATCCGTTGGGCATCCAACTTAAAACTTATAAAACAGGAAAGAAAGCCAGTGTCTATTACTTCCAAGTTAAATAAGTATCAAAAATAATAAGTGTGAGGAAAAAGTAACGCATCGGGTGGCTTTTGTAATATACTTTATTCCATAACAATAAGCGAGAACAAAATAGTTAGGCTGGCATTGTCACATGCAGCCTTTTTATCAATAGATCATAAATAATGTACTCAATTAAATAGAAAAAAGCCCCGAACCTTGTATTATCAAGGTTTCGGGGCTTTTTACGACTCTTTGCAGAGCAATGAAATTAACGTGAGTAATGTTCAACGGTCTGAAAAACCCTAGTATTTATGGGGTCTAGAGGGTGTACTTTAAAAACCTCCCCCAAAACCTCCCCCAAATTATAAATGTAGCGCTTGAGAAAATGCGATAACCGATTCTTCTTCAAGTGCTTTATAGGTATGGCCATAAGTATCCCAAATCATTTGCGGTGTATTTCCTAATCGTTCTGCAATCATATTAACAGGTTGTTTTTGACCAATTAATATCGTCGCATGAGTATGCCGTAGGCCATGTGGAGTAATTGATTTTATTCCTATTTTTTTGATGATACGGTCGAAACTGTATTTTACTGTGTTATCCCCCGTAGGAGTCCCGGACTGATACGAGATAAAGATATAATCATCATCTGATAGGTGTTTACCAAATGACAGCATTGTCTGTTTGCACCAAGTGCGGTATATTTTTAGTTGATGTAGGAGTATATCATCAACACGAATAGTCCGGTAGCTGTTTTTCGTTTTTGGCTCCCGGGCTCCTCTTTTATCTCTAGTACGTTCCACGGTCACTGTTTTACGGTCAAAATCTACATTTTCCCACGTTAAACCCAGCGCTTCACCTTTTCTAACACCTGTAAAGGCTAGCAGCAAGATCATCGAATAATTAGTGATATTCTCTATTTGCTTGGCTGCTTTCAGAAAAACTTCAAGTTCCTCAGGAGTAAGGAAATTATCATTTATCGCTTCGTTACCTTGAATGGTGATTTTGGTGAATCGATTCCTGGGTATAATTTCATTATCTACAGCTGCGTTTATGGCGACTTTAAACAACCGATGGAACAAGCGAACAGTACTTGGCTCGTATTTTTTCATGAGCTCATTTATATACACTCGTTTATAAGTGGTCTTATCTAATTCAGCTAATTTATATTTACCAAGAAGTGGCTTCATTTGGTATTTAAGCGCATTCTCCCTCTGAAGCTGGGTAGTGATCTTCCAATCACCTTTATGTGTCTCATACCAAATATCTAACCATGCTGATATAGTTAGATTTGAGTTCTCTACTTGTTTGACTTCTCCATTTAGAACATTGGCCTTCACTTCAAGGAGTGCTCTATAGGCATCCTTCTCCGTTTTAAATCCTTGCTTCGATTTCTCTCTTCGTTTACCTAAAGCATCATAGTACCGGTACCGATAGGACCACATTTTTTCGCCTTTTGAATTAGAGTAGTAATATAGATCGTTATCCTTTTTCGACTTGTGCATTTCCATTAGTATCTTCCCTTTCGTGGCGCGGACAGACGCTTTTAGGGGGATTGAAAATGGTTGGCATCACCTCCTTTAATTCTCTTCTTTTTCAGTTATCCATTGAGGAAAAGCTTTTATCCAATCAGATGCAGAATCTAATTTGTACTCTAACTCATTTTTTAAAAATAATTCCTTTATTTCTTTATCGGTTAATCTGTCTATATATAACTGTCTGTAGGTTTCTTTTGAGTGTTCCCACGCATGTTTTGCATTAGCGAATCCCTCGATGATTTGTTTATAACGAAGTAACAAATCCCAAAAATGTTCTCGAATAATAACGGTGTCTTTTTCGGTGAAAAATTGATCTTCACTCCATTTTACAATCGACTTAAAGTGTAAATTCATTAGGTGGGTTGATAATTCGTATTCTTCACTATGGGTTTTATTTTCTGCTTTCCCTAGCAACCATAACGGATTAACATTTAAAAATGATGCTATAGATTCAATTATGGGTGTTTTAATATCTTTTATTTTTCCATTTTCGTATCTTTGAATGGTTGATTTATTAACATCTATTGCTTCTGCGACTTCTTGTAAAGTAATCCCTAATTCCAATCTACGTTCTTTTATTCTGCTTCCTATTAATTCTATGTTCATTTCACCCCTCCTTTAGTGTTATTATACTTCCTTGATTTGCGTCGTGCAACTTATCGTTAAAAATTATTTAAATAAAGTTGCGTATTGTTATTGACATATAAAATATATGGTTGTATGATGAGGTTAGTTGCATAATGCAATAAAAAGAGGGGGGGTTGAAAAAATGATTAACACATTAAAAGTTAAAAGTCGACTGGTGGAATTGGGCCTTAATCAAAAAGATGTAGCAAAAAAGTTAGGTTTATCATTGCCGACAGTAAGCCAAAAGATAAACAATAAGAGGCCAATGCATTTAAACGAAGTAATGGAACTAGCCAACCTTTTAATGATTGACGAAACAAAGCTTGTAACATATTTTTTTTGTAACTATGTTGCGTATAGCAACTTAATTAAGCGAGAGGATGGTGACCTAACATGTCACTCGCTAAAGTAAATATCGATCTTGACCAAGAACAAATAAAATCATACATCAACGAAAGGGTTAATCAAATTCTACATCAATCATTTATTTTCTGGGATATTGACCTAATGTCTAAAAGAACGTGCATGAGTAAATCATTTTTGGAAAATGAAATATTGCGCGATCCAAGAATGAAACTGCTGGAGAGAAGAAAGGAAAAAGGCAAACGTTTTTGGCCGTTTGAAGAAAGCCTATCGGTAGTAAAAGAAATCATGGACGAATGGTAAAAAATTAAGGTGCGGACAGGCGCTAGGTTGAAGATTGTTATAGAAATTGAAGGGAGGTTATAAAAATGAGAAATTCAATAATGTCCTATGATACAAACATTGTTAAAAAAGGATTTTATTTTGATTGGGAGCTTTTAGCTAGTTTTTATAACTGTAAGCATTCTGAGATTGAGTTTTTAGGGCATTCCTCTACGGGAAACAACGTTTATTCTACTCCAAAAGGAAATAATGCTATTATTAGCAAGACTTGCGATTACAACCTTGAAACGGGAAGAGGATCATTTAAATTTCGACCTTACAAAGGCGATACCAAGAAATTGAACAAGAGGAACATTGAACGATCCAACATACAAAAAGAAGAGTTCCTAGAAACGCTTAAGCGAGAAGGTAATCAGTTGAGGGTCCCTAAAATAGAATCATTTAAAACACTTCCGGAAGCAATTGCTGGTTACTTGTCAGTTGTAGCCAGTTCCATTGGATGTAGCAGTGAACAACGCGATCTGATATTAGAACTAAAAAATGATTTAAATGAATGGATTGAAAGGAGTGGATTCAATGTCCAAAAATAATAAATCAGTTGACGCGCTTAAGCTCGTTGCATTGGCACATGGATGTTCAGAAGAGGCGGCTAGAATAATTGTGCAAAATATTTTGAGAAGAGGTGTATCGAATGCTTCAAGATGAAGTTAAGAAAATTGTTATTAGCCAACTACTTGAGATGTTAAAAATTGCTTTTCACACAGCAAACCTATTTCCGACAGGTGGGGCTGATTTTAAAACGATTAGTTCTTTAGAAAACGAGATTTTTAATGCGATTAAGATATTTTGCGGCATGCCAAAAGAGGAACGCGGAGTGTTTGCAGCCGATAAGTATTTGGCATTCGCTTTTGATTATGCAACTGGTAATTTATCAAGAGACGAAGCTGTCCATAAAATTTTCAACTGGGAATCCGATTCCATGGATGAAGTAGGAGAGGGGGGTGAACAGAAAAAGGCAGCCAGTGCTCGAACACCAGCTGCAGATAAATAACTTTTTAAACATATTTCAAGGTCATTGTACCATCAGAGATCGTTTTCGGCAATTTAGGTAAGGGGGATGATTTTCGTCCTCCTTGTTGTAAATGAAATTAATAAAGGAGAGTTCTTTATGGTAGTTAATTTCGAGTATTTGAAAATCAATATGATTATTAATTTGGTAAGAGATTATTTTACGCTGAAACAGATTGCAAATGTCGGAGTTTTGTATATAGCAGAAAAAGAAGAATTACACATTGTCTGTACCTATGGAATGGCTGGCCAAGATTACAAAATGTATATAGGGGATCTGTTAGAAGAAGAAGATGCTCATGTGATGTTAAGAATGTTAGTTAACCAATTAAAAACGGTTGGATAGTGGGTGTGTAACATGGCAAGACCTAAGAAGGAAGGCCTTGATTACTTTCCTCTTGATGTTGATATTGACCAGGACGATAAGATTGCATTGATTGAGGCTAAGTATGGGCTAGAAGGGTTCGCAGTAGTGATTAAATTGCTAATGAAGATTTACAAGAATAGTTATTTCTATGAGTGGACAGAAAAAGAACAATTACTTTTCTCAAGAAGAATTAATGTTGACATTAACTTATTAAATGCAATCGTTAATCACTGTTTAGAGTGGGAATTGTTTAACAAAGAAACATATTCTAAGTACAGTATACTAACTTCTTTGGGGATTCAAAAACGTTATCTTGAAGCAATCGGACGGCGAAAAGAGATTGTTCTAAATAAAGATTATCTTCTGGTGGACCCAAATAGCCATCTAGGTACCAGTAAAATAAGAATCGTCTATATTAACAATGACAATGTCAGAGTTAATGTTGATATTAATGAAGAAAATGATAACAGTAATCCCCAAAGTAAAGTAAAGGAAAGTAAAGTAAAGAAAAGTAAAGAAGAGAAATATAGTATCCCTTTTTCCGAGATTATTGCTTATTTAAATGATCATGCAAAAACAAGCTATAAAGCTTCTACTAAAAAAACTAAAGATCTAATTACAGCACGTTGGAACGAAGGCTTTGCTCTTGAAGATTTTAAAACCGTTATTAACAAAAAAACTGCTGAATGGATTAACAGTAAAGAAATGTGCAAATACCTGAGACCAGAAACATTGTTCGGCACAAAATTCGAATCTTATCTTAACCAAAAGGAAGTGAAACAAAATGGAAGCAGCGAATCAATTTACAAAGGATATGACTTCGATAAAGAGCGAGAACCTGATTTTTAAAAGGCAAGTATTAGAAACATCTATTTGTAAATGTGGAAATGAGTATGAATCTCATATTAAAGCTGGAATTGCTGGTAGAGAACGCGATATTAAATTAGAACATTGCAATAAATGTTATGAGAAAGAACAAGAATTAGAATACCAACAAGAACATAAAAAAGAACTATTAAAGGAACATCTAAAAAGTTTTAATCGCGAATCATTGGTTAACGATAAATTGAAGCAAGCTAGTTTTGAATCATATCAGCCTACAACTGAACAATTAACAAAGGCTAAAGCTGTCTGCAAACGATACGTTTGTACTTTCGATTTGGACAAGTCTCGTAATCTATTATTAATCGGAAATTACGGAACTGGGAAAAGTCATCTGGCTGTATCCATCGCCAAAGAAGTTATGCATAAAGAGTATATGTCTGCATTATTTATTTCAACACCAAAACTTTTAACAAAATTGCGGTCCACCTACAATTACGGCAGTAAAGAGACGGAAAACGAGATCATTAATCAGTTGAGTCGAGTTTCTTTACTAGTCTTGGATGACATTGGTTCTGAACAATCTAAACCATCTAATGACCTTAACGAGCAGACGTGGGCTACTAGCAAGATCTTTGAGATCATTGATAACAGGATTGGGAAACACACCATTTATACAACAAATTATGATGTAGTGGAATTGCAACAGAGATTAGGCGGCCGCAATTTCTCCAGAATGATGGAAGATACCTTTGTTGTAAAGATGTTCGGTAAAGATTATAGATTAAGAGATTTTAAATAATAAACTAATATTGTAGGAGGAGAATGAGACATGAACTTGAAAACATGGCAGCAAATATCCGAGGTCAAAAGTAATATTTTAAATTTGGTAAAAATCTTAGTTACGGATCATGTAACTCCTCGTGAATTAATAGCATGGGATATATTGAAAACTGTAAAGAATGTTAATGCTTTAGAAGGAGATTTTCGTGAAAATACAATAAAAGATCATCGTTTGTTATGTCAATTAACAGAAGATTTCCTTTCTGTCACAATACCTGAAGAAATATCAGTAAAAAGCTTTTCACACTGGCAGTTAGTTGTAACTCTTAAAGAAATGTTGTTATCCGTTACCAATACCTTACTGGAAGATCAGTCAATTAGAAATGAAGTTATAGCTTCAAGATTACTTGGACACGTTTATTGTATTAATCAAATTGAAGAAGGCTGCATTGAGCAATTAGAAAAAACAGAGTTTCCTCGAATCGATATGCTTTGCGATAACATCGAGTTTGAAAGAGAAAATAGTCAAATCAGCTAAATAAGTAATTATGAAGATCATTTAAAATAGGAGGTGTCCGTGTTGAAACAAAATCGATCGATGCCTAATGCTGAACTATTCGAAACAGTATGTATCAATTGTCCAGGTAGTCTGTGGGGGGAAAAGAGCATATGCCGCATTCATAATAAGAGTATCGGAGAAATTGCTTCCTGTGAACAATGGACCCGACAAACTACTGATTCTTTTAAAGATGATGAAGGACAACTAGCCTTTACTGATTTAGAACCGGCCATCGAAATTGTTCAAAAAACGGAAGAAGATTTACACAGTTATCACTGGATGTTTCGAGAGATTGAACGCCTTAAAAAGGATTTGAACGAGGCGATTAAGACATTTGGACCTTCAAGTAGATTAACGGCAATATACGGTGATGAAGCAGGCATGCCACAGGGACAAGGTCTAAAGCTTTCATCTATGTCAATTTCTGAGCAACGGTTCGATAGACAATGGCAAAGGCTAAAGAAATTAGAACAAAAGATGGAAAGAATAAATCATGCAGCCAATCAAATTACAGATGATAAAGAGCGTACTGTTCTTGAATGTATTTTAGATGGTGTTCGCATGAATATGGTTGCTCGGCATGTTGGCATTTCTAGGACAAGGTTAAATGAGATTAAAAGATTAATAGTTAAAAAGATGGCTTGGGTGCTTTATGAGGAGGAATTGAAGGGATAAAAATTTCTTTGATGAAACTATTTTTAAAAAGAAAGCTCAAGAGTTGTAATGTTAATGTTTAATTAATTTCTTTTGAAACATAAAAGTGCTTGATGTAAAGGTATTTATAAATTTTAACAAATAAAAAAAGTTGATAAATACACTTAATTTATGTGAAAAACAGCATTTTTTCAATGCCTTACACCATATATCAAGTTATTTATCTTTAAAGCGACCCGGAACCCCATTTGAAAGGAGAGGATCCGGCCCGCGTATCTTATTTTTTGAATCTAGGGAGCCTTAAATATTGCTTCATTTCCTAAACAATTTTTTAATTTCATCTTTTGCTATATAGGCAGCTAACAGAAAATCAAGAAGCACAATTATGCACATGAATAATTCCAATAGGCATCATCTCCTTAAGAGACGATACGCGTGGCTCCCATATTAATCTTATGAGAATTAAAGGAAAAGAATTCTAATGAATGAAAGTTTTTGGAAACAAAGATGACAAAACTAAGGGGTGGAAAAATTGATTCAATTTAGAGAAATTAGTACAAAAGAAACGTTTGGTTGCTTCTGAATTTCCCATTAGCCCAGCTGATAGCCTGAATATCATTAATAATCTAACTCCAGATAAATACAGTCCAGAAGAAGTTGAAGTGATTGTAGAAAACCAAGTACCTTTTGATTTAAGATAGCTTACACTTCTGACAGAATGGACAAATAAGACGTTTTTTGATTCTTATTGATTAGGAATTGTATAATAAGGGTAACACATAAATTAATCAAAAGAACGTCTTTCACATAGGAAAGACGTTTTTATATTGCAAGTCTTTATAGTCTAGCTGTCGCTCATACCCTTCAAGCTGATTTGGTACAGCACCTCCAGGGACGACAGTGACTGCAACGGTTAAAGGTTTGGATCGCAGCGGTTTGCTACAAGCCGTAGTAAGTGGTAGCTAATATATAAAAGCAGCTGATTGAGCTGAGAGAGGAGACCTGAAAAAGGGCGACACATTAGTGCTAATTCTTGCCACGTTCCTTAAGCTGTTTTTATATGTCAAAAACCGTCTTATTTTCCTAGATTTACTAACAGATATAAACATTCTTTTGTTAAAATATATATATCGAAAGAATGTGGAGGTAAGCATGGACATTAAGATACATCTTCATGATGAATATGTAATTGCAGGTCAAAGGTATATTTTGGATGAAAAAAACAAGGAAGGATTAAGAGATAATGTTAATTCACTTATTGAATTCTTTGCTAAGGAAGATCACTTAAATATTAGTATGCTAAGAGAAATATATTTTCCAAATGACTATACTAATGAACTTTTAACCTTTCAAAAAGAAAATAAATTAATTGAAGGACATACACAAAATGATGTCGCTATCGGGTTTGCTATTACTTTGCCGATAATTACTGAAGACAATGAAAAAAACATTGTAATATTTTATAGGCCTGAGATATTAATTGGGATTATTGGCGTGCTAATGGTTGATGGAAATGCATTTGACGAAGCAAAGGATGAATTTTTCATGGTGTTAAATACCTTATATCATGAATTCTGCCATGTAAATGACCATTATCATCAAAAATCTATGCTTGATTTTAGTGAAACTAATCAGATGGATATTTTAAATAAAATGGTATTTTCAACTTCATTAAGCACTTGGGAAGAGTATTACGCTTATAGGATGACCTCAAGAAGATACCCTTTACCTAACTTAGATAAAGAACATTTAATGGAATCACTTGAATGGTTAAGTAAAAGGACAATTGAGTTAAAAGAAAAGTTCATAACAGATAAAGATATGGATTACTTTTGGGTCAATTTTTATAATGACTCATTCTATGTGTTAAGGACAGCAGCGGGTTTATACGGTACTACAATAGAGCTTCCTTTTGATGAATGTGAAAAAACTATGGAAGAGATAAATATTATGTTACAAGATACATATTTTGCTCAAACATTTAGTGAACTTGGAGAACAACTCACTATTCTTTATGATAACTACCCAAATTGGAATGGATTCAATTCTTTGTTACCAATTAATAAGGTAGTCATTAATTTTTGGAATTCCTGCAATGTTTATCCAGAAGATATTGGAGGTAATAGATTGTGGGTTGGAATTTAAACACTTTTACAGACATTTAATTTAGCATCCGCATAATCGGGTGCTTTTTATTGCGGTGCCGGAATTGGTAGATGGGCAAGACGGGTTATTAAAATAGGATATCGAGGTAAGAGGGATGAGTAATCAGCTTTTATTTAACGACAGAGTTTACGAAGTCACTGAAGATGAAGAGAAAGTGATATTTACTGACACATCTAACGAGAAGCTAAAAATCAATTTTAGCTTTAGCAAAGATCCTGTAAAAAATAAAATAGCTAAAGAAGGTTTAACCATCTTTTTTACAGAGTTATTTTCTTGATACATCTTTTTATATTGATGCATGCTGACTGTGAATATATCAATTTATTTTTCTTTTAAGGCACTCTTTATTGGGGTGTCTTTTTGTGTTGGGGGCGCTTCTGAATATAGGAGAAGTCAAGTGCACGAAGAGGTTGGCGAGAGGTGCATAAAGTTCGTTCATCTGTGGGTTCAGTTATGGGCCTTATCCCGGGAACAGAGGACGAATGAAAACCCGCACACGGACGTTGTGGTTGATGTGTGCAAAAAAGGTACTGGATTGAAACTGTTAGTGTACAGCTGATAGCATTTCAATCGAGTGTCTTAAAACGCTGCTGTCATGCCACAACATGACACAACCAGCCGGACCAAGCGAAGGGTTAGGAGGGCCGGATTTTATAACCATATAGAGCGTTTATCATTTCTCGAATGATGGAAAAATATAAGTTTTTGTAAACCATCCATTTATTCATCCTCCTTTTTTATCGGGAAGTGGTAGGCGTTCTATATGTTTTATTACTATGCCTTTTTTAGTGTAATGGAAGCACGTTTGATTTCCGTCATGCAGCTGGGGTTCGAATCCCTAAAAAGGCTATTAGATAGGTGATTAAAATGGAATGTTGGAATAAAATTGCAGAACAAAACAATATAAAAAAATCAGTGTTTTGGGACAGAGTAAATAAATTAGGTTGGAGCCCAGAAAAGGCAGCTACCGTTCTAGTAGGAAATAGCAAGATTCGTCCAGATGAAGAATGGATTCTAAAAGCAGAGGAGAATGATATCTCCAAGAAAGCTTATATTGATCGAGTAGATACATTAGGTTGGACACCAGAAAAGGCAGCTTCAACACCAATTGAGCCTAGAAAGCCTCGTAAAGATAAAGAATGGATTAAGATTGCAGCTGAATATGGTGTCTCAAAGGATACATACCGTAAGAGGGTGGACGAATCATTTTGGGACCCCGAAGAAGCAGCGACTACCCCAACAATGACAAACGAACAATCACTTGCTCGAGCGAGAGAAGAAATTGCAGAATATACGAAAATAAGACATGACCGTATTAATAAAGATAAAAATAACCTTTTTAAGCTTACACCAAAGCATTATGAAATAGCCGAAAAAAATGGGATTTGTAAGGGAACAGTAAATATCCGCGTTTATCGAAGTGGATGGACTATTCAAGAAGCTATTACAATACCTCCAGTAAAGAAAATTAAAAGATCCAAAGAATATTATGAGTACCTTGATATAGCAAAAGGTAATAAAATAAATCCTGTTACTTTTCTATATAGGGTTAAAAAAGGATGGTCCCTTCAAGATGCTGCAACACGAGAACCGATAGATCGCAAAGACCGCGTTTATCGTAAAAGGAAAGATAATGAATGGATGGAGAAGGCTATAAAAAATGGCATAAAACGAGAAACTTACAAAAGCCGTATAGGACGAGGTTGGAATCCAGAAGAAGCTTCAACCGTTCCACCGCTGGCGAGAGGAGAATTCCTAAATGAACAGAGAAAACAAAATTCAATCGAAGGTGTAAAGACTTGGTTGGGTAGGAAGGGAGGATAAAACTTTGAGTAGCAATAAAAATAATGAAAAACTCCCTCCATTTAGTAATGAAGAAAAAAATGACATAGTGTTAAAATATCAAAAAATAGTAATTTATTCTGCAAATAAATTTAGATTCCTTGACCCGGATTTGGAAGAAATAAAAGGGTGGTCTTATCTTGGATTTGCTGAAGCAATTCAGTATTTTGAAGAAAATCGTGAGGAAGATTTCGCGGAGATAGCATTTAAAAAGATTCGAAGCGAAATAGTAAAACACTACTCAAAGAAAAATAATCGCTTTCTTCAACAGCGTACAATTAGTTTACAGTCCCAAATTAATAACTCTAAAGATGATGGTGATGAATTAACTCTAGAAGGAACTATTTCTGATGAAAACAGTATTTTTATTGATGATAAGGATATAAGAAAAATGATTGAAGAAGCTCTTTTTGAAGAACCGGTAATTTATAAAAAAATAAACATGGATTGGTTGCTCTCCCAAAAAGAATTAAATGATATTTCGAAAGAATACAAAGTCACACTTGTTAATATTAGAAAAATCCTTAGAAGAGGACAGGCTTTAATAAAAAGTTATTTAGTCAATAATGACATTATTTTAGATTACTTATCCTTTCCAAGTGAGATAAGAAAAAAAGAGGAAAAAATAATAAATCATAAAATTGTCTCACCAGAAGATCTTGGAAAGATTAAATATATTATTAAAAACTTCCCGGAACTGGAAGTAAACGATATTGCCATGATAATTAATACAAGTGCCTATATGGTATTTAAGCTTCTGGAATATCCAACAGCCTCATATGTAAGAGCTTCTCCTGATGATTCGATAAGAGAAAAAACAATGCGATATTGTAAAAAGAAATATCCCGAACGGTTACCTGGGAAGGTAATCGCTCACAGGGATTCAAATAAAATAATGGCCTAATCAAACAGCTGGATGACAGGTGTTTTTTTATTTTGTCTGAGGAGGGTGAGGATGTGCGAAGTGTTGTTCATTTATCGAAAGAACAGCAGGATAATTTAAAGTCACCAGATAAGATAAGAAAAAAGAATTGTGAGCGCCTTAGACGTAGGGATTGGGAAGAAATGATGGGTTTAAATATGGACACGTATACAAGAAGGAACGGAGCAGTAAGGAGGAAGTAGCATGGTTGATTACTATGGATTATATATACAACCTAAGAAGAAACAGGTATTCGAACTATTAGGGATTATACCGATTAATGATATTACGGAGAAGTTAATTATTCGTATTGATCCGATGTATTTAACAGTTAAGGATTTATTTGATTATGTTCGATATGACAGTGAGGGCCTTTCTTATTATTCAAAGAAGTACCTAGAGAGGGTTGAATTTGATGATTTTATAAAGGGTGTTACCTCTCGTATAAACAAAGAGGTTATGGATAATAAGGGCGTTGTTGTAAGCATGCGTGTCAAGCATTAATTGTGGAGAGAGATTAGTTTTGAAAAAAGGAGATGTCAGAGTAATGATAATAGAAACAAGAAAGACTGCAGCTGGTACGGAGTATTGGGATAACGTTGAAAAGAGAGTGATATTTGTTCCAACTAATAAAGAACCTGACTTTGAAGTAACGGTTTACCCTATGAGCATGCTGTTGGGTGTGGATCTAGCAAATGGTCCAGATAAAACTGCAGTAAACGGACAAGTGGTTGATAGTAATACAGATATTGATTTAGATGTAATGAACAAGGAACAGCTACTTGTTTTTGCTAAACAAAACGATATTGATATTCCAGGTAACATGAAGAAAGTAGACACTATTCGCAATCATATTGCTGAAATATTAACGGCAGTTGATGAGTAATGAAGTACTGTGACTTTAATGGCTGCACTACAAAGATAAAACGTGGTGCCTATTGTGATAATCATAAACGCTCGAGGGAATCAGTGATGAGGAAGAGAGCGAAGAAAAGCGTCTACCATAACCAGAACAAGCCATTCTACAATTCAAAGGTATGGAGAAACATGAGGAGTTTTATTTACGAGAGAGAACGAGGGTGCTGTCAAAGGTGTGGTTTCTTCGTCTTCGGTAAGCTGGCACATGTTCACCATGTCATCCCAATTAAGCAGGACGGAACCTTGAGGCTTGAGCCAAACAACCTGATGCTACTTTGTCCTAAGTGCCATGCTGATGAAGAAAATAAAGATAATGATAAAAAAATATTTCCAAGTTATTTTAAAAAATAAAATAAAAAAATATTTTTTAAAAAAATCCAAATCCCCCCCTGCCCAAAAATAAAATTTTTTTTTGACGGAGACCAGGGAGAGGGGACTCTTTTCTCGCGTTAGACGAAAATTTTAAAAAACAAAAGGGGGTGTGAATATTGGTCAAAAAAAAAGAACTTCAAAAAATTGTCGCTGAAAAAACAGAATCAGAAAAACAGCGCGTTTTAAAAATTATGAGGGATGCTGATATTTACACCCTCACTTTAGATCCGCTAATAGAATCTTATTTGGATATTTTCGAAGTCTATCAAACTATGTTCCTCCAGTGGAAGGATAAGGGTTACCCGGCAACTCAGCGACACACCAATAAGGCAGGTGCGACAAACAATTCAAAGCATCCTTTGGCACAGCAGGTTGAGACATGGGTTGATAAAAAAACAAAGGCTCTTGATTTACTGGGGTTAACAAATAAAGCAAAAGCCGGAAAAATTGTCACAGGTGGTTCTTCCGTTCGTGATGAAATGAAAAAGCCTGAACAGCCAGTAGAGGATGAATTGGCTGCACACAGAAAAAAGTGGCGGAATAGTACATGATTGATATAATTTAGTTATCAAATGATTGGAGGATAACTAATGGGCTTGTTTGATACAATAAAGGACTTAAAAGCACTAGCAGTTGGTTTAGAGAACATTGATTTAATTAGTAAATTAATGGATGTTCAAATTCAAGCGTATGAGATTTTAGATGAGAACAGAGAACTCCGATTGAAACTGGAAGATCTTGAACGTTCTGAAGAAATAGGTTCGAATTTGAGTTATGAGGGTGATTTATATTACAAAAAAGATGATAACTCAGGTCCATATTGTTCAAAATGTTGGGATGTTGATAAGTTGTTAGTTCGTGTTCCAATTGAGTTATATGATACCGGCTGGGGAGGCAGTTGCAAAAACTGTAAGAGTTGGGGGAATGTCCCGAAACATAGAATCCGATAAGGATTAGGTCACACAATTTTGTGTGGCTTTTTGTTTTTTCTTGGAGGTGGTGGGCATATGTGATTGAACGTGGAGTTAACTACGCAGACATATTTGCAAAACAGGTAAGAAAGAATCCTAAGAAATTCCCTGACACTATAAAACATATGGTGGACAGGTATTATAAATGGAAAAAGCGTAAAGATATTTGGTTTGATGTAGATCGCGCCAATGAAATGATGGATTGGGTAGAAACATTTGTCCGTCATACAAAAGGGAATCTAGCTGGACAACCTTTTATCTTGGAAGATTGGGAGAAATTCGCGTACTCGTGGATTTATGGATGGGTGCACACGAACGAATCCGGGAAAACAGTACGTGTAACAAGAGAAGGTTATATTCAGGTACCTAAGAAAAATGGTAAAACACTAATTGGTGTCGGTGCTTTGGGCTATTCCATGTATGGTGAGGGCGTTTTGGGTGCTGATTGCTATTGTTGTGCGAGTGATTTTAACCAAGCGCAGTACGCTGCTAAGCCGTTTGCTGCAACAATCCTTAATCATGATGCACTCATGAATGCTTCACATATATATAAAGGTCCAAAAGGTACCATTTCATCTGTAACATACGAATACATTCATAAAGACTTGGCATATCAAAACCAGTTTATTGTTATGAGTAAAAACATTCAGAGCATCGAGGGTTCCAATCCACACTTTGTTTTGAATGACGAGCTGCACGCTCAAGAAAACATGGATCAATATGACAACTTTAAGTCTGCTCAAATATCTCGTGATGAACCAATCATGTTTAATATAAGTACAGCCGGCAAAGGATCCTCATCTGTTGGTATGCGAGTGTATCGTGAAGCAAAAGAAGTACTGAAGAATGATGATAATGATTCAAGTTTTGTCATGATCTATGAGCCCAATAAAAATTATGACTGGACCGACCGTAAAGTTTGGGCGATGGTGAATCCAAACATTGGTGTTTCTGTAACAATGAGTGCACTGGAAACTGAATTCATCACGGCAGCACGTTCGGCCCATAAAAAAGCTGAGTTCCTATCCAAACATTTGGATGTGTTCGTTAACGGAGCAGAAAACTTTTTCGAACAAGACCAAGTTGTACATGTGCTTGTTGATGACCTAGGCGACTTAACCGGTGAGACGTGCTATCTAGGATTAGACTTATCGAAAACTACGGACTTAACTTGTGTGAGTTTAAACTTTCCAATCCATAATGATGATGGACGAGCTATTTTAAAGGTGAAGCAAATGTACTTTATTCCAAATGCAGACATTGAATTTAGGGAAAAGGAAGATAATGTACCCTATTCCGAATTGGTTGAGCAAGGTTATGTTCAGTTTTGTGACGGCAAGATGATTGACCAGGATCAAGTCCTCGATTACATCAAGGAATGCATGGAGTTATATGATGTGCAGCAACTTAACTATGACCCTGCAATGTCACAGAAACTTATTGAGAAGTGCGAGAACCTAGGGCTAGAGTGCCTGGCTGTTAACCAGTATCCGAATGTCATGAATGCAATGGTTGATGACGCAGAGAGATTAATATATGAGAAAAGATTATTTACGGATAATCCATTATTTATCTATTGTGCTCTTAATCTAGTAGTAGTCACAAATATCAACGGGATGAAAGGTCCGAGTAAGCGACAATCCAAAAAGAAAATTGATGGATATGTCGCTTTTTTAGTTGGGCATAAAGAAACCATGATGTTAATGGATGATGTGGATGAGAGTGGTATGGATGACTTAATTAGTGAGATTTATAGATGAGGTGGTTAAGTGAGTAAAGCGCCTAAACAAAGTTTTTACTGTATGAACTGTGATTGGGAAATTACAGAAACTCATAAATATTTAGATGGAATTAAGTGTCCTAAATGTAATAGTCCAGTAATGACAGGGAAGAGGAGTTTAGAAATGAATATTAATAACGAGAAAGAGCATATAAAAAAACAGATAAAAGAGCTCGGGAAAAAGGTCGCCGTGTCGCAGTCGACGACGCAATTTCCAGAATGGAGTCTTTTCAAAATTGGGATGCATGCAATTCTAGGAATGCCGTTTGAAACTGACTATTATGAAAGCCTCCTTGAACAAAAGGTATGTTCTGATGCAAATAATTAAAAGGTTCTCGAATCATTCTTAAGCCAGTCAACCATACCTTGGGGAATATTCCAGCTTGCCCAATGGCTCTTGACTTCAATCACTAATAGCCTGTCGTTAGTGTCAACATGAACTTTTAAAGCATCCCTTATCTCTGCTGCGGTTGAATTAGTATCAATTAACCAAAAGGAATCAAATCTTTTTGAGTAATTACCATATTCTTTTAACCTTTCGTGCAGGGAAGTATAGTCTTGACCTGGTGTCAATAAATCGTAAGTTACTGCATAAACAGCCATTTAATCACCTCCTATTAAGAAAATATTATCATATTTTGGAAGATTTGGAGGAATAACGTTATAGAAAGGCGGTGAGAAATTGGGATTAAAAGATAGGTTCTCAAATTTTTTATATAAGCAAGTCGAAAAGCGCGGCTGGTTTGAAGATATCTTCAGCAACACAATCCGTTATGGAGGCCGTTATGTTAACGATGAAAACATTCTGGAATCAAGTGATGTGTACGAATTGCTCCAGGACATTAGTAATCAAATGATGTTGGCCGAGATTGTTATGGAAGACAGCGAAGGAAATGAAATAAAGAATCATCCTGCAGTAAAGACATTACGAAAGCCAAATAATTATTTGACTGGTTCAGAGTTCATTAAGTTAATGACTAACACTTACTTAATTCAGGGTGAAGTTTTCCCTATACTCGATGGTGACCGACTCCACTTGGCAAACAATGTTTACACTGAAATTGATGATAGATTAATTGAGCATTTTAAAATTGGCGGTACCGATATTCCATCCTTTATGATTCGCCATGTTAAAAACATGGGAACTAATCATATAAAAGGTGTTGGTCTCTTACAGCTTGGTAAAAATACTCTCGAAGGTGTTATGAGCGCAGAGAAGGTCCTTACAGAAAAATATAAAAAGGGTGGACTACTAGCCTTCCTTTTGGAATTAGACGCTCACATCAATCCGCAGAACGCGGCACAATCAAAATTAATTAAAGCTATCCTTGACCAGCTCGAGGCAATAGATGAAAGTCGTAGTGTCAAAATGATACCTCTAGGGAAGGGATATAAAATAGACACGCTAGAAAGTCCTATAGACGACCAGAAGACATTAGCCTACCTAAATGTCTATAAGAAGGATTTAGGAAAGTATTTGGGCGTAAACGTGGACACGTACACGGCTTTAATAAAGGCAGACTTGGAAAAAGCAATGATGTACTTACACAACAAAGCAGTTAAACCAATTATGAAAAATTTCGAAGACCATTTGAGTCTTCTTTTTTTTGGGGAAAATTCGGACAAGCGTATTAAATTCAAGATTAATATTCTAGATTTTGTTCCGTATTCGACAAAGACAAACATTGCTTACAATATGGTCCGAACAATGATTACTTCACCGGATGACTCAAGGGAAATGCTGGGCTTTAGTCGTTTAAATACAGTTGAGTCTAGCAAACTTTATATCTCAAAAGATTTAATTGCTGGGGAAGATTTAAAGAAAGCTACTGATGATAGCTTGAAGGGAGGTGATGGAAATGGCAAAAAGGGAAGTGAGGACATTTGACATCACCAAATTAAAGACTAGGGATGCGACAGAAGATAAGCCGTCTATGATAACCGGTTATGCTGCTGTATTTAATTCGAAAACTAGTATCGGTGATTATTTTGAAGAAATTATTGATCAGGGTGCATTTTCTCGTTCACTCTCCGAAAACGGTGATGTAAGAGCATTGTTTAATCATAATTGGGATAACGTCCTAGGTAGAACAAAAAGCGGTACATTGCGGTTAGAAGAGGATGATAGAGGATTAAAATTCGAAATTGAATTACCTAATACTTCGGTGGGTCGAGATTTAGCGGAAAGTATGTCCAGGGGCGATATAAATCAGTGTTCGTTTGGTTTTTGGATAGCTGAAGAAACTTGGGATTATTCTGTGGAACCTGCTTTGCGAACGATACACGAAGTTGAACTTTTTGAAGTCTCAGTTGTATCTATTCCGGCTTACGATGATACGGAAGCTTCGTTAGTCCGAAGCAAAGAGATTGATAAAGAAGTAGAAAAACGCATGAAAATACTAAATCAAATTAAGGGAGTGCTTGGAAAATGAATAAAAAATTATTGTTATCTTTACAAAAACGCAACAATGCTCGGTTAACTGAATTACGTGGACAGCTAGAAAAGAACGAAGTACGAGCTGAGGATCTAGAAGCTATTCAAGCGGAAGTACAAGAGCTAGCGGACCAGGCACAAGAAATTGCAGATGCATTAGCAAACCTTGAAGGCGGCGACGGTGAAGGAGCTGGGAGCGGAGAAGGCACTGGAGATGATGAAGGAGACGGTGAAGGTAGTGACGATGACCAAGAGGACGGTGAAGGAGATGGAGAGGGTCGTTCAGCAATCAATTCAGAACAACGCTCAGCCATTATGAAACAAATTGGGAAAGGCCTTTCTACACGTGGGGCTAAGTCTACAAAAAACAAAGAAAAGGAAATCCGTTCTGCATTTGCCAACTTTGTAGTGGGTAATATTTCTGAAGCTGAAGCTCGTTCATTAGGTGTTGAAGTTGGAAATGGTTCTGTAACTATTCCTGAAGTGATTTCATCTGAAATTATTACTTATGCTCAGGAAGAGAACCTTCTTCGTAAATATGGTACTCGTCACAGAACAAATGGCAATGTAAAATATCCAGTGCTTGTTCAAAAAGCTAATGCAAATGTTAGTAAAAATGAACGTACTACTGACATTCCTGAAACTGAAATTGAATTTGATGAAATTCTCTTGGATCCAGCAGAGTTTGATGCATTAGCTACAGTAACCAAGAAGCTAATCAAGATGTCTGGGGTGAATGTTGAAGAGATAGTAATCGAAGAATTGAAAAAAGCTTATGTACGTAAAGAAACAAATTATATGTTTAACGGAAATGATGTTGGTAACGAAAATCCTGGTGCGCTTGCAAAGAAGGCTGTCCAATTCTATCAAGCATCTGGCTTTGTAATTGAGGAATTATACGATACTTTAGTTAAGTTAAAAAATACACCTACCACTGAAGTGGTTAAAAAATCACGTTGGATTATTAACCGTGCAGCATTAACACTAATTGAAACCATGAAATCAGCTGATGGATTCCCTTTATTACGTCCGCTTACACAAGCTGAAGGTGGAATCGGGGTTTCATTACTTGGATATCCGTTAGACTTCACGGATAACGCTAATGGAGCTGATCCAACAAAACCGATTTTCTACTTTGGCGATTTCTCTAAATTTCATATTCAAGACGTAATTGGAGCAATGGAATTACAAAAATTAGTTGAGAAATATTCTGGAACTAATAAAGTGGGATTCCAAATTTATAACCTGCTTGATGGTCAATTAGTTTATAGCCCATTCGAGCCAGCTGTTTACCGCTATGAAGTCGGAGCAACTGCACCGGTCGGAGGTTAATTGTAAATGGAACTAGATTATGAATTTACTGATAAATTAAAGAGTCACATTCGTTGGGAGGAAGGCATGGAAGATTCCATGCTCTTTTTTTATATTGAACAAGCTAAAAAATATGTTGCAAATGCAACAGGTAAACAGGCGGAATATCTAATTATCATGGTTGCCGGTATTTTTTATGAATATCGTGTGGCTGAAAAGGAATTAGGGGAAGCGCTGGATGCGTTAACCCCTTTCTTTGTTCAGGAGGTTTATTCCGATGCCGAAGAGACTGACGAATCAGTTTAAACATCAGATCATCTTTCAAAGTCTGACTGAAACAGTGAACGAATTAGGGGATACGGTGAGAAGTTGGGTGTGTGTTAAGTCATCATGGGCGATGATAAAGACGGTTCAGGGAAGAGAGTTTATTCAGGCCGCAACTGTACATGCAGAAAGCACTGTCAGGTTTGTTATTCGATATACAACTGGAATTACCAATGACATGCGAATTCTATATAAGGGGCGTACATTTGAAATTAGTGCACCGCCCATTAATGACGATGAATTAAATAAGACACTCACCATTATTGGAAAAGAGGTCGTATAAATGGCTAGAAGAAATTCCAATGATAACTCTCACCGGTATTCCTCCTATGCCCCTGAAGTAAAAAAAGCACTAGGTCAATTGGAGAAAGCAGCATTAAGAGAAGTTGCGAAATTTTTAAGGAAAGATATTAAGAAAACCGTACCTGTAGATGATGGTGTTCTTAAAAAGAATGTAGGATCCTGGGTAAGAGGTAAAGCAAATGAAAATCCTGTGCTACAGATTGGTGTTTACGATAGAGCAAGAGCTAAGAAGAAAGGTTATACGTACGCATATCATGCCCATCTAGTTCAATTTGGTACTGTGAAAATGAGCGGTATCGATTTCCTGCGTGCTCCAGTGTTTAATAACATTGATAAAATTCGTGAACTTCAAGCAGATTTTCTTAGACAAATTGAGGAAATAAAGGCTAACGGCTTACCAGAAGTAGGGGATGAAGAAGCAGATGATTAATTTAAGAAAAGCGCTAACTGCTTACTTAAAAAACATTCATTCCCGGGTTTATTTTCAGTCAGCTCCAGGTAAAGTAGCTTATCCCTATATTGTCTTCGATATCCCGAATTATATTGATGATGGAGAGTTTCAAGAATTCATGGTGGTGGATGTTGACGGATGGGATAGTCCAATGAATGGGGATACCTCGGGATTAGAAACCTTAATGGAGAGTATAAACGCATTAAATAAAACAACCTTGATGACTGACGATTTGGCAGTCTCTTTCTATTTAGATCTTAAACTTCCGTTAATTGATCCTGACCCTTTAATAAAAAGAAGAAAATATGTTTACCAAGCTAGGTTATATAAAAGGGAGTGAATTCCATGAAATTGAAAAAAGAACAGATTGAAAATATCCAAATTGATTACGGAATCGTCATATTGAATTACGGAGAAGCTGGCGCAGAACGGCTGGGTCCTACTAAGGGTGGTGCTGAATTTAACGCGACAAAGAATATCAGGGACATCGAGTTTGATGGCTCTATGGGAAAATCCAAAGGCATGCAAGTTATTGACGAAATTAACGCATCCTTGAAATTTAGCATCCTGGACACTCAGCTTGCTACTATTGCAAAAACAATGCCCCAAGCGGACTATGATGAAACATCCAAAATCATAAAAAACAGCAAGGGTGGGTTAATTCCAGCATCGAAATACTTTAAAAATATCACGATGTTTGCGAAAGTGGCGAAGGGCGGATATAAAAAGATAACTCTTTTCAATGCTATGAATGAGAGTGATTTTGTTTTATCTTCTGCACCAAAAGCCGAAGGGGAAATTGCCCTTGAGGTATTTGCACACTGGGATCCAGAAGAGGTAACCATCGACTTATTTCACATTGAAGATGTTACAACCATAACCGAACCAGCCTAAAGATAGGGAATTTATCCTGTCTTTTTTTATATAAGGAGGAGTAATAGTTGATAAACAGTGAACAGGCTTTTGATATGCTGCCCGATATGGTGAATATCTTTGAAAAGCTAGATATTGAGAATTATCGAAAAGAAAGCTTAGCAAAATATCAAGGCGAGGAAAATGTTGATTATAAAAAGGTTGGATTGGAAGTTATTTTTTACATTATCAAGAATTCCGGAAAAGTTAAGGACGAGTTTTTTTCCGTTGTTTCTATAGCAGAGGGTAAGGAAGTTGAGGAAATTAAAAAACAATCTCTTGCAAAAACAATCACAACTTTTAAAGAGATATTAACTGATAAAGAACTCATGGGTTTTTTCAAAACAGCTATGCAATAGGGTATGAAGAAACCTTTCGCCTGTTGCATAGCTGTTATGATATTAATTTCCTATTAAAAAAACCTTCAAAATTGTTAAATCGGTTATTGAAAAATGCGTTTGAAAAGGAAAATGAAAATATTGTCTATGAATTGTGGAAAACACTTTACCCGAAAATGATGTCCGGACAAATTGAATTCATGGAGTATGACATTTTCAAAGAAAAAGTAACATCAAAGAAAAATAAGTTTACTGATATTACTTACGAAGAAGTTGAAAAGGAAATGGATCAAGTTATGGCTGCTTATGAAGGGCAGGTGAATTTAACTGGAAATATTTAAGTTATTTGGATCTATTTTTGTTGATAACGATAATGCAAATGATGCTATTGACGAAACTGACCAAAAAGGAGAAGGGCTTTCTAAGACGTTCGGTTTTTTAGGTGGAGCTGCAGCAAATGCTGGTAAATTGATTGGCGGAGCATTATTAGCAGGAACTGGCTTAGCAGGTATTGGTATCGGAGCTATGCTCATGGCAGGTGACGATCTCCAGAAGACTTTAAATGGTTTACAAGCACAAACCGGTGCGACTAAAGATGAAATGAAAGATATGGGCGGTTCCATTAAAGAAATATATGGAAACAATTTTGGTGAATCGTTTGAACAAATTGGAGAAGTTATGGCAAAAGCCAAAACTATCACTGGTGAATGGGGAGAAGACCTTAAATATCTTACACAAGATGCATTAATGTTCTCAGACACTTTTGACTATGATACCAATGAATCGCTACGGTCCGCCGACAAGCTAATGAAGCAGTTTGGATTAACTGGTACAGATGCAATGGCATTGATCGCCGAGGGTTCACAAAAAGGACTTAACTTTGCTGATGATCTACTTCCTACGATTGATGAATACAGTGTTTATTTTAAACAAGCTGGTATGGATGCGTCTGATATGTTTGGCTTATTTGAAAATGCGAAAAAAGCTGGAGTTTTTAACCTAGATTATGCTGCAGACGCAGTAAAAGAATTTGGCATCATCATGACTGAAGAAGGCGATGGAGCCACAGAAGTCCTAGACGGAATGGGACTTAATGGAGCAAAACTACGTGATGAATTTGCAAAAGGTGGAGAATCAGCTAAAACGGCAATGCGAACAGTTGCTGATTCATTAATGGGTATAAAAGACCCACAAGATCAAATAGCGGCCGGAGTAAGTCTTTTCGGCACGAAATTTGAAGATATGGGTGCTACAGCTGTGGTTGAGTTGTTAAAAGTAAATGACAGCATCCAGGGGTCTACTGAGGTCTTAGATAGTATTAACAGCATTAAATACAATACATTCGGTGAAGCTCTTGCAGGGATAGGTAGACAAATCACAACAGATATTGTTCTCCCGATTAGCGAAAAATTAATGCCAAAAATGAACGAATTTTCTCAATGGATTACTGATCATATGCCTCAGATAAAAGAAGGTTTTAAAACGACTTTTGACGGAGCAACAAGTGTTGTAAAAGGAACGATTGATGTCATAAAAGATATAAGTTTTTGGATTAAAGACCATTGGGGAATTTTAGAACCAATACTAGCTGGAATTGCGGCGGGTGCTATTGCTTACATTACAATCACGAAATCGATAGCTGCATATAAAGCCATCATGGCATTAGCGACAGCAGCGCAACTGGCTATGAATGGAGCAATGGCTATGAACCCTATAGGCATTGTTGTTGCAGCAATCGGTTTATTGGTTGCTGCAGGTATTACCCTTTATAAAAATTGGGATACCGTAAAAGTTAAAATGTCGAATATTTGGATAAGCGTCCAAGAAGGTGCGGCAAAAATGGTAAACGGGGTAATCTCAGGAATAAACTGGATGATTGAAAAAATCAATAAAATACCAGGTGTTGATATTCCTCTTATCGGAAAAGTTTCATGGGGTAGTGACAAAAAAGTAGAATCCAAGTCAATGCTTGGTGGAATCCAGGAGTTCGCAAAAGGAACTAACTATGCAGATGGTGGTTTGTCAATCGTTGGCGAACATGGACCGGAATTATTGAATATACCTCGAGGGTCTCAAGTTAAGACAGCAAGCGAGACAAGAAGTTTAGTATCGAAAGAGCTAACTCCACCAAAACAACCAAATATCATTCAAATTGTTACTCCAGATAAGAGGGAAATCGCGAGTTGGTTAGTAAAAGATTTAACTGAAATGCAAGAGCTTAATATTAGAATAAGAAATATGTTTTAAATGAAATATAGAAAAAAACCAAATAGGGCCCTTCTCACTCGAGAGGGGCTTTTGGTTTTATTTATTAAAAAATACTTTTCCAATTGTTTCTTCGGCAAACTTTTTTGCCAACTTATTTGGGTCATCATAAAGTTTTTTCATAGAATTTCTTTTTGAAGTGTTTGGAATCAATTTCTTTTCTAGACTTTTTTCAAGGAGCAACTGGTTCATTATTATCCCTCCTAAAATAATTTTGATGAAAATTATTATTCAATTCCCTGCTAAAGTAATGTTTTCGTTTTATCCAAACTAATCCATCGCCCTTAGTTATTACTGCAACATCTACTGGACCACCAACAGTTTCTAAACTTGAAGATACCCTTCTTTTAAAAGAGGTTAAGTTAACTAATGACTCTGCCATCTCTGCTAACTCATCCTTAGGTAAAGAATTTACTATACTTAAAGTAGGTATAGTGAAATTCTCATATTTATATTCATTTAATACCCGTTCATATTCATTACGAATCTTTTCTAATCCTTCATCAATTTTAATCTTAATGTCAGCAGAATTGCCAATATCTTTTAGTTCGCTTTTTAAGTTATCTACTATCACACCAGATAAACCGGAAAATATATGGCTAAGATAGTTAGATGTAATCTTTTCGATTTCTGGATTAATGCCCCTTAGGAAAGTATGAACCATATCGTCTTGTGCAAATGGGACAATTGCTCCTGTAAGATCTTTACCAACTATTTTTTGTTTATTTATCTGTAACTTGACTTTACCATTAATTCTTCCATCGATATCATATGCTATTAATGCAGGGTAAAGTTCGTTCTCGCCGAAACCAGCTATTACTACACCTGATGTGGATTCTGAAAACTTTTTGAGGAGAGTACTAGCAACTATGTATTTGAGATTTGTAACTAAGTCATCCGAAAAAATCATATTCTCAAAAGTTTGCAAAATAATATGTTCAATTTCATCTCCATATGTTTCAAGAACCGTTCTAAAATCCTCATCACCATAACAATTAATAAACTCTGTGTTATCCAATTCCACTAACATTTCATCTAAGAACTTATTGGCTACAGCTTTCAACTCTTCTTCTGAAGTTTCCTCATCTGATTTGTTTACTTTTTCCTTTAATCCTTCAAGGATTATTTCAAATGAAGATGAAACTATTTCATCAATTTGATGTAAAGTGAACTTTGATTCTTCGTTTTGCGAAGTCAATTCTACATATTCATTACTTTTAATAAATTCAAGAAAATTCAATGCAAATTGTTCTACAGTCCCAAAGTTTTTCTCACCAAGTTTTTGTCTATAAACCTTTATAATTGTTTCCCAAGGTACTCTTAAAAATTCTGCACTTCCATATATCATTATTCCTACGGGATGAAATTTTGAAAGTGAAAAAAGTTTATTTGCAGAGTTATATATTTTTCTTCCCCTTCCAATAGTTACAGCGCTGTCAGCTGCCATAGCAATACCCATAGTATTCATTACACAAATTTCAGCAGTCATTAACAATTCTCCTTTGTTACATGATATAGATTATTTCTTTTGTTTTTTGTAAAATCCTGCAAAATCCTCATAAATACAGTTCGACATGAATCGACAAAATAGATTCAACAAGCAGAATGCTTTATGTGGAAAATGGAATACATAAAAGAAATTGGCACCTATGGAGGAATTGTCAGAAAACAACTCGGTATAAAGATATATTCCTAGTAATGAAAAAAGACCTCACTCATGAATCGAGTGGGGCATTGTCTATTTCCTTAAACAATCTGTTATATCTTCTCCGTCACAAATTCCCTTATCGATTTTAGCATTCATATGAATGTCTTTTTAAATCCACTTCGAGCAAGTGGTGGATCTAATCCGTCATTAATTTAAGGGGAGATCCAGTGACTTTTATATTTGAATCTTTCATCGCAACTTCTGTCCTTTTCGGTTCAAACATTTTCACCAATTGTTTGATGCTTTGGACCTGATAAAACTTTACATAGGCACTTTCAATGTTGTATCTAGTATCCGTGATTAAGATGACTGGGGGAAACATTTTCTTATTTTGTGGTTGCCATGGCTCTTGCTGCCATTCATTACTCATAAAAAAAGATTCATATCTACCTACCTTCTCTTTCATAACTTTATCCGAATACACAGAACGCTGTATTTCCACAAAGAACGGAGCTTTCTTCCAGAGCATAAAGGCATCCGGCTCCATATACTCTTTCCCATACTTAGGCTCCACTATGAAGCTTCTAGGTTGCTCATAATTGATTAAGCTTTTGTAGAATTCAACTATTTTCAGGAAATGCGGTATCTTTGTGGAATCTTTTTTAATTGGTGAAGGAGAGCAAAAATAAATATAAGGCTGCCTTTCTTTGCTCACTTCGATATATCCGTCACGTCTCAATCGCTTTAGTACTGTGTTACAGCAAGTTACAGGCTGTTTAAGGTTCTTGAAGTGTAAATCTATAATGTCATCCCTCGTTAAGCACCTGAAACGCTGTAGGTCGTTTAAAATGTCCATATCTCTCTTTTTCATTCGTCTAACACCCCAAACACTCCATTTTCATTTTCCGTTAAGTCAATCACGTCAATAGGCGGCTTTTTGAAGCTATTAAAGCGGTCATTTGGTTTTGCTACCTTATAGGGCTCTAAAATCTTTTTCGCGTTATCTAGTGTTAAGAATGGGGCTTGAATTTCCTTTAAGTCATAATCTTTAGTCTTGAGTAACATTCTTCCATCTATTTTTAGCTTTTCACTTCCAGGCGTGCCGATGATACGAGAATTAATAAGATCAGCACACTTAAAACCCATTCGAACGGTTAGGTTGTTCTTTAGCTTCCCGTCCAGGACTTTTCTATCTGGACGCTGCATCGATAGGATGAGGAATACTCCAAGAGCCCTACCTATGGCACTGATTTCCTCCACCAGCTCCATTAGCTTCGTTTCTTTCTGAAGCAAAGCCACCTCATCGATGCAAAGAACGATATAAGGAGGAGGGCTTTCAAGTTCATCAATGTGCGTTACTTCGTGTTGATCTAGTCTATCCCCTCGAGCCCGCATTTCCTTTTGCAGGTATTGAAGCATTGGCAGCATTTCAGCCGGAGAGACGAACAGCTCTTGAACGTGCTCTACCTGCCTGAAAAGATGGAATTCTGAACGCTTTAAGTCACAAAGGAATAGTTCTAGTCGCTCGGGCGGTAACGCTTGAATGAGGGTTGCAAGAACGCTTCTAATTTGTGTGGATTTTCCTGAACCTGTTTCTCCAGCAATAAGTAAATGCGGATTTTTTAGCAAATCGAAAACAATCAATTTGCCGTTTAAATCCATACCAGCGACGATAGGGAGAGCCATTCCTTTAAAGGAGGGTGAATATGCCTCAAAGTCATAAGTAAGCTCTGAGGGCAGTTTAGCGGCGTATACTGTGAGCTTAAATTCTCTCACCTCTCCTTTTACCTCGATGTTCTGGCCAAAGACCTGGTGAAAGCAGTACTCCTTTTTCTTAATCTCCTTTGGATCCAATCCAGTAGGTAGGGAGAAATAGCAAATCGCTGTCTTTCGCTCGTAATCAAACTTCACCTTTCGAATCTTAGGGTAAACTGTTCCCTTGTTATCGCCATATGAGTAAGAGATTCCAATATCAGCATTTCTGAATACCTGGAAGAGAGACGCTTTCATCCTTTGTTTAGCGAACCATTCTTTTATCATAGGAACACTCCTAACTTAGAAATGAGAATGAGGATAGAACCAAACGCAACTAAGGGAAAGCCAATTTTTAATATTCCAGATATAATAGCGGCAGGACCTATAATTCCGTTATCAGCTAATTTCTTTTCGAGAACAGCAACTAGAACCACAGCACCAGCTGCAAGCATGAAATGAACATCGAATAATGCTAGAGGATTGATATAGAGGGAATAGGCAGTAAGGTTGCGGCGATTGAGTAGGCTGTTTTTTTGTTGTTGTTGGTATAGGTTATCTAGCTTTTGTTTGGCTGCTACATATTCAGGTGAACCACCTTTGCAAAAAGTTTTAAAGTCAATAGACTCTACGGGAAGCTTGGAAAGTTTTCTCATGGGTGAACACTCCTCTTAATTTTCTGATTTCTCAATTGTCAAATTATCAGAATACATTTTTTGTCTCCCCCGGACCCCCTCTCAGGCCTTCCGGCTCCGCCTCCCTCTAAACAGATTTTAAAATCCGCTATTGATATGGCTTTAAGGCTTAATTACTTTGATAGAGATACAATTGTAGGTAACTTGATAATAAACAAAGTAGATTTTTGGTAGATGCTTTGATTGCTGCCTTAATAAAGCCTATGTCGCACTGGTTGTCCATGTTTCCTATAAGTAAAAATAATTTTATTTGTAGGATTTTTATACGGGCTTATCGAAATGTAAGAGAAGCAGGGGGTGATAATGTGTATGATCATGGTCTCGGGAAACAAAGATCAAGATTCGGTAGCTTTATTGATCAAAATTCAATATCGCAGCAAGTCCTAGCAGAAAAAAGCGGGGTTAGTAAAAGCACGATCAGCAGGCTATGTCATCCAGCAGAGCATGAACCATCCATGAAGAATGGTATGAAGATAATAAAGGTCTTGAAAGAAAGTGGTTACAGTGTTGATTATGGAGATTTTTGGGGTGATTAAGGTCGATGGATTTTGAAGGAATAGATGGAAGTGTGATTGAAATAACAGGAAAACACGGAACCATTAGACTTATTGTTCCAAATAGAAGGCCAACTCTAGAAGAGCTGGAAAGGTTGCATCGAGTGATTGCAGAGACAATGGTGAATTCAGCCAAGAAAAGGCAATTATTTGAGAGGTGGGCCGAATGAAGAAACGGAAAAAGTTGGTCACAGAAAAAACAATAATAAACATAGACGAAGTAGTATTTAAGATAAAGGCCCAGGAACTGCAAGCGGAATTATTTGTGGAATATGTTAATAAAAAATGCCAGTATCCAGTATTAGAATTAAAATTGAATAATACGAGGTAAAATTCACCTTAGACTTGTTAATAATCAAAAAAAGTTTGTTTTAGAGGGAGCTTTTATGAAGTATTTAATGACCGGAATTGATCAACAGTTGGATAAGGGGTTTGGAATTAACGCATTTGCTTTTAACAGAGCAGCAGATCAACTTTATAATTCAAAAGAGTATAACGATTCTTTTAATCCGCAAAAGCATATGCCTGTGTTTTATCTATACAGACACACAATAGAATTATATTTTAAGTCCATGATATTTTTAATTCATCTTGAGTTAGCTATTCCATACGGCAAGGATTCTAAGAAACCCCAACTCCATACCGAAGATGGAAAATGGAGGGATTTGGATAATTGTCATTGGATTGATGCGCTATATTGGTACTGGGCGAAACTGATCCTCGATTACTCTGAAAAATTAAATGTTGTTGCTTCGAAAGGTGACTGGAGAGTTCATCCTGATTTAAAAAACATGATCGATATGATAGCAAAATATGATAGGGATAGCACTTACTTTAGATACCCATTTACCAAAAATAATCAAAAGGGTCAGGATGAAGAAAAATACTCAATGAAAAAAGTTGATGATATTCAAGAATTAATTAATAAGACTGACTCAAAAAAGGGTAGCATAACACTGATAATTAAAGATCAGGACGATAACATTAAATCTATATATGCTCATGAAGAAAATGTATTAAGTGAGTTGATGGATGTTTTCAAAGAAACAGCTGAGATACTGAGTGGTTACCATTCTATGACAAGAATGACTTTAAGCGATGGATTCTAAAAATAACAGTAAAACAAAGAGAGCTAACAATTGTAAGCTCTCTTAAAGATTATTTATGCGCCTGCCCACTTTTTTAAAAACGTCCCCCAAAACCTCCCCCAAATGGTTGGGGGAGAATACATTATTCTACAAAGCAGAATAAAATAAAAAACCCTAGAAGTTGAGTGATATCAACGTTTCTAGGGTTCTTGTTATCGCTGTTTACGACACGTTTTTATTAACGTGAGTAGAACTCAACGATTAGAGTTTCGTTAATTTCAGCAGGTAATTCAGAACGCTCAGGTAAGCGAGTGAAAGTACCTTCAAGCTTGTCTGCATCAAATGTTAAGAAGTCAGGAACAAAGTTAGTTAATTCAATAGCTTCTTTAACAACAGAAAGATTACGTGACTTTTCACGAAGGCTGATTGTTTGGCCAGCAGATAAACGGTATGAAGGGATATCAACGCGTTTTCCATCAACTAAAATGTGTCCGTGGTTAACTAATTGACGAGAAGCACGACGAGTACGTGCTAAACCTAAACGGTAAACAACGTTGTCAAGACGAGCTTCAAGTAAGATCATGAAGTTTTCGCCATGTACTCCGCCTAATTTGCCTGCTTTATCAAAAAGATTACGGAATTGACGCTCAGTTACTCCGTACATATTACGAAGCTTCTGCTTTTCTTGTAATTGCAATCCGTATTCAGAAAGCTTTTTGCGTTGGTTTGGACCATGTTGTCCAGGAGCGTAAGGACGCTTTTCTAATTCTTTACCTGTGCCGCTTAGAGAGATTCCAAGACGACGAGAGATTTTCCAGCTAGAGCCAGTATAACGAGCCATGAATGACTCCTCCTTCGTGTTTTTATTTTGGTAAAATAAAAACCGTTATGAGACGCTTTGATAGTCATTTTGTTTTCATGCACCTTCGCCCTAGCAGCTGAGGGTTACAAGATACACCATCATAATCAGAGGATTTTCTCTGGAGAGGAACAAAATAAGTCTAAAAAAGGATTCACATAGGCTGCAATATTTTACACAAAGAGTATTATATAATTTTATACACATTTATGTCAAGTTTATTAATAAGTTTTAGCGTACCTTAACTCTTTTTAATGAATACATAGTAATATAGGTAATGTAAGCGTTTTCGTTTGGAGGGGAAGATAGTGGAGAAGAAGGACTTGCAGTTTGAAACAAAAGCCATTCATGGAGGATATCAGCCACAGGAGCATCAAGGAAGCCTAGTACCTCCCTTGTATCAAACATCAACTTATACCTTCGCAAATAGCCAACAAGGTGAAAGGAGATTTGCAGGAGAGGAAGAGGGGTTTATTTATTCACGCCTAGGTAATCCAACCGTAAAAATTCTTGAGGATAGGATTGCTGAACTTGAAAAAGGGGAAGCTGGGCTGGCGTTTGCTTCAGGAATGGCCGCAGTTTCAGCCGTATTAGTTGCTCTAACGAAAGCAGGGGACCATATTCTCTGTTCACAAGGGGTATATGGCTGTACGTTTGGGCTGCTAAATCTATTAAAAGACAAATACGCAATTGACCATAAATTTTCATTAATGAACACTAGAGAGAGCCTAGAACAGGAAATTAGAGAAAATACTGCATGTATTTATATTGAGACGCCCATAAATCCAACAATGAAACTTGTAGACTTAGAACTGGTCGCTGCTGTGGCAAAGGAACGGGGAATTCCAGTAATTGTAGATAATACATTTTGTTCGCCGTACCTACAAACTCCAATCACACACGGCTGTGATATTGTCATTCATAGTGCTACAAAGTACATTTGCGGGCATGGTGATGTTATTGCAGGATTGGTTATTGGGAAGAAGGATTTTATTCAAAAGGTTTCCCGAACGACACAGAAAGACATTGGAGGGATTATCTCACCGTTTGATGCTTGGCTGTTATTAAGGGGCTTAAAGACATTGCCAGTTCGAATGGATCGACATTGCGAGAATGCCAGCAGGCTCGTTGAATTTTTAAGCGGGCATCCAAAGGTAGAGTCAATCTATTTTCCTGGCGGCAGTGATTACCCTGATGATGCTCAAATTATGAATAAACAAATGAAAAAGCCTGGCGGACTTATTTCATTTACACTGAAAGGAACAAAAGAAACAGCACAGTTTTTCATGAATCAATTGAAATTAGTGAAAATAGCGGTAAGTTTAGGTGACGCAGAGACGTTAATCCAGCATCCAGCGACGATGACCCATGCGGTAGTACCAGCTGAGGACCGTAAAAAGATGGGAATTGACGATACATTACTGCGCCTCTCAGTGGGTCTAGAAGCATGGGAGGATATAAAAGAAGATCTTGAACAAGCACTTGAGAAAGTTTAAAGAAGCTCTCCATGCGGAGAGCTTCTCTATTTAATATTGTTTACTATGATAGCGACAAGTTCTTCTAGTTTTTCTTGATCAAGGATATCAAAACGGTCTTTTTCCGGAGAATCAATATCTAATACACCTATTAATTCACCGTTTTTAACTAGAGGTATTACTATCTCTGATTGTGATGCCGCGTCGCAGGCGATATGCCCGGGAAACAGATGAACGTCTTCTACACGGACCGTTTTTCTCTGCTGTGCTGATGTCCCGCAAACACCCTTGCCAAGTGGGATTCTAACACATGCAGGCAGTCCTTGAAATGGACCTAACACAAGTTCATTGTTGCTGTCTATAAGATAGAAGCCAACCCAGTTGATACGATCAAGAAATTGGTTTAATAGTGCAGAAGCATTGCTCAAATTAGCAATTAGATTTTCCTCACCATCGAGGAGAGCCTGTAATTGTTTATTGACAAGTTCATAGTTTTCTAAGCGACTACCCTTGTACATTTCGACGTTAAACATGATTTTTCACCTATTCCTTTTGCGAATTACTATTTATTTTATCAAAAAAACATGAAAAAGTGCAGACATTGTCGATAATTTTATAAAGGGAAACAGAGCTCATTGAAAGAATCAATACATATGGGAGATAGAAGTTGAACGTTTGCAGTATACGGGGGGAGTACGGATGAGAAAAAATTCAAAAGAAGCAATCGTTAAGGCAGCAATTTCGTTGTTTAATTCAAATGGATATTCGGGAACATCGATTCGGGATATAGCCACACTCTCAAAAGTGAATTCCGCAACGATTGCCTACCATTTTGAAAATAAGCTTGGTCTTTTAGAATATTGCTTTACGTATTTTTTTGAACAATACATCAGCAGGATGGAAGAGCAATTTACCCTTGTTGAATATAGTGCAAAGGATTGCTTAAAACGAGTTGCAGCTGAATTACTTCATTATCAATGTGAAAATATTGAACTCACCAGCTTTGTATATCGAGAAATGTCGATGGATTCCCAAGTGGTCCGCGAGATAATGTCAACATACTCCTTGAAAGAGAAATATTATTTTCAAAAGATTTTTGAAAAAGGGTTTGAACGGAAGGAATTTCGACCTCATTCTATTCCCTATTTAATTATCCAATTCAAAGGCTTACTGATGACGCCCTTTATTAATGCTCATTATTTGAGAGAAGTACTTTATATTTTTCCAAATGAACGGTTTTTCGAACAAAAGTATATAAAAGAGATCAATGGATGGATTGAAAATACACTAACTATAAAAGCAATTGAGAAAAAAGAAGCGATTTTATAATTTCTAACTTAATTAGAGTAGTTATAAGCACTAGCAAAAGGAAGATTCCTTGCTCAGTGCTTTTTGGGCTGATTGGAAATAATAAGCCCATACTTAAAACTGTTTCGCCTTCATCCTATTTTCGGTGCAACTACCCCATTATTTGTCGAATATTTCTGGTTATACCCTTGATTTCACCTGGCAAAAATTATATTTTCATTTCTTTTACAAAAAAAATGAAAATAATAGTCAAAAAATGTCGGTTACATGGTATCATAAAGTCATTGAACTTTACCTTAAGTAATATTTTATATAGATTAGTATCTGCTTTTTCAATTTGAAAGAAGTGTTTGGAACAGGGGGCTTATTTGTGGAAATTTTCATTGGATTTTTCATCCTATTACTGGCCTTATTTGTATTGGGATATTTAATAAAAAAGAAGTATTATAAAGAAATGGACAGGTTGGAAACTTGGAAAATTGATTTATTTAATCGACCTGTATTGGATGAAATGTCCAAAGTAAAACAGCTGAACATGACGGGTCAAACGGAAGAGCTATTTGAACGTTGGCGTACTCAATGGGATGATGTTGTCACGATGAAACTCCCAAATCTTGAAGAAATGTTATTTGATGCGGAAGAATACATTGATCGCTATCGATTTAAAAAGGCAAAAACGATTCAACTTGAGATTAGTCGGAATTTACAAGAAACGGAAGACCAAATTAAGAAAATATTAGAAGAGTTACATGAGCTTGTTGGAAGTGAAGAAAAAAATAGAGTTGAAATTGAGCAATTGAAAGAGTTATATCGAGAAACGAAAAAGACATTGCTTGCTCACAGGCATAGCTTTGGAAAATCAGAAAAATACTTAGATCAACAGCTTGATGATATAACCAAAAAGTTCCATGAATTTGATGAAATAACAGCACACGGAAATTATCTTGAGGCGCGAGAGCTAGTATTACTAATTGATAGTCAATTACGGAAAATAAAAAATAATATGGATGTTATTCCTCAGCTGTTAATTGAATGTCAGTCTCTTTTACCATCTCAATTAGCAGAAGTTCAAGAAGGCTATCGTGAAATGACAGAGCAAGGGTATTACTTAGAGCATATCCACCTGGAAAATGAAATTGATGCTTTGAAAGAAAAGCTAATCAATCACTCGAACTTAATTGAAGAAACAGAAATTGAAAAAGCTGAAGAGGGTATTGATGAAGTAAAGGAACGAATTGACATTATTTTTGATCTTTTGGAAAAAGAAGTTACGGCCAAACATTTTGTCATGCAAAATGAGGAAGGTACAATTGGTCTTCTTAATTCAGTTCAAGAAGAAAGTAATTACCTCTCAGATGAAGTGGTACATGTTCAAGAAAGCTACCATTTAACCGAAAGTGACTTCGAAATCCAAAGGCACTTAGAAAAAGAACTCTCATCTGTGTCAAAGAAATATGAAATCTTATTCCAAAAAATAACAATCAATGAAACAGCTCAAACATTAATTTGCGAAGAGCTAAAAGAAATAAAAGACCAACTGGATGCCATTCGCGAGGAACAGGAGAATTTCTCCCAAAAGCTTCAGGCACTAAGGAAAGATGAATTTGAAGCTAGGGAAACAGTAAGAGATTTAACAAAAAAAGTGGGAGAAACGATTCGACTTGTTTCGAAGAGTAATATCCCAGGATTGCCAGAGGATTATAAGTATTTATTTGAGGATGCAAATGACAGTATCCAAAACGTCAAATATCAGCTGGAAGAAAAGCCGCTTAATATTTCAGCCCTTAATCAATATTTGGAAATAGCTGTATTAACGGTTGAGAAGCTTGCTAATTCAACCGTAGAAATGATTGAAAATGTATTGCTTGCTGAAATGGCGATTCAATACGGAAACCGCTATCGCAGCCAGTATTCTTCAGTTGCGAAAGGGTTAACAAATGCTGAAAATTCGTTTAGGCATTTCGAGTATCAGGAGGCATTAGAACAGGCTGCAGCTTCGATTGAAGCAATTGACCCAGGTGCCTTAAAGAAAATCAAAGCTTCAGCGGAAACAAATTAAAAAAACCGATTTGGCATTTTTGCTAAATCGGTTTTGCTTTTGTTAAATAATGCTTCTTTTTAAAAGAATAAAAGTTATGGTAAGATTTACTTTGCGCAAAGGGATAGAGGTGGCTAAAAATAAAATGATTTATTTTGACAATAGTGCAACAACAAAACCATATAAAGAAGTCCTGGCTTCCTTTTTGACAGTATCAAGCGATTATTTTGGTAATCCTTCCTCACTGCATGGATTAGGTGTACAAGCAGAAAAATTACTAACCCAGGCGAGAACCCAAGTGGCAAATCTTCTAGCGGTAAAACCGAGTGAGATTTATTTTACATCTGGAGGCACGGAAAGTAATAACTTAGCCCTAAAAGGAACGGCCATTTCATATAAAAGTCGCGGAGGACATCTTATCTTATCGAGTATCGAACATCCATCGGTTCGCGGGGCGATGGAACAGCTTAATGAGCACGGCTTCGATATTACCAGTCTGCCCGTCGATTCAAAGGGAAGAGTATGTGTAGAAGATATCAAAGAAGCAATCCGTGAGGATACCATTCTTGTATCCGTTATGCAGGTAAATAATGAAATGGGAACAATCCAGCCCATTAAGGAAATTGGTGAGCTGTTAAAGAGCTATCCTTCAATCCGCTTTCATGTCGATGCCGTACAGGCAATCGGCAAGGTACCTTTATTTTTATATGATGACAGGGTAGATCTTTGCTCATTTTCTGCACATAAATTCCATGGATTAAAGGGAACAGGGGCGCTGTTTGTCAGAAGTGGGGTAAAGCTGGATCCATTGTTCTCTGGCGGAAACCAGGAATGGAAATTGCGTTCCGGTACGGAAAATGTTGCCGGGGCAGTCGCAATGGCGAAGGCTTTAAGAATGACAATGGACAAAAGTGAAAAAGGTATTCCGAGGATGAATAACATTATTTCTCTGCTAAGAGAAGGACTCAGCAAAATCGAAGACCTTACCTTCAACACACCACAAGAAGAATCCGCACCACATATATTGAATTTTTCACTAAAGGGAATGAAATCGGAAGTATTAATCCATGCCCTAGAACAGGAAGGAATTTATCTGTCAACGACTAGTGCCTGTTCTTCAAAGAAAAAATCACCAAGTAAGACGCTTTTAGCAATGGGGGTTCCTGAGAGTATAGCGGAAAGTGCCTTCAGAATTAGCCTTTCCTTTGATAATACCGAAGCGGAAGCAGAAAAGGTTATTAAAGCCGTTGGAAAAGCGGTAAAACAACTAAGAAGGGTTTTGAAATAATATTATGAATTATGATCGTATATTGGTTCGCTATGGAGAAATATCAACTAAAGGCCGCAATCGCAATATGTTTGTAGAGAAATTAAGGAGGAGCATTCGCAGGGCATTAGCCCCCTTTCCTGGAATTAAAGTTCAAGCTGACCGTGATCGGACATACATTTTACTAAATGGCGAAGACCCGCAGGGAATCATAAAAGAACTTAAGAAAATCTTTGGTGTTCAGTCTTTAAGCCCAGCGATTAAAGTGGAGCGGGATCTTGAAAAGATGAAAGTAGCAGCATTAAAATTGGTCAAAAGTCTTTTTGCTGAAGGAAAAACTTTTAAAATTACCACTAAAAGATCCGATAAAACGTTTGAGCTTGATACAGATGGAGTGAATCAAGAATTTGGTTCGTATCTTTTGCAAAATATCCCTGGAATCAAAGTCGATGTAAAAAAACCAGATATTAATCTAAATATCGAGATCAGAAAAGAAGCAGTTTATTTATCTTGTGAAAATATTTTAGGTGCTGGCGGGCTCCCGGTTGCTTCTAGCGGTAAGGCGATGCTCATGCTTTCAGGCGGAATAGATAGTCCTGTCGCGGGCTATATGGCCATGAAGCGCGGGGTTGAAATTGAAGCAGTACATTTCTTTAGTCCCCCGTTTACGAGCGAAAGGTCGAAAGAAAAGGTTATCGACTTAGCAAAGAAACTTGCTGAGATTCATGGCTCAATGAAACTTCATATTGTCCCATTTACGAAGATTCAACAAGCAATTAGGGAACAAATCCCTGAAAACTATTCAATGACAACCACAAGGAGGTTTATGCTCCGGATTACCGATAAAATTAGAGAGAAACAAGAAGCTCTGGCAATTATCACAGGTGAAAATGTAGGACAGGTTGCAAGTCAAACGATGGAAAGTATGTATGCGATCAATGAAGTCACGAATACACCGATCTTACGTCCGTTAATTACAATGGACAAAAATGATATCATCAAAGTAGCAATAGAAATTGACACATATGACATTTCCATTAGACCTTTTGAGGATTGCTGTACTATTTTTGTTCCTGCATCGCCAAAAACAAAACCGCGTAGAGATAAAGTCCAGCATTATGAAAGCTTTTTTGATTTTGATTCCTTAATAGCAGAGGCGATTCAAGAAACAGAAGTTTTAACAATTAAACCTGATAGTTTACAACCCGTTGACAACAATTCATTATTTTAAACATTAGAAATGTAAATTTTTTGTGAACAATTACCAATTGTAAAATAGAATGAACCTCCTGTGTTCTACACATTATATAATCACAAGGAGGTGATATCACATGGCTAGTAACAATTCAAATCAGTTGCTTGTTCCTGGTGTCGAACAAGCACTTAACCAAATGAAAATTGAAATTGCATCTGAGTTTGGTGTAAACCTTGGTGCAGAAACAACTTCACGTGCTAACGGTTCTGTTGGTGGTGAAATCACTAAGCGTCTAGTTTCTTTAGCTCAACAACAAATGAGCGGCGGATCTTCATACTAAAAATGCATAATATGGCTACAGAGGGCGGGATTCATTCCCGCTTTCTTTTTGTGTTTTTTTAGGAGCTGGCATAAAAGACTACTTTTATTGGGATAATAATTTAAAATTTTTTAATAATTTTGTATAATTAACTGTATAGCAGTATTCAAATATTGACTGGGGGAACAGGAATGAAACGAGAAGAACTAATCGCACCAGAAAAGTATAATCTTATATCAGAGGTTGAGCGATATACAAAGGATTCAAAACAAGTAGCATTGAAGTGGGAAAGTGAAGCTGGGGAAATCAAGCAGATTACATATGTGGATTTATTAAAAAGGGTGAACCAAGCTGGAAATGTTTTTGCCGAAAGCGGGCTAAAAAAAGGTGATGTTGTTCTGGTCATGGTGCCTCGTCTTATTGAGGCATATATTGTTTATTTAGCTGCTTTGAAGGCAGGTATGGTGGTTATTCCGAGCTCGGAAATGCTGAGAGAAAAAGACCTTAAATACCGCATCACACATGGTGATGTAAGGGCTGTTGTGAGTTATTATCCATATGTAGACCAATTTGTAAATACTAGTGAAGTAAAACCACTTGTTAAATTTACGATTGGAGCACTGGCAGAAGGCTGGATTCATTTAGATGAACAGATGAAAACAGCATCTGAGGACTTCCAGCTTGCAGATACATCTAGAGATGATATGGCGTTTTTATCCTATACATCTGGAACAACAGGAAATCCAAAAGGCGTAGTTCACACGCATGGCTGGGCATTTGCCCATTTAAAAACGGCAGCATCCAAATGGTTGGGTATCGAAGAAGGTGATATCGTTTGGGCAACGGCTAGTCCAGGGTGGCAAAAATGGATATGGAGTCCGTTTTTATCTGTACTTGGGTCAGGAGGAACGGGATTCGTATACAATGGTAAATTTGAACCGAAAAAATATTTGAGTCTGCTTGAAAAATATTCTGTGAATGTACTATGCTGTACACCTACCGAATATAGGTTAATGGCAAAGGTTGAAAATCTTGATGATTACCAATTGCCGAACCTTCATAGTGCAGTTTCGGCTGGTGAACCACTCAATCGAGAGGTAATTGACACCTTTAAGAGACAATTCAACATTGATGTCCGGGATGGATATGGACAAACGGAGAATACATTACTGGTTGGCATAACAAAAGGGATGGAACTGAAATCTGGATCCATGGGCAAGCCGACACCTGGGAACAAAGTAGAAATTATTAATGATGAAGGCGAAGTTTGTCCAGTGGGCGAGGTTGGTGATATTGCTGTACATGTTGAAACACCAGCCTTATTTAAAAACTATTATAAGGATCCTGAAAGAACTGCCATGCAATTCCGCGGTGATTATTATATTACTGGGGATAAGGCTAAAAAGGATGAAGAGGGCTACTTTTGGTTCGAAGGTCGGGGCGATGATATTATCATAAGTTCTGGCTATACAATCGGACCTTTCGAAGTAGAGGATGCCCTTGTAAAACATCCATTTGTCAAGGAGTGTGCCGTAGTGGCAAGTCCAGATGAGATTCGCGGCTATATTGTTAAGGCGTTTGTCGTGTTAAAAGATGAGGTCGATGCCAATGATCCTGAACTAACGAAAACACTTCAAGACCATGTGAAAACATTAACTGCACCATATAAATACCCGAGAGCAATTGAGTATCTGCCAGAGCTTCCAAAAACAACCTCAGGGAAAATTCGTAGAATTGAACTACGTCAAAAAGAATTAGAATCTCAAAAATAATCCAAATGAAAAAGCAGTCGATACTATCGTCTGTTTTTTTTTGCAAAAAGTTGTTAGTCAGAAAACGCCCTTTTTAAGAGGTTTCGTTGTATAATGGAAAATATTTCGAAACATGAAAGAATAGAGGCAAAAAGAATGAAGACAAAAAGTGAAACACAGTTAGGAGTCATATACGCTGGATTTTCCTATTTACTTTGGGGGTTACTTCCAATTTATTGGAAGTTATTAAGCGGAGTTAATGCAGATGAAATTCTTGCAAACCGGGTATTTTGGTCGTTTATTTTTATGATAATCGTATTATTTCTGACAAAAAAGCAGGGCTTATTTCTATATACCTTTAAGGGTTTTGCAAAAAATAAAAAACAGATGTATGCATTAATATTTGCCTCTTTAACAGTTACTGCCAATTGGTTTATTTATATTTGGGCAGTTAACAATGGGCATATGATTGAAGCGAGCCTTGGTTATTATATTAACCCGCTTGTCAGTATACTCTTAGGGATGCTTGTGTTGAAAGAAAAACTAAACATCTACCAATATATTGCTTTCTTTATGGCTGCCATTGGTGTTTTAATCATCTCGGTTTCCCATGGTAAATTCCCTTGGATTGCTATTGCCCTTGCACTTACCTTTGGTATTTATGGCCTGGTGAAAAAAATGATTAATGTAGATTCTGCTGTCGGTCTAGCGTTAGAGACTCTAGTAGTTACACCAGCTGCTGCAATATATATGTTTTATTTATTTTTTAAAGGCTCCAATTCCTTCTTGTCGACGGGTTTAGAGACAGATTTGTTATTAATAGGTGCAGGTGCCGCTACGGCTGTGCCACTGTTGTATTTTGCTAAAGGTGCGCAAAAAATCCCATTATCTCTTTTAGGTTTTTTGCAATATATCGCTCCAACAATCATGCTTGTATTAGGAGTATTTGTCTATAAAGAACATTTTTCAAAAATTCAATTACTCTCATTTACATTTATTTGGTTAGGATTATCACTTTATTCTCTTTCTAAAACAAAGTTATTTACTGTAAAAGGCAAAAAAGTGATGCAAAGGATTAACTGAGGGAGAAAGGCTGACGATCAACTCGACAGCCTTTATGTATTATAAAAAGGTTCGCTTAACTTTTTCCCAAAAGGAATTGTCTTTCAGTTTCAGCGTTTTAATTTTTTTATTACTAAGTTTAATTTGGATTTTATCAACAAGTCGAATGCTGAGGGCTTCATTGTCCAATCCCATTGATGGGTAATCATTATCATCATCAACTTTAAGTGTAAGTGTACGGTCTCCACCGAGAATAAATGGGGCGCCTAATGTCCGGTATTTGTTATTATTAAGCGAGGCCACTTCACTAACTTGCATACAGGAAAGCAATGGATCAACAACAGCCCCATGTACTGACTTATTGTAGGCTGTACTTCCGGTAGGGGTAGAAACAATCAATCCATCACCACGGAAGGTTTCAAAATGTAATTCATCAACAAAAATATCAACAACAAAGGTTTTAATAATAGAGGAGCGAATACTAAACTCATTAAGACATGGAAACGTCCCTTGTCCATCGACATTTACTTCAATCACTGGATAACGTCGAACTTCTAACTGTTCATTGGCAACTGCTTCGACCATTTTTGTGGAATCATCAAGTTTGAAATCACAGTACATACTTAATATATCCTTAGTTGTGATGCCTGCGTAAAGGCAATCTTCCCGGAAACCAGTTTTCCGAACTGCTTGGAGAAAAGTACCATCATCACCAATGCTTGCGATAATATTTGCTTCTCGATGGTCTTTTACAATCGTTAGACCATATTTTTTTGCAGATTCATCAAGGTGAGCTAGTTTTAGTTGTTTTTCTGAATCTAGCCTATGGTAAAAGTATATATTACGTCTATGTCCCATTTTTGATCCTCCTATTGAATGTGTAGTCTGTTAATAATTACCCATTACCAATATAAAGTTTGTTAGAATAGTACTGGGCATAATTAGTTTATCATTTCTTTAAATTAATTTGAAATTATCAAATGATTTAAGGTGTTAAAAATAAGGGAGGGTATATAAGAATGAATGGAAAACGTTGGGCAGCTTTAGGAATTGCTACGGTATTATTTTTTGTTTCTGTTGTAATAAACTCTTTGTCAGCTTTTGCCTTTAAAGGGGTAGAAACAGATATTAGTGACTTTTTGGCCTCGGTAGAAATGCCATTTACAGAGGAAGTTGTAAAAGAGGGAAGTGAAATGAAGAAAATTGTCGTCCTCGATGTTAACGGGGTGATTCAGGATACAGGTGAATCAGTGTCATTTTTTCAGACCTCTGGTTACAATCATCAAGGGTTTATGAAGCAATTAAATTATCTTAAAGAAGATGATACCGTTAAAGGTGTAATCATCAGAGTCAATTCTCCAGGTGGAGGAGTAGTTGAAAGTGCTGAAATTCATGATAAATTAACTGAAATTCAAAAAGAAACGAAAAAACCTGTATACATATCGATGGGTGCAACGGCAGCCTCCGGGGGCTATTATATTTCCGCGCCGGCTAAAAAAATATATGCAAGTCCAGAAACACTTACCGGCTCTCTTGGCGTTATCATGGAAGGAATCAATTATGCAGGTTTAGCTGAAAAGTATGGAGTTGATTTTGTCACGATTAAAAGCGGTAAATATAAAGACATCATGAGTCCGTCAAGGGAAATGACAGAAGATGAACGGCAAATTCTTCAAACAATGATTGATAATTCGTATGAGGAGTTTGTAAAGGTGATTTCTGAAGGGCGGAAAATGACAACTGAACAGGTTAAAAAGCTGGCAGATGGTAGGATTTATGATGGACGGCAAGCAATGGATCTAAAACTTATTGATGGATTTGGGTATTTGGAGGACGTCATAGAGGTAATGAAAAAGGATGAGAAACTGCAAGGTGCAAAGGTAATTCGTTACACAGATTCAGTCGGATTTGGTTCCTTATTTAGTATGAAAGTTCAAAGTTTATTGGGTGATAACGGTGAAAGGGCTGGATTAACGGAACTACTATCCAGGCCAAATTCCCCAAGGCTCATGTATTTGTATGCGGAATAGGAGTGTGGGTGACTAATGGAATGGAATGATAATCAGAATTCTGCCGATCAATTAAGAGAAGACCTCCCGTCCGATACTGGAACGAAAGAAACAGTACTACCCTCACCCGAAAATCAGCCAATAGATAAGGGAAGGAGCCAAACCTTGAGATTCGCCGGTTTTTGGATGCGATTCTGGGCATACCTTCTTGACTTAATTGTGGTTGGCAGTATTGAAAGGTTATTGGTTAAACCGCTATTCCGGCTAATTGATGTACCATTAGCGGAATTTAACATGTTTGCACCGGTTTCAATTGCTTCTGCTGTCGTCTTTTATTTATATTTTGTTCTAATGACAAAATATTTCAATCAGACACTAGGTAAAATGGTCTTTGGATTAAAAGTTATTGATTTAAAAGGGGAAACTCTCTCATGGGGGACCATTCTTTTTCGTGAATGGATTGGCCGTTTTATATCAGCAACGGTAGTAGTGGGGTATATCATTGTTGCCTTTCTACCAAAAAAACAAGGTCTTCATGACCTCTTTACCGAGACAACCGTTATACATGTCGAGCGGTAAGCCCTAGTGGCTTGACTCTGCCAAAATAAACCTAACAACTTTTTAGTTGTCAGGTTTATTTTTTTTTGTAAGGGTGATACTAGTAGGCTGAAAGGTTGTGGATGAACTTGAGTTGGCTATATATTGCCCTTTTTATTTTTTTATTCTTATTACTGATTATTATTTTTACGAAGCTAACCATTTTCATTAATTACTATCACCATAATGACAATGATGATTTGAAAATTGAATTTAGAGTTTGGGGAATAATTAAATATAAACTAAAAATACCGCTAATAAAAATTGATGATAATTCCCCTTCTCTGGTGATAAAAGGAAATACGCAAATGGGAGAGGCGCCAGAGAATCAATCTGAAACGAAGGCAAAGAAAATAGTTCCTGAAGATGTGATTAGCTATTTAAAAGATGCAAAAGAGATTATCCAACATATTGTAGGTATGAATGTTATTGTACGAAAGTTTATGAGAAAAGTGACAGTAAAACAGTTTGAATGGCATTCTCTGATTGGAGTTGGTGATGCCGCACTTACTGGAATGATTTCCGGTGCAGTTTGGACACTGAAAGGCAGTATTGTCGGCATATTAAGTCACTATTTAAGATTGAAAGAAATGCCTAATTTATCGGTAACACCCCATTTTCAATTTGCTATCCTTCAAACCCATTTGACATGTATTTTTCAGTTTCGAATCGGGCATGCTATTTTAGCAGGATTAAAACTTATAAAATTCTGGAAGGGCGGACGCCCAAATTTAAATTTGAAGAATTCTAGTAATACTAAGGAACAAACAAAATCCGTGTAAAAGAGGAGGAAATAGACATGTCTGACCACCCAATCCAAGGTTTGATGACAACAGCAATGGAAAGTTTAAAGGAAATGATTGACGTAAATACAATCATAGGTGATCCAGTTGAAACTCCAGACGGAAGCGTCATATTAACAGTTTCAAAGGTGGGATTTGGATTTGCTGCTGGAGGAAGTGAGTTTAAGGTTGATAGCTCGCAGGGACAAAGCCAAGGTCAAGGGCAAAGTCAACCTAAGCTTCCATTTGGCGGTGGTAGCGGTGGTGGAGTATCGATTACTCCAATTGCCTTTTTAATTGTTAACTCACAAGGAGTGAAAATGTTACATCTTGATGAAAGCACACATTTATATGAAAAATTGCTGGAGCTAGCTCCTCAAGCTGTTGACAAAATTCAACAAATGCTTTCAAAGAAAGACGATTCTAAGCAGAAGCAACAAGAATCAAAGCCAAACAATCAGCAAAAACATGAAGCGCCAGATTTTGATATCTAAGATAAAAAGTTAACTTCCAATTTTAAGGGAGGTTAACTTTTTTAACGCATTTAGGCTAGTATTGCCGTTTTGGTAAAAATTGTTGTAAAAACCCAAAATCCAGTTTTTACGTTCAAATAGCTATTTGGCACTTCGATTATAGTTGGCAGCTCTTTTCTCTAAAGCTCTGTTAAACTTGTCTGTTGATTTGCGCTTAAATAACCAGCGAAAGTAAAATAAACGGAGATTTTCCGGTTATTTGAAAAATGGAGCTCGTTTCGTGGAATATAAGCGGAGATTTTCCGGTTATGCTATGCAAAATCTCGCATTTTTATGTTTTTTATATAAATAGGCGGAATTTCTCCTTCTATTTAGGCTATTTTTAATGCTTTTTACCAAATTGGCGGATTTTCTCCGTCTATTTATCTTCCTAACATTAATAGTATCAACAATACCCTTTAACATAGTCTTCTCTAAAGAAATTAGCTATATATAATGAAAATAGCTTTGATTTCTACAATTCCGATTTTATTTAGCAACAAAGTTTGAGAAAAGAGCCCTAGTATTAAATAATTGCAAAAGCGGTTCCGAAAAGATATATTTAGGCTGTACATAGTTGCAGCGAATGCAGTATGCAAAATCGCTCTAGTTTAGTACGACAAAGGAGGAGTAAAAATGGCAAACGTTACTTTTAAGGGGAATCCAGTTACATTAATGGGCAATGATGTGAAGGTTGGAGACAAGGCACCAAATTTCAGCGTATTGGCAAATGATTTATCACCAGTTACTTTGGACAATACAAAAGGTCAAGTTCGTTTAATCAGTGCAGTTCCTTCTTTAGATACAGGCGTGTGTGATGCAGAAACTCGTCGTTTTAACGAAGAAGCGAATGGCTTAGGCGATGTTAAAATCCTAACTGTTAGTGTAGATTTACCATTTGCACAAAAGCGCTGGTGTGGGGCAAACGGTATTGAGAACGTTCAAACGCTATCAGATCACCGTGACTTATCTTTTGGAGAGGCATTTGGTGTGGCTATTCAGGAACTAAGATTATTAACACGTGCGGTATTTGTTGTTGATTCTACTGATACAGTTACTTATGTAGAATATGTAAGTGAGGCAACAAATCATCCGAACTACGAAGCAGCCCTCGAAGCTGCAAGAAATGCTAACTAATTTTTAATGACGATATGAAGGGCCTCGTCAAGGATGAGGCCCTTTTCTATGTTGATTGGAGGGAAATTAATGAACCTATCACCAGTTGAGCAGCTTTTTACCTTATTTAATGAAACAGCAGTTATTTTACAGGAAGAACTATCTTGTACATATCTTGAAGCACTAGCCGAAACGGGAGAGAATTTATTTCATGGATCGATCCTGCAAGAAGAGGTAAGTGAATTAACCGAAAAAAGGCTGAAAAAACAGTATTCTGTGATTGAGTTTGGCAAGTTTTCTAAGGAAGAATTTCGCAAGGCATACCAGTTGGTAATTCTAAAAGGGATGAAGGAAAATGTACAGCCAAATCATCAAATGACACCCGATACGGTTGGGATGTTAATAGGCTACTTAGTACAGAAATTTATCAATAAACCCAGCTTTCGCCTGCTTGACCCTGCAGTAGGAACAGGGAATTTATTAACGACAGTCTTAAATCAATTGTCTAATAAGGTTGATTCAATCGGTGTAGAAATTGATGATTTGTTAATAAAATTAGCATATGTAAATGCAAACTTACAGGAACATCCGATTCAGTTGTTTAATCAGGATAGTTTAGAGCCTTTGTTTATTGATCCGGTTAATGCTGTGATTGCGGACTTGCCAATAGGCTTTTATCCAAATGATGTGCGTGCTGCGGATTATAAATTAAAAGCGGATGAAGGATATTCCTATTCACACCATTTATTTATCGAGCAAAGTGTTCGGCATACCGTTCCTGGAGGATATTTATTCTTTGTTGTGCCAAATGGGCTTTTTGAAAGTGATCAAGCACCAAAGCTCAAAGAATTTTTTAGAGAAAACGTCATTGTTCAAGGCCTGCTTCAATTGCCAACAGCAATGTTTAAAAACAAAGCGGCAGCAAAAAGTATATTAATACTGCAAAGGCAAGGAGAAGGTGTCCAAGCACCAAAACAAGCCATGCTTGTAGATTTGCCAAGTCTCTCGAATGCAGTTGAGATGGATAGAATATTAACTCGGATAGAGAAATGGTTTCAAGAAAACAAAAGATAAAACCGATTTATTATATATCGGTTTTATCTTTTTTTAATTAAGAATAATGAGAACAATTAGAATTGATTTACATTAAAGCTGAAACCGCTTCCATCCAAATTACTCCTTGTATTGTAATAAATACAGTGATTAAATGAAGAATTGAGAGCAATATTCGATATCTGTTTGCGCAAAATAAACAGGTACGCAAAGAAAAATTTGAACCGATGTTGTTATATAAAGGAGCGGTAGAAAAATGTCAAAAATCATTGCAATAAATGCAGGAAGTTCTTCTTTAAAGTTTCAATTATTTGAAATGCCAAATGAAGATGTTATCACTAAAGGCATCATTGAAAGAATCGGGATTGATGACTCTATTTTCACTATTTCTGTTAACGGTGAAAAGAATACGGAAACAATAAATATTCCTGATCATGAAGTAGCCGTAAAAATGCTTTTAGATAAGCTAACAACACTGGGTATTATTAAATCCCTAGATGAAATAGATGGTATTGGACATCGTGTTGTTCACGGCGGTGAAGAATTTAATGACTCCATTGTTATTACGGAAGAAGTACTTAATAAAATTGAAAAACTTTCAGAATTAGCTCCACTGCATAATCCTGCAAATATTACGGGGATTAAAGCTTTCCAAGGCGTACTTCCAAACGTACCAGCTGTCGCTGTTTTTGATACTGCATTCCATCAAACAATGCCTGAGAGTTCATATCTTTACAGTCTTCCTTATGAGTATTACAAAGAATATGGAATCCGTAAGTATGGCTTTCATGGTACTTCCCATAAATATGTCTCACAGCGTGCTGCTGAGCTCTTAGGCCGTCCTGAAGAGCAACTGCGACTTATTTCATGCCATTTAGGCAATGGAGCAAGTATCGCTGCGATTGAAGGCGGGAAATCAATTGATACATCTATGGGCTTTACGCCGCTTGCTGGGGTAACTATGGGAACACGTTCAGGAAATATTGACCCTGCTCTTATTCCGTATATCATGGAAAAAACGGATAAAACAGCGGAAGAAGTACTTGATGTCCTAAATAAAGAGAGCGGAATGTTGGGCGTTTCAGGTTTTTCAAGTGATTTAAGAGATATTGAACTTGAAGCACAAGAGGGAAATGAACGTGCTCAGCTTGCATTAGATGTGTTTGCTAACCGAATTCATAAATATATTGGTTCATATGCTTCACGTATGTACGGTGTAGATGCAATTATTTTCACTGCAGGGATAGGTGAAAATAGTGATGTAATTCGGGAAAATGTACTAAAAGGACTAGAATTTATGGGTGTGTATTGGGACCCGGCACTTAACAAAGTAAGAGGCGATGAACGTTTTATTAACTACCCGCACTCTCCAGTTAAAGTATTAGTTATCCCAACAAATGAAGAAGTAATGATTGCACGTGACGTAGTTCGACTAGCTTAATTAAATCATTAAATCAAAAGGCAAACAGTTCCTGACAAGGACGTTTGCCTTTTTTATTTTAAATTAATTCTTTGTGTTATACTTTAAGAAAATAATGGTATTGGGGGGTCAGCAATGTCATTGACGGACCGGGAAAAAGCAGTTTTAAACAATATAAGGGAATGGGAAAGCAATTTATTGAATTACGAGGCAAATGATCTGGAATTAACGTATGAAAAATATTTAGAGCGTTCATTCAGCTTATTGCCTGAAAAGGTTCAAAGCCAGTTTTTTTCTGTTATTGATAGCTGGTTGTTTCATATGCATGGAATCATTCAAGGTTCTCAGCTTCAAATGGATGCCAAGGAAAGAATCCTTTCCTCAGGCAGAATCTTTAAAAAGAATTTAGAAAATGTTGAAGACCTTAGAGAATTATCGATCGATCAATTACAGTACATAGCAATGCAGCATATTTCAAGACACAGACTGTATTCCTTTGCGCAGGGTGGTATAGCTGGTACAGGCGGAACACTTTTATTAGGTTCAGATATTCCTGCAATGGCTGTAATTAACTTAAGAGTTGTTCAATTAATCGCCATGACATACGGATTTGAGGTAAACACTCCACATGATATGATGACTTCCTTGAAGGTCTTCCATACGGCTTCATTGCCTCCAAGATTGCAAAAAGAGGGTTGGTCAGTATTAATGAATGAATTGGAAGCTACTGGCGATCAATATTTTTATGAGGGAAATGAAGAAATTACAGATATAACCTGGATTGAACAGCCACTACAACAATTATTAAAAGCTATTGTAATCGCCTTGTTTCGAAAAAAAACCATTCAAGGGATCCCACTCGTAAGTATGGCGATTGGTGCGGGGGCAAATTATCAATTTACGAGAAAAGTAACCGAATTAGCACATAAATATTACCAGCTTCGTTATCTAAATGAAAAAGAGGGATTAATGAAATGAGTACCCAAGAGCATAAGAAGGAAGCACCAAAGGCGGTTCGCTGTAAAGTTATAACAATTAGTGATACAAGAGATAAGGATACTGATAAGAGCGGAAAACTCATGATGGAAATGCTTGAAAATGCTGGGCATATGATTGTAGATTATGTGATTGTAAAAGATGAAACCGTACCGATCCAAGAAGAGGTTATTAAGGGGTGTGACAGAGAGGATATTGATGTTATTCTAACAAATGGCGGGACGGGTATCGCCAAGCGAGATGTCACGATTGAGTCGGTTCAAGAAATTCTTGATAAAGAAATTGTAGGTTTTGGAGAATTGTTTCGAATGCTTAGCTACCAGGAAGACATTGGATCAGCAGCGATCCTATCAAGGGCCATTGCTGGCGTTGTTCGTGATACGGCAGTGTTTGCTACTCCTGGCTCTTCAGGCGCCGTAAAGCTAGCAATGAATAAGTTAATTTTACCTGAGATTGGTCATGTAGTAAGGGAAATAAAGAAGGATTTATAATTGAGAAAAAGCTCCCATTAACAATAATGAGAGCTTTTTTTTTATTGATGGGCTTTTTCGGAAAGGACTTGGTTCGCTCTGTACCACAGCCATAAATCATTGATAATTGATGCGAGTCCAGCAATATCATTGTTAAGTTCACACGAACGGACAAAACTGCTTTCAATTGAGAGCTGTTCTTGTTTTTCATTAATGTTATTTTCAAGTTCTTGAATTCGATCGGGAATAGAACCACGAATTTGTTCCCAACAAAACAGAATTGCGTTTTGTGTTTCTAAATCGTAATGCTCCCAATCTATTTTTAAATCAGGTAATGAAATACCTAGTCGCTGGTCAAAGGTAAAGTGCTTTTTCACGTTATTGCCTCCAAGATGTTTTTATCCTGTTTACATTCTATTGAGTATACATTTATGATGTTTTTTTATTTTCTTTTTCTGTTCGAACCACGAGGACGTCACAACGAGCATAACGAGTGATATGTTCTGAAACACTGCCAATCAAGAACCTCTCCACTGCATTCATCCCAGTTGCACCGCATATGATTAAATCTATCTGGTGTTTTTTTGCCATTTCTTTAGGAATTTTTACTTTTGGGGAACCATACTCAATTTCGTATTGTACCTGAGTAACTCCTGCATCCTGTGCTTGTTTTTGATAATTTTCAAGGAAGTCGATTGCCAGTTTATTTGCTCGATCAGCAATATCCGGGTCATACGAGTCAATTAATAAAAATGACCTTGTGTCGATTACATGTCCTAATAGCAATTTAGCATTATTTCTTTTGGCAATCTCAACTGCTTTTTTAAACGCCCACTCTGCTTCTGAAGAGCCATCAACTGCAACTAAAATATTTCTATAATTAGTTTCCATACGAATCTCCTCCTTATCACAATTATAACAATATTTTCTATGAATAAGTATTTCAATTTTTCGAAAAATAAAGGAGTGAAAAACAACCAGTAGAAGGGAGATTAGAATCATGGCAAAACAGGACCCTAAAAAACAAGTTTCATTTGAGCTTAATGAACAAGGAGCTAATGAAGTAAGCGAACAAATTATGGATGCATATAATAGCGGTTTTATTGACCAAGGATCAACAGCGAATGTTGATAGCGAAGAAGTTCAAGGAACAGAAGGCTAAAAAGGGAAGCTGCCCACAATGTGGACAGCTTTTTTGTGTATATGTCTATAAAATTTCCTCTAAACAGGGCTTTAACCCAAGAATCCCCTTACCCCTGTGCATATTCTTTAGTGTGAGAAGTAATTATACAGGGGAGGAAAAAATATGCAAAATTTTCAAAATGAACTACAAATGTTGGGAATGGATAATTACCAAGTTGGTGAAGTAATACCTATGGATTATCAGAGTCAAGATGGCGATAGCCGTCGTTGTGGTGGATTTGGTCGTTGTGGCGGATTCGGTGGTGGATTCGGTCGTTGTGGCGGATTCGGTGGTGGATTTGGTCGTTGTGGCGGATTTGGTGGTGGATTCGGTCGTTGTGGCGGATTCGGTCGTTGTGGCGGATTTGGTCGTTGTGGCGGATTTGGTCGTTGTGGCGGATTTGGTTTTGGTTTTCCGTTCTTGGGTGGGTTAGCAGCAGGTGCATTATTATCAGCACCATATGGATACGGTTATGGTTATGGATATCCATACCCATACTACGATCCGTACTACGCTTGGTATTAAGAGAATATATAGACGAAAAGCTTTGCAGAAATGCTGCAAAGCTTTTCACCTTTTGTCTATTCATTTTTACCCCATTTGGTACAAAGCTCAAAATAAAAGCTTGGGAATTTTCTGTATTTTTGGTAAAATGAAAGTGCTTTCACAGAGAGGTTATTCTGAAAATAGATATTTTATAGAATGATATTAATTGGGGGTATGGGCATGCGAATCGGCGTTCCAAAAGAGATAAAAAATAATGAGAACCGTGTTGCTATGACACCGGCAGGGGTTACAAACCTTTTGAATTTTGGCCATGAGGTCTTTATTGAAAAAGGAGCCGGATTAGGTTCTGGTTTTAGAGATGAAGATTATGGTTCAGCTGGAGGGAAAATAGTAGAAACTGCTTCTGAAGCTTGGTCCATGGATATGGTTATGAAGGTTAAAGAGCCGCTACCAAGTGAGTATTCCTATTTTCGTGAAGGTTTAATTTTATTTACATATTTACACTTAGCACCGGAGCCTGAATTAACAAAAGCGCTAATTGAAAAAAAAGTAGTAGGAATTGCCTATGAAACCGTACAACTTTCAAATAGGTCATTACCGTTATTGACACCAATGAGTGAAGTAGCTGGAAGAATGGCAGCGCAAATTGGTGCCCAATTCCTTGAAAAGGTTCATGGAGGAAAAGGAATTCTGCTTTCAGGAGTACCAGGCGTTCAAAGAGGGACAGTAACCGTCATTGGCGGCGGTGTAGCAGGAACGAATGCAGCAAAAATGGCAATTGGACTAGGAGCGAAGGTAACAATTATCGACCTAAATCCAGACCGTTTACGTCAGTTAGATGATATTTTTGGATCAGAGGTTACGACATTAATGTCTAATCCTTACAACATTGCTGAAGCGGTAAAAGAATCTGACTTAGTAATTGGTGCCGTTCTAATTCCAGGCGCTAAAGCACCAAAACTTGTAACAGAAGAAATGATTCAATCAATGACACCAGGCAGTGTCGTCGTGGATATTGCCATCGACCAAGGCGGAATTTTTGAAACAACTGACAGGATTACTACTCATGATAACCCAACATATATTAAACATGGTGTTGTTCATTATGCAGTTGCTAATATGCCTGGGGCTGTTCCAAGAACGTCAACAATGGCTTTAACTAATGTAACGGTCCCTTATGCCGTCCAAATTGCCAATAAGGGTTACAGACAGGCGTGTTTAGACAATGAGGCACTATTAAAAGGGATTAATACACTTGGCGGCTATGTAACGTATAAGGCGGTTGCAGAAGCACAAGGGCTTTCATACTCTGATACAAAATCATTACTGGAACAACTATAAAACAAAAAGGGAAGAGGACCATCATGGGATGGTCCTTTTCCCTTTTTTTATAAGGGTCTGTTGAATAAAGGACATTTTTCTCTAAAATACCAGCACAAATGTCTTTAAAGAGTTGTCTTAAGGACAAAACTCAACAAGGAAGGCAGTGAAATGTCTTTAAAGAGCTGTCTTAAGGACAAAACTCAACAAGGAAGCCGGTGATATGTCTTTAATGAGCTGTCTTAAGGACAAAACTCAACAAGGAAGCCGGTGATATGTCTTTAAAGAGCTGTCTAAGGACAAAACTCAACAAGGAAGCCGGTGATATGTCTTTAAAGAGCTGTCTTAAGGACAAAACTCAACAAGGAAGCCGGTGATATGTCTTTAATGAGCTGTCTTAAGGACAAAACTCAACAAGGAAGGCAGTGAAATGTCTTTAATGAGCTGTCTTAAAGACAAAACTCAACAAGGAAGGCAGTGAAATGTCTTTAATGAGCTGTCTTAAGGACAAAACTCAACAAGGAAGCCGGTGATATGTCTTTAAAGAGCTGTCTTAAGGACAAAACCACCAATGAAATCAGCCCAAATGTCTTTAATTCTTTATTTGAACCAAAATAAAACCAGCTCCAAAAGGAAGCTGGTTAGGAATAATAAATAGTAGAGCCGCCTTTGCCGTATTACACATAAGAAAGTTTTAAACCACCACTCCTCAAAGTGGGTGTTCGCGCGAAGACTCCTGCCTGTCCCCCATGTCATATAGACAGAGGCTTGTCATTTTGACTCCGAATATAAAACTCCCTATTACAGCTTAAAGGTTAAAACTTAATTAACAATACGTACAACGCAGCCTGTAGTTGTATATTACTCCAATTACTTCATTAGTTCAATAGTAAAAAAATCCACCTTATCTAATAATTTGCAGCTCTTTCGGGAAATTGGTTAATACTTTTGGACCATCAGCAGTAATATATAGATCATCCTCAATGCGGACACCTGCTACACTAGGGACGTAGATTCCAGGTTCAATCGTATAGACCATTCCTTCTTCAATTATTAAAGGATTGGTTTCGGTCATTGAAGGATATTCGTGTACGCTAATTCCAAGTCCATGTCCAAGACGATGCGGAAAATACTCCCCATAGCCTGCATCAGCAATAATTCTCCTTGCGGTTAAGTCCACCTCTGCAGCAGTAGCACCAGGTTTACTTGCCTCAACTGCCGCTAATTGAGCTTTTAATACGGTATCATAGATTTCCTTTTGCTTATCATTAATATCACCATATGCGACCGTTCTTGTGATATCAGAACAGTACCTATCGACAACTACACCCAAATCGAATAGAACTAAATCACCCTTTTGAATTTTTGTTTCCCCTGGGTTTCCATGTGGCGAAGCAGCATTTGCCCCCGTTAGCACCATGGTTGAAAAGGACATTTCTTTTACGCCTTTTTTCTTTAAGGCAAATTCGATAGCCGATAGAACTTCTAACTCCGTTTTACCTTCACGAATTTCACTGCAGCCCACTTCAATGGCATAATCTGCAAGGGAGCAGGCTTCTTCCATAATCTTTAATTCCTTTGCATCTTTAATCATCCGTAATCTTCTTAATTTTTCTTCAGCTGAAACAAAGGCTGCCTTAGGGAATAATAGTGACAGCTGCTCGTAGCGTTCAACATTCATATGTTCCTTTTCAATCGCTACTTTTTGAATGCTGTTTAATCGTTTGTTTATGGACTTATGTATTAATTCCCACGGATTAACGATATCGCTATAGCCAATAATTTCATGCTCCCAGCCAGTTCGCTTCGCATCATGGACCTCCATTCCTGGACAAACAAGGAACGGCTCCATTTCTTGGAATACGGCTAGAGCAAGTAATCGTTCATGTGGGTTTGTATAATATCCGCTTAAATAAAATACGTTTTCAGAAGAAGTGACAAAGGTTACATCAATTTCATTTTCCTTCATCCATGTCTGTAGCTTTTGTAATCGTTGATTCATTTTTTTATCCTCCTCAAAAATTAAAAATCTAGTTTGAGAGTAACAATTAGAAGGCAAATTGTAAACATTACAGCCATTTTATCTATATTTACCATCGTATTTTGTGCTAAGTTCACCAATTTTTGGATATGTTGAAGAAGGATTTACTTAATTTGTATGGAAGTATAATAATTAATACATAAGAAGGGAGAGTGTAGGATGAGAGTCTCTTATCATGGACATTCGGTTGTACAAATAAATAGTAATGGAAAAATAATCTTTATTGATCCATTTATTAGGGGTAACCAATTAACAGACCTTAAGGCGGAAGAGGTAAAACCAGATGTGATTATCCTAACCCACGGTCATGGTGATCATGTTGGTGATACTGTCGAGTTAGCAAAAAAACATGATGCCCTTGTAATTGCGAATCATGAGCTTGCTACCTATTTAAGTTGGCAAGGCGTAAAAACCCATGCTATGCATATAGGTGGAGCCTATCAATTTGATTTTGGTAAGGTGAAACTGACACAGGCCTTTCATGGTTCCAGTTTTATTAAGGATGATAAAGAAGAAATTATTTATTGCGGTATGCCAGCAGGGATATTGTTTACGAATGAAGGAAAAACAATCTACCATGCAGGTGACACCGCACTATTTTCCGATATGAAACTGATTGGTGAACGACACCCTATTGATCTGGCGTTCCTGCCTATCGGTGATAATTTTACGATGGGACCAGAGGATGCAGCATATGCTGCTAAGCTGTTAGGGGCAAAAACGATTGTACCAATCCATTTCAATACATTTCCGCCGATAAAACAAGATCCAAACCAATTTATCGAAATGCTTGATAATAAAAATGGTAAAGTGCTGCTGCCTGGAGAATCAATAGATTTGTAATCCTATATTCATTTTCATCTACTTTTTTTCCTGTTTTAAGCATAAAGATAAAACAAGCTTATTAAGGAGGAAAAGGAAAATGAAAAAGAACAGATATTTGCTTTGCTTGTTACTCTGTGGATTGATGCTTTACTTCGCTGTTCCGAAGTTATCCGTATTTTCTGAAGGGCTACAGGGGACATTTTCACTTGTATGGCTTAGTTTTGCACTTATTGTCATAGCGGGTAACTTAACTGGTATGCTTTATAGTCCAAAGCGTGCATTGAATAAGCAACAGTCAGTAAGAATTAAGAAAAAGTCACGTTCTTTTTACTGATGTTCATGCAAATAAATCACAGACCTCATTGAATCAAGGCTTTTTTCACTTTATAATAAGATTATCAGAATCGTAAAAGAGATGTGACTTTCGCGGTATTGGAATATGAATATAAAGGGTGAAAGTTCTTGGCAACAAAGCATGAACAAATATTGCAATACATTGATAGGCTCCCTGTTGGAGAGAAAATATCAGTGCGTCAAATCGCTAAGGCGATGTCAGTAAGTGAGGGTACGGCATATAGAGCCATCAAGGAAGCGGAAAATAAGGGCTATGTTAGCACAATTGAACGAGTCGGAACGATTAGAATTGAACGGAAGAAAAAAGAAAATATTGAGAAACTGACCTTTGCTGAAGTAGTAAATATCGTGGATGGACAGGTGTTAGGCGGAAAAGCGGGCCTGCATAAAACACTTAATAAATTTGTCATTGGTGCCATGAAATTAGAGGCAATGATGCGATACACAGGTCCTAATAACCTGCTTATCGTCGGGAATCGTGACCAGGCACATGAACTTGCATTAAAGGCAGGTGCTGCGGTCTTAGTGACCGGAGGGTTTGATACTGAGGATACCGTGAAAAAGCTGGCAGATAAGCTCGAAATGCCAATCATTTCAACTAGCTATGATACTTTTACGGTTGCAACCATGATTAACCGTGCCATCTATGACCAATTAATAAAAAAGGAAATCATTCTTGTTGAAGATATATTAACCACGCTAGAAGATACTTTTTTTCTAAGAACTACTGATAAGGTTTCAAAGTGGCATGATTTTAATAAAGAAACGACGCATAGCCGTTATCCTGTTGTTGATCAAAACATGAAGATTCAAGGTATAGTGACAGCGAAGGATATCATGGGTCAGAATTTTGACCTGTCGATTGACAAAATCATGACGAAGAATCCAATGAGCGTTAGCGGGAAAACCAGTGTTGCTTCGACTGCACATATGATGGTCTGGGAAGGAATAGAGGTTCTTCCTGTTGCCGATGACTCGAATCGATTAGAAGGAATTATTAGCAGACAGGATGTATTAAAAGCACTGCAAATGAACCAGCGCCAGCCTCAAGTAGGAGAAACGATTGACGATATTGTCACCAATCAGCTGATCTTAAGGCGTGAGAAAGAAAAAGGGGAGGAAGTCTACACCATTGAAGTAAGCCCACAAATGACAAACCATCTTGGAACCATTTCATACGGTGTATTTACAACCATCGTTACTGAGGCGGCAAACCGTATATTAAGAAGCTATAAAAAAGGTGACTTAGTTGTAGAAAACATGACAATCTACTTTATGAAGCCGGTACAAATGGAGAGTATTTTAGAAGTATTTCCCAAGGTTTTAGAAGTTGGGCGGAAATTTGGCAAGGTTGATGTGGAAGTTTTCAAAGAAGGTATTCTTGTAGGTAAAGCAATGATGATGTGTCAGTTAATTGACAGGAATTAACGAAACAAAAAGCCGCTCAAATTTTTGAGCGGCTCTCCTCTTTGATTTATGGAAAAACAAAGCAATGAATTTTTAATGAGATTTAATGCTTTCAGCTTCGGTAATAGCGAAGGGCAGGTAATGTTTATATTTTTTAAACCCTATCCATGCAAATACCGCTCCATAAACAATAAATATGACAGCCACGATGACTGTTACAGTTGTTTGGGATATGAAAAATAAATGATTAATACCAAAGAAGGCAACAAATAGACCAAGTGCGATGTTCGATTTTGCCGAAAGCCATTTCTTTTCGACAGGCCGATTACTTCTGAAGTATTTTGTTTTATAAAATAAATAGAAGGCAAAAAATATTACAATCAGAACAACAAGAAAAGACATTTTTTCTTCCTCCAAATATCAAAAATCTTTTATTATTGTAACGTTATTTATAGCAAAATGCTACAATTGGTTAAAAAAACAATAGATAAGGTGATTTTATTGAAAGCAGAAATTTTAGCAGCCATTCAACAATATGAAACAATTATTGTCCATCGTCACGTTCGTCCGGACCCAGATGCATATGGCTCTCAGTGCGGGTTAGTGGAGATATTAAAAGCCTCCTATCCTGAAAAAAAGGTATATGCGGTAGGAAGGGAAGAAAAATCGCTCCATTTTATGCGTAGGCTTGATGTAATTGATGATGAGGTTTATAAAGGGGCTTTAGTGATTATTTGTGATACAGCCAATGCAGCTAGAATCTGTGATACCCGGTATTCATTAGGGAATAAACTGATAAAAATTGATCACCATCCTAATGAGGATCCATATGGTGATTTACTTTGGGTGGATACGACGGCAAGTTCGGTCAGTGAGATGATTTATGAATTTTATTTATTTGGTAAAGATCAGGGCCTTAAGATAAATGATGAGGCGGCTAGGCTCCTTTATGGTGGGATTGTTGGTGATACAGGCAGATTCCTATTTCCGAGTACAACCGACAAAACCTTTGCTTATGCTGGAGAATTAATCCATTACAAATTTTCACGGACCGAACTTTATGATGGTATGTACGATCTTGAACCAAATATCATCAAGTTAAACGGTTATATTCTGCAAAACTTTGAGTTACAGAGCAGCGGTGTGGCTTCCGTTATGCTTACAAAAGAACTCTTGGAGGAATTTGGTGCAAATGCGCCTGATGCCTCTCTGCTTGTTGGAACGTTAGGCAATGTAAAGGGAATCAAGGCCTGGGTCTTCTTTATAGAGGAAGAAGACCAAATAAGGGTTCGTTTACGTTCAAAAGGTCCGGTAATTAATGGAATTGCCAAAAAGTTCAATGGTGGAGGCCATCCGCTTGCCTCAGGAGCATCTATTTATTCATGGGACGAAGTGGAGAATGTATTAAAGGAACTAAGCGAAGTATGTAAGAACTACGCATAAAAAAGGAATCGGCCCCACGGTGAGGCCGATTTTTATTTATCAAAACTTATTTCTAATTGAATCGTCAACGTTGTGTAGATAACTATTTCTTTCACTTGAAGCTTGTACCTCTTATCGTTAATCTTTACTGTTTTATTGTGAATGATTTTTTTTAGAAGTTCCTTACTTTTGTAGACGGTGTCCATATCCTTGGCTAACATCATGCTAATGTCGTCTTTAACTGAGTCTTCTGTTTCCAGAACACTTAAAGAATCTAGGCGATATTTTTCAGCATTTGCAATCTTTACATTAATTTTCTGAACAGTCAGTTGTTCTATACTCCGTTTATTCATTTCTTTATATTCTTCCTGCCAAATTTTTTTTTCTTCTCTTAAATCAACGATATTCTGTGTTTGTGACTTAATTAATGCCGTGTGCTCTTCCAGCCATACTCCGTAAATATAGATAAAGATACACCAACTAATTACACCGCCAACAGCTGTGCCGGCAAAAAAGCGCTGCCACGAAGGACTACGATATAGAGGGGGTATCCTCATGATGTTATTTGCTCCTGGGTTAACCAGCTTATTAACAGGGCGCCAGTCTGTGCGCCTCCAAGGGCGGAAAGAATTAATAAAATTTGTTTGAAGACATCCTTGGTCTCAGCGTTAAATAGCCCTCTTTCAAAACTGTATACTGCATCAAAGGTTCCTCCTATTGCTGCAACAATTGCCCAAATTCTTAAAGAAGACGACAATCGGGTAACAGCCGTTAGCGGGGGTTGTCCAGTTAGGAAGGCTGCAATCCCCCCAATTAACGCTCCGCCCAGGATAACCCCTAATGCAATAAAATAGCTTTCAATAAAAGAAGGGAAAAAGCCTATTTCTTTCATTTCCTCAACCGCCCTTATGAAAAGTCAATTTCTCTCTCTACCATTTATATGGACAAACCGTAATAAATATGTTTTTTGCTAAATGAAATAAAAATAGAACATATTTTCCTTTTTTGGCTTTTGGATTTATAATGAAAGGAAGAGACTCGGTTGGAAGGGGTGACAAAATGTCTTTTATTCACTTGCATGTATATAGTGCATATAGTCTGTTAACAAGCACGGCTTCCGTTCCTGAATTGGTCGGCAATGCTCAAAAGAAAGGTTTTACCGCCCTTGCATTAACGGATAGGAATGTAATGCATGGAACAATTGAATTCTATAAGCTATGCAAGAAAAACAATATTAAACCAATCATTGGATTGACAGTCGATATTGAAAGTGATCGAACAAAGGGAGAGGCCTACCCGCTCGTTCTTCTTGCTGAAAACGACCAAGGTTTTAAAAACCTGTTGAAAATTTCTAGTGCAGTACAAACCAAGGCTGCTAATGGAATCCCCTTTAAATGGTTAAAGCATTATGCTGAAGGTCTCATTGCTATTACCCCTGGAATGGAAGGAGAAATAGAATATTGTCTTTCAGCTGAATTGTATACACAAGCTAGTGAGTTAGTACAAAAACTTCAATTCATCTTCGGTAAAGAAAACTTCTATCTCGCCATTCAAAATCATCAACTTGAACAAGAGGTTGTTCAAATAAAGCAAATACAAAAGCTTGCAAGAGAATTTGATGTACCATTGGCAGCGACAAATCGGGTTCATTACTTAGAAATGGATGATATGTTTGCGCATGAATGTTTATTAGCAATAAAAAATGGTGAAAAATTACAGGATGATCAGCGACAAAAGTTAGAAGGTAATCAATATTATTTAAAAACGGCTGAAGAAATAATTGAAACATTTGCTGACATACCTGAAGCATTGGAAAATACAGTTCTTATTGCTAATAGATGTAATGTAAATATCGAATTGAATAAAACCTACTTGCCTACTTTTCCGACAGACAATGGACAATCCGCTGAGGAATATTTAGAAAAGTTATGCAAAAAAGGATTAAGTGAGCGCCTGGATTCACCGCCACAAGAATACTTAGATCGGTTACATTTTGAATTAGCAGTAATTAATCGAATGAAATTTAGCAACTACTTTTTAATTGTTTGGGATTTTATGAGATACGCACGTGAAAAGGGTATATTGACAGGTCCTGGAAGAGGATCAGCGGCTGGGTCGTTAGTAGCCTATGTGTTGTATATAACAGATGTGGACCCAATTGAACATAATTTATTATTTGAGCGTTTTTTAAATCCAGAGCGTATTTCAATGCCGGATATTGATATTGATTTTCCAGACCATCGCCGCGAAGAAGTGATTGAATACGTGGCAAAGAAATATGGTGAATTACATGTCGCGCAAATTGTAACTTTTGGAACACTCGCAGCAAAAGCAGCATTAAGAGATGTGGGAAGAGTCTTTGGATTAAATACAAAAGAATTGGATCAGCTTTCAAGACTAATACCTGCTCAACCAGGGATTAGCTTAATGAACGCCTATAAAGAATCGAAACCGCTAAGAGCGTTTACAGAAGAAAATTCGTTAAACCTGAGACTGTATGAGACAGCTTTAAAGCTGGAAGGATTGCCTCGTCATACATCGACACATGCAGCGGGTGTCGTCTTAAGCGATAAACAACTGATTGAATTAGTACCCATTCAACAGGGACATAACAATATATATTTAACACAATATTCAATGGAGCATCTTGAAGAGATAGGCTTACTGAAAATGGACTTTCTTGGGTTGAGGAATTTATCGTTAATTGAATCGATAGTGGATGCAATCAATTGGAAAGCTGGTAGGAAGGTAGACATCCGGTCCATCCCCTTAAATGACCAAAAAACGTTCGAATTGCTGGCAAAGGGAGAAACCACGGGTGTTTTTCAGCTTGAGTCAGAAGGTATGAGAAAGGTATTAATGAGATTAATACCATCACGTTTTGAAGATATCGTTGCAGTTAATGCTCTATATCGCCCAGGTCCAATGGAGAATATCCCTCTTTTTATCGACAGAAAACATGGCAGACAGCCTGTGGAATATCCGCATCCAGACTTGAAGTCAATCCTGGAAAATACCTATGGAGTCATCGTGTATCAGGAACAAATCATGCAGATTGCTTCGAGAATGGCAGGTTTTTCTCTCGGTGAAGCTGACCTGCTGCGTAGGGCAGTTGGAAAAAAGCAAAAGGATATTCTTGATCGAGAGAGACATCATTTTGTCAAAGGTGCCCTGAACAAAGGCTATAATCAAAAACTCGCAAATGATATTTACGATTTAATCGTCCGCTTTGCGAATTATGGGTTTAACCGCAGTCATGCAGTTGCATACAGTATTATTTCATACCAGCTCGCTTATTTAAAAGCAAATTACCCGCTGTATTTTATGGCAGGATTGCTCACCTCGGCAATCGGAAATGAATCCAAAATTTCCCAATATATTATGGAATCAAAACAGAAGGATATTACTATCTTACCGCCCTCCATCAACTATAGCGGTTACAGCTTTCACGCAGAACAAGGTGGCATTCGCTATAGTTTAGCCGCCATTAAAAGTGTTGGTGCAGTGGCATTAAGAGAGGTTTTTCAGGCTAGGAAAACGAAAAAATTTGATGATCTCTTTGATTTTTGTATAAGAATTTCGTCAAAAGCAATCAACCGTAAAACCCTCGAGGTGCTAGTTCATTCAGGAAGCTTTGACGAATTCGGTGAGGATCGTGCTATATTACTAGCTAGCTTAGATGTGGCATTAGAACATGCTGGTTTGTTTAAACCAGATGATACAAATCAATTTGGACTTTTTTCTGAGGAAGAAATGCAGCTCAAACCAAAATATGTTCATGTTGATCCAATCAGGCAGGAGGATAAGTTAGCCTTTGAAAAAGACGCCCTTGGCTTTTATCTTTCAGATCATCCTGTATCAATATATGAAAAAAGGCTAACAAAAGCTGGTGCACATCTATTATTTGAGTTAGTAAAAGATCAAAAACGCGCTGTTTCAGGTGTTTACATCACAACCATAAAAACCATACGCACAAAAAAAGGGGACTCGATGGCCTTTTTAAATGTCAGTGATTCAAGCGGTGAGATGGAGGCAGTGGTATTTCCACAGGTATTTAAACGGTTTTCGCATCTTTTACGACAAGGGGATTTTGCAGTAATTGAAGGGAAAACGGAAGAACGTGAAGAAAAACTTCAGTTTATCATTCAATATGTTTCTGACATAGAGATATGGATAGCTGAGAAGACAATAGAACAATCAGTTCTCTATTTAAAAATAGTAGAGGATAGGCAGGATGAAACATCTTTAAAGCAATTAAAGGATTTGTTTAAGGGTAAAAAAGGAAAGACGGGTGTTGTTCTCCACTATGAAAAAAGTCGAAAAACAATCAGATTAGGGAACGAATTCAACATCCATCCCAGCCAACAATTACTGGATTTACTGCAAGATTTTCTTGGTCCGAATAATGTGGTATTGAAGGAATAATTCTTTACAACTTTCGAAGATATGATATTATGATAATTAGACAAATGTGGTCTGACCACTAGATAAACTATAAATACTAATCGATTGTTTTCTTATTGTAAAAACTTAAGGGGTGAAAGAACTTGACTTTACGGGAAGAAGCATTACATATGCATCGTATTAATAAAGGGAAGCTGGAGTCTAAGTCAAAGGTACCGGTCCGAAATGCAAAAGATTTAAGTTTAGCCTATTCACCGGGAGTAGCTGAACCGTGTAAGGAAATTTATGAAAAACCGGAAACTGTTTATGACTACACGATGAAAGGCAATATGGTAGCTGTCGTAACGGATGGAACTGCCGTATTGGGACTTGGTAATATTGGTCCTGAAGCAGCATTGCCGGTTATGGAAGGTAAGGCAGTCTTATTTAAGAGCTTTGCAGGTGTGGATGCATTTCCAATTTGTCTTAACACAACTGATGTTGAAAAAATTATTGAAACCGTAAAGTTACTTGAACCTACTTTTGGCGGAGTGAATCTAGAGGATATTGCTGCACCAAATTGTTTCGTTATTGAAGAAAGATTAAAAAAGGAAGCAAATATTCCTGTTTTTCATGATGATCAGCATGGAACAGCCATTGTTACTGCAGCTGGCCTTGTAAATGCCTTAAAGCTAATCGGAAAAAAAATGTCCGAAATAAGGGTTGTTGCTAATGGTGCTGGAGCCGCAGGGATTGCCATTATTAAGCTTTTACATGCCTTTGGTGTCAGGGACATCATTATGTGTGATACAAAAGGGGCAATTTATGAAGGACGCCCGCAGGGGATGAATGTAGTCAAGGCAGAAGTAGCGAAGTTTACAAATCGTGACAACTTGACAGGCAGCCTTGAGGATGTTATAAAAGGTGCGGATGTCTTTATTGGCGTTTCAGTTGCTGGCGCGCTAACGAAAGAAATGGTTTCAACCATGAATTCAGATGCTATCATTTTTGCGATGGCTAATCCGAATCCTGAAATTATGCCTGATATAGCAAAAGAAGCTGGAGCAAGAGTTGTGGGCACAGGAAGATCTGATTTTCCAAACCAAGTAAATAATGTCCTTGCATTCCCGGGGATATTCCGAGGTGCACTTGATGTTCGCGCCACACATATTAATGAAAAAATGAAAGTGGCTGCTGTTAATGCAATTGCCAATTTAATAAATGAAAATGAGCTAAATGAAGATTATGTCATACCTGCACCATTTGACCCAAGAGTTGCTCCGGAAGTGGCTGCTGCGGTAGCAAAGGCTGCAATGGAAACAGGTGTTGCACGCCTAAAGGTTGATCCTGAAGATGTGAAAGAAAAGACGATGAGGCTCGCCATTATAGGTAAAAGTGAGTGATTATGTAGTTGGCGAATACAAAAGTATATTTAGAGATAGTTAAAAAACTAAGAGAAATGATCACCGCAGATGGATTAATATCTGGAGATAAAATCCCTTCAGAACGTGAATTATCTGAGCGCCTAAATGTCGGGCGCTCTTCTGTTCGCGAAGCGCTAAGGGCACTGGAATTACTGGGGTTAATTGAAACAAGGCGAGGGGAAGGAACATTTATTAGAGACTTCCGCGGAAATCAGCTTGTCCAACTTCTCGGGACATTTATTCTTCAGGATGAAAAGGCCAAACTAGATGTAATTGAAACGAAAAATCTTATCGAGATGGACTGCCTCCGATTAGCATTATATCGAATCAATGATATACAGTTAGAAAGCTTAAAAGAATGGGTGCAATCAAATACTTTAGATGATGATGAATTTTTTAGTCGAATTATCGAGATAGCAGATAATCATCTGATCTCAAGAATTTGGCTAATCCTAAAGGATTATTATTACTCTCTTCATATAAAGAAAGCTGATTTAATTAGGAATGATTTCCTTTTATTACTTGATGCGTTAGCTGAAAAGGATGAGGTAAAGACCCTTTTGACCTACCGAAAGCTAAGAAATTTGTCTGTTTCAAGCGACAAATACTAACAAATTTTGTATGCATATTCCTATATAGTGGAAGACAAGCCGTTAGAGCCCAATTCAATGTGGGCAATTTTTATTTTTTGGTGGTCTGGCCACCTGGAAAAGGATATAGGTTTGAAGAGATAGTGATTTAGGAAAGACTTTAGAAATTAAAAGAAAAAATATCCATTTGGTAGATTTTTTCTAATGAGGGAGGTTTAAACCACTTGCTTAAAGAACTTTTTACAAAAAACAATCACCATAAAAAGAGAAAATACGCGACGATACCTACAGAGGCTGCGAAAAATGATGTACCCGAAGGAATAATGACTAAGTGTCCGTCATGTAAGACTATTATGTATACAAAAGAGCTTAAAAAGAATCTAAAAGTCTGTTTACATTGCGGTTATCACCTTTCAATGAATTCGAAGGAAAGACTTTCAGCTTTCCTTGATGAAGGAAGCTTTGAAGAATTTGATGAGTATATGGTTTCAGAAAACCCATTAAACTTCCCGGATTATCTAGAAAAGATAGAGAAAGATCGTCTGAAAAGTAAAATTAATGAGGCAGTTGTCACTGGCAGCGGCAGCGTTAATGGAAACAAGGTTATTGTTGCGATTATGGATTCTACATTTCGAATGGGAAGCATGGGGTCTGTTGTCGGAGAAAAAATTACACGTGCAATTGAAATTGCAGACGAAAGGTCCGTCCCGTTTATTATTTTTACTGCATCAGGTGGAGCAAGGATGCAAGAAGGTGCACTAAGTTTAATGCAAATGGCAAAGACTAGCGTAGCATTAAAGAGATTCAGTAATAATAAAGGGTTAATCATATCAATTATGACCCACCCAACCACAGGCGGTGTATCTGCAAGCTTTGCATCTTTAGGAGACTACAACTTTGCTGAACCAGGAGCCTTAATCGGTTTTGCCGGACGCAGAGTTATTGAACAATCTATCCGGGAAAAGCTTCCTGAAGACTTCCAAACAGCAGAGTTTCTTTTAAAACATGGTCAGCTTGATGCAATTATTTCCAGACTGGACTTAGTAGATAAAATCACTGTCATCCTTGAAATTCATCAACCAGGAGGTGAGCTTAATTGGTAGGGGAATTAGAATTTGAGCGCCCAATTGTACAATTAAGAAATAAAATCGTCGAATTAAAAGAGTTTACAAAATCAGCAGATGTTGATTTGTCAGCTGAAATTGAAAAATTAGAGGTTCGACTTGAAAAATTAGAAAAAGACATTTATGAACATATAAAACCATGGGATCGAGTACAAATTGCCCGCCATCCAAATCGGCCAACAACACTAGATTATATTGCTAACGTTTTTGATGATTTCTTTGAATGTCATGGTGATAGGGCATTTGGTGACGACGAAGCAATAGTTGGTGGTGTGGCGAAATTTAGAGGGTTACCGATAACGATAATCGGACATCAGCGCGGAAAAGACACGAAGGAAAACATTCGTAGGAATTTCGGTATGCCCCATCCTGAAGGCAATAGAAAAGCACTGCGCTTAATGAAGCAAGCAGATAAATTTAATCGACCGATAATCTGCTTCATTGATACGAAGGGTGCTTATCCAGGAAAAGCGGCTGAGGAACGAGGGCAAAGTGAAGCTATTGCCCGTAATTTGTTCGAAATGGCCGGACTTAAGGTACCTGTTATTTGTATTGTTATTGGTGAGGGCGGAAGTGGCGGTGCCTTAGCATTAGGCGTTGGCAACCGGATTTATATGCTGGAAAATTCTACTTACTCCGTAATTTCACCTGAAGGTGCAGCGGCCATTTTGTGGAAAGACTCAGCGTATGCCAAGCAAGCAGCCGAATCGATGAAAATCACTGCTCCAGATCTAAAGGAACTTGGTATTATAGATGATATCATTCCTGAAATTAAGGGTGGGGCACATAAGGATGTAAAAAAACAAGCAGAAGAAATTGATTCAATTCTAAAAAAGGCGTTGAAAGAGCTTCTGATGCTTTCTGAGGAAGAATTAATTGAGGATCGCTATAATAGATTTAGAACGATTGGCGAATACTCTTTTATTAAAGATTATATAGGGGTTCAATAATAACGTGCTCTTTTGAGTACGTTTTTTTACATTCACAAAGATTTCACAAAAAAGTGAATGGGGACGCTTTCAAACCACCTTTAAGCGCTTACAGTTAACGAATAATTCCGCCTATTTGATTTACTAATGTGATTAAGTTGTTATAGCATTTTCTTCATGGTATTTTATTAATATTCCAACCTTTTATGCTAATAATAAAATGAAGTGATAACATGAAAACGGAACTAATCATTTTTAGTTTAATATACATAATTATTTTTCATAAAAATAATGAGGTGAGAGGTTAATGAAAAGAATAGGTGTGCTAACAAGTGGAGGAGACTCCCCTGGAATGAACCCTGCCATTCGGTCAGTTGTTCGAAAAGCAATTTATCATAATTTAGAGGTTTATGGTGTTTTTGGCGGTTACGCCGGGTTAATCTCGGGAAATATAAAAAAACTTGAACTTGGTTCTGTGGGTGATATTATTCACCGTGGAGGAACAATGTTACAATCTGCCCGTTGTCCTGAATTTAAAACACCTGAGGGACAGCAAAAGGGAATAGACCAATTAAAGGCTCATGGTATTGAAGGACTGGTTGTCATTGGCGGAGATGGATCTTATCGCGGGGCGAAAGCTTTAACTGAACAGGGCTTTCCATGCGTAGGAGTACCAGGAACGATTGATAATGACATCCCTGGAACAGAGATAACGATTGGCTTTGACACTGCTTTAAACACAGTTATTGACGCATTAGATAAAATTCGTGATACGGCAACCTCACATGAAAGAACATTTGTTATAGAGGTAATGGGCCGAAATGCGGGCGACATTGCCTTATGGTCTGGACTAGCGGGCGGTGCGGAAACTATTCTAATTCCAGAAGTGGATTATAATATGGAAGATATCGCGGATAGGCTGCAAAAAGGACATGAACGCGGGAAAAAGCATAGTATAATCGTTGTGGCAGAAGGAGTCTGTAGTGGCGTAGATTTTGCTAAACAATTAAGTGAAGCAACCAATTTCGATACACGTGTTTCCGTATTAGGACATATGCAGCGAGGCGGTTCTCCAACTGCTGCTGATAGAGTACTTGCAAGCCGATTAGGAGCAAGAGCAGTTGAATTGCTAATCGATGGTAAAGGCGGCCGTGCGGTAGGATTGGAAAAGAATAGTCTTGTTGACTATGATATCATTGAAGCATTAGACAGAAAGCATAAACTTGATCTTGATCTATACACGTTATCCCAAGAATTATCGATATAGGATTAGGTAAATAATTAGGAGGTTATACAGATGTTGCGTAAAACAAAAATCGTTTGTACGATTGGCCCTGCAAGTGAAAGCGTAGAAAAATTAACCCAGTTAATTGAAGCAGGTATGAATGTAGCTAGATTAAATTTTTCCCATGGGGATTTTCAAGAGCATGGTCAAAGAATCCAAAATATTCGTGAAGCAGCAAAGAATACCGGTAAAACGGTTGCTATCTTACTTGATACAAAAGGCCCTGAAATTCGTACTAATAATATGCAAAATGGAGTTTTGGAACTAACCGCTGGACAAAATATTATTGTTTCTATGACCGAAGTAGAAGGTACAACCGAGAAATTTTCGATTACATATCCAGGGCTTATTGATGATGTACAGGTTGGATCAAGAATCCTTTTGGATGATGGGCTTATTGGTCTGGAAGTTCTTAACATTGACAAGGCAGCTAATGAAATTCAAACGAAAATATTAAACAGTGGTACCTTAAAAAATAAAAAAGGTGTCAATGTTCCCGGAGTTTCTGTGAATCTTCCAGGGATTACTGAAAAAGATACTCAAGATATTATTTTTGGAATTGAACAAGAAGTAGATTTTATCGCAGCATCATTCGTACGCCGGGCTAGCGATGTGTTAGAAATTCGCCAATTACTAGAAGAGAAAAGGGCAACACATATCCATATCATCCCTAAGATTGAAAATCAGGAAGGTGTCGATAATATCGATGAAATTCTTGAAGTTTCTGATGGTTTAATGGTAGCCCGTGGAGACCTTGGTGTTGAAATTCCTGCTGAGGAAGTGCCGCTAGTTCAAAAGATGTTAATAAAGAAATGTAACTTTTTTGGTAAACCTGTAATCACGGCCACTCAAATGCTAGATTCTATGCAGAGAAATCCAAGACCTACACGTGCAGAAGCAAGTGATGTTGCAAATGCCATTTTTGACGGTACAGATGCCATCATGCTTTCAGGTGAAACGGCTGCAGGAATTTATCCAGTCGAGGCTGTTCAAACGATGCACAATATTGCTTCTAGAGCCGAGTCTGCTTTAGATCATAAAAGAATCCTATCAAGCCGCAGTAAAGATACAGAACATAATCTTACTGACGCCATTGGACAATCTGTTGCCCATACTGCCTTGAATTTAGATGTGCATTCAATTATTACCCCAACGGAGAGCGGACATACAGCAAGGATGATCTCTAAATATCGTCCAAAGGCATCTATTGTTGCTGTTACGGCTAATGATCAAATTTGCCGACGCCTATCGTTAGTATGGGGTGTATATCCACTGCATGGAAGGGTGGCAACAACAACTGACGAAATGCTCGATTTAGCAGTTGAAGAAAGTGTAAATAGCGGTATTGTTAAGCATGGTGATTTAGTTGTCATAACTGCGGGGGTTCCAGTCGGTGAAGCCGGCACAACAAACTTAATGAAAATACATGTTGTTGGTGATATTATCACAAAAGCTCAAGGAATTGGCCGTAAGTCTGCATTTGGCAAAGTTGTAATTGCCCATGATGCGAAGGAAGCATTGGAAAAGGTTAAGCCTGGCTCAATTTTAGTAACGCTGGGATCTGATCGTGATATGGTTCCTGCCATTGAAAAGTGTGCAGCACTTATTACCCAAGAAGGCGGATTAACTAGCCATGCAGCGGTTGTTGGCTTGAATCTTAGTATTCCAGTAATTGTTGGTGTTGAAAACGCCTTGGAGTTATTTAAAGATGGTCAGGAAATAACAGTTGATGCCTCTCGGGGAGTTATTTATAACGGACACGCAAGCGTTTTGTAAAAAAGAAGGGATTCTCCCTTCTTTTTTCTTTACAAAAAAACATGAATGACATCCTTCTCGGTATATAATGAAATTATGCTTTGTTAGAGAGGAGAAAGAGATGCGCTATTTGGCTTTATTGATCATTATCATTCCTGCCATAGATATTGGATTCCTGCTGTTTTCTGGTAAAACAATAGGTGTCCTGCCCACGATTGCTATTATTATTATTACAGGAGTAGTTGGAGCTTATTTAGCGAAAAAAGAAGGTCTGCAAACTATCCGCAAGGCTCAGGAACAGATGGCCACTGGGCAGGTACCGGGAGAATCTATTTTGGATGGCATATGTGTCATTATTGGCGGAACCCTTTTGTTAACACCTGGATTTATTACCGATTTGTTTGGTTTTCTCTTGCTTTTCCCGCCATCCAGGACTCCTTTTAAACTTTTAATAAAGAACTTTCTATTTAGAAGAATTCAAAAAGGAAATATAAAAATAATTAAATAAAAACGTCAACTTCCAATTGGAGGTTGACGTTTTTTGGGGGAATCTAAAAATTCAGCTAGGCTTCAGGCCCTTTAATAAATGCCCATAAGTCATGGAATACATTGGCGCGATAAAGCGTGCTAATAATAACTAGGGTAACAGGGCCAACAATTAACCCTATAAAACCAATTAACTTAAAACCAACAAACAAAGCAATTAATGTTGCTAGTGGATCAATTCCGATATTGGATGAAAGTATTTTTGGCTCCATAACTTGTCTTTGAACCAACACTAAAATATATAGGATACCTAACCCAATCGCTAAGGCCATATCACCAGCAATTACTTGATATATAATCCATGGTACAAAAATTAATCCTGTCCCTAAGTAGGGAATGATATCAACAATACCTGTTATTAGTGCAATGGTGATCGCATAATCAACACGGAGAATAAGTAAACCAATAAGAATAATAACAGTTGTTATTGAAATGAGCGTTAATTGCGCCTTAAGAAAACCAAACAAAGCCTTCTTCAAATCTACAAATACCGTTTTGCCGCTTGTTTTCGCTTTCTCTGGTACTAACCTACTGCCGATTGCAGAAAACCGATCCCAATCCTTACTAATAAAAAACGTTGCCAAAAGGGAAAAGATTAATACAGTTGCAGCATTCGGAAACCATGAAAGAATAACTGGGATATTCCCAAAAAGGTTTTGAATGAATGAACCAACAGTCGAACCAATGGTTGTACCTACATTTTGAATATTATCGATGATTGTATCTTTTTGTCCGACATCCAGCCGATTAAACATACCCGCTAATTGATTATAAAGAGGAATAATTTGTGCAGTAATATACTCCTCAATATATTTGATTAATGTATCAAGATGCTGGGGTACCACTTGAGCTAAGTAGTTCGCTCCTGAGACAATTTCCGCGATTAAGAGTGTCACTAAACCTGCAGCAAATGCGAAAATAATGATTAGTGCCAGAAAAACAGCCAAGCCTCGGGGCATTCTACCCTTTTTTTGAAAAATATTCACTAGTGGGTTGATTAATAATGCAATAACTAATGCAATAAGAAATGGATATGTCACCTTTGACAAATAATAAAAGGATAAAGCAGTTAATACGACAATAGCAACGACTAAAAGGAACCTTAAAGTCCGGTGTAAGTACTTATGATTCAAAGCAGGACTCCTTCCGACATAATTTATAGCTAAATTTATTTTAACACTTTTTGTGAAAATACGCATGATTTACCAGCATTATAAAGGTTTCTTTAGCTGATTTCCATTGTCAGTAAAGTATTTACTTTTCTCCAGCAATGTTCTATTTTTATGATTCCAAGGAGAAGTTATGGTACGATAATTTAAGAAAAGGATTGATGAAGTTGATATTCAGTGAGTCACTATTATTCCTCCTACTCCTATTGGTCATTGGTATTATCGCCAAAAACAATTCCTTGCTAATAGCCATTGGCGTGTTACTTGTTTTAAAAATAAGTGGATTTGATACTAAATCCTTTGCCTTCCTGCAAAGTAAAGGTATTAACTGGGGAGTCATCATTATTACAATTGCGGTTTTAGCACCTATTGCCAGTGGAGAAATTGGTTTCAAGGATTTAACAAGTGCGATGAAATCACCAATTGCATGGGTGGCTTTGATCTCGGGGATGCTCGTGGCTTTACTAGCAAAAAACGGTGTTTCCTTATTAGCAAATGACCCGCAAATAACAACGGCGCTAGTTTTGGGGACGATTTTATCTGTTGCCCTATTCAAGGGAGTTGCCGTCGGGCCGCTCATTGGTGCGGGTATTGCCTATACAGCAATGAAAATAATTGATTTCTTTGGTTAGATTTTTTGTAAAATAATATTTTTTTGGACTTTTCGACGTCTTTTCATTCACAAAAATCTGATAATTGTTTATAATAGGACTTGAAAGCGCATCCTTTTTTACATAAATCACATGAATATGCTAGATTACATGTAGGATACATTTTTCTATTGTGTAAAAACTGCAGCGTTGCTTATTGGTTCTAACCCGAGCAAGCGCTCAATCACACAATAGTAACGGAGAAAGCGCTAGATAGTAATAGGAAACATCTTAACATTGTATTGGGTGATACTATTTTTAACCTAGCTTAAACCAGCAGTAAGGTTTTTGCTAATAAAATACTTTGTATACAAATGGGTAATGGGGAATATTTGATGAAGGAGAGATTTCTATGACAGTAACACGTGGTCTTGAAGGGGTAGTGGCAACGACATCTTCCATCAGTTCAATTATTGATGATACGCTAACATATGTTGGCTATAATATCGATGATTTAGCTGATAATGCCAGCTTTGAGGAAGTAATTTACTTATTATGGCACCGTAAATTGCCTACAGAACCTCAACTGGCTGAATTAAAAAAGCAGCTCTCGGAAAATGCGGCATTACCGCAGGAAGTAATCGAACACTTCAAAATGTATGATATTAATAAGGTACATCCGATGGCAGCTTTAAGGTCAGCTGTTTCACTATTGGGATTGTATGATGATGAAGCAGATTTAATGGATGAAGAATCAAATTACAAGAAGGCGGTTCGTCTTCAAGCCAAAATGCCTGCCATTGTTACAACCTTTGCACGTATTAGAAAAGGTTTAGAGCCTGTCGCTCCAAGAAAAGATTTAAACTTTGCGGCGAATTTCCTTTATATGTTAACAGGTAATGAGCCAGATCAGATTGCGGTTGAGGCTTTAGACAAGGCCCTTGTTTTACATGCTGACCATGAATTGAATGCATCAACATTTACTGCACGTGTGTGTGTAGCTACATTATCGGATGTTTATTCTGGTGTGACTGCGGCAATTGGAGCGTTGAAAGGACCACTTCACGGTGGTGCAAATGAAGCGGTAATGAAGATGCTTAAAGAAATTGGAACAGTTGAAAATGTTGAACCTTACATTCTAACAAAGCTTGAGAAAAAGGAAAAAATCATGGGATTTGGCCATCGCGTATATCGTTTAGGTGATCCGCGTGCTAAACATTTAAGGGCGATGTCTAAGAAATTAACGGACTTAACTGGCGAACCGCACTGGTTTGACATGTCAGTTGCTATTGAAAGCATTGTAACTGGACAGAAGAAATTGCCGCCTAACGTTGATTTTTATTCAGCGTCAATGTACCATAGCTTAGGAATCGACCATGACTTATTTACACCTATCTTTGCGGTAAGTAGAGTCTCAGGGTGGCTTGCTCATATTCTCGAACAATATGAAAATAATCGTTTGATTCGTCCGCGTGCGGAGTATACTGGTCCTGGTATGCAGACATATGTTCCAATTAACCAAAGGGGTTAAGTTTTACTTTTACTTAGAAAATTGTTCTAATTAAAGGGTATGAAGAGCTTTCTTATTCTTGCTGGATAAATGGCGCGAACCCATTCATTCAGCTTTGATACATAATTGAAGGGGGAAAAACAACAATGCTAGGTGAAAAAATTACGGTTAAAGATGGAGTATTAAATGTACCAAACAATCCAGTAATCCCATTTATTGAAGGAGACGGTATTGGTCCTGATATTTGGGCAGCTTCTGAAAGAGTGTTAAATGCTGCGGTAGAAAAAGCCTACAAAGGTGAACGTAAATTAGTATGGAAAGAAGTTTTGGCTGGAGAGAAGGCCTTTAACCAAACAGGAGAATGGTTGCCAAAAGAAACTCTAGATGTAATTAATGAGTATTTAATTGCCATTAAAGGTCCATTAACTACACCAGTTGGCGGCGGAATTCGTTCATTAAACGTTGCACTTCGTCAAGAGCTGGATTTGTTCGTTTGCTTACGTCCGGTAAGATGGTTCGAAGGTGTGCCATCACCAGTTAAGCGTCCTCAGGATACAGATATGGTTATCTTCCGTGAAAATACAGAGGATATTTATGCTGGAATCGAGTATGAAAAAGGTACGGAGGCAGTTAAAAAAGTAATCGACTTCCTGCAAAACGAAATGGGAGTTAATAAAATTCGATTCCCTGAAACTTCAGGTATCGGAATTAAACCAGTTTCTGAACAAGGAACAACTCGTCTAGTCCGCGCTGCGATTAATTATGCAATTAAAGAAGGCCGTAAATCCGTTACACTTGTGCACAAAGGTAATATCATGAAGTTTACTGAGGGTGCATTTAAAAACTGGGGTTATGAGTTAGCTGAAAAGGAATTTGGAGATAAAGTCTTTACATGGGCTCAATATGACCGCATTAAGGATGAACAGGGTGCTGATGCTGCGAACAAGGCGCAAGCCGATGCAGAAGCTACAGGCAAGATTATCGTTAAGGATGCGATTGCAGATATCTTCTTACAGCAAATTCTGACACGTCCGCGTGAGTTTGATGTTGTGGCAACAATGAACTTGAACGGTGACTTCATTTCAGATGCACTTGCAGCACAAGTAGGCGGTATCGGTATCGCGCCTGGTGCGAACATTAATTATGAAACTGGACATGCAATCTTTGAAGCAACACACGGAACTGCTCCTAAATATGCAGGTCTAGATAAAGTAAATCCTTCATCAGTTATTTTGTCAGGCGTTTTATTGCTTGAGCACTTAGGCTGGAATGAAGCAGCTACGATGGTTGTTAAATCAGTAGAAAATACCATTGCGTCTAAGGTTGTTACGTATGACTTTGCCCGTTTAATGGAAGGTGCTACTGAAGTGAAAACTTCAGAGTTTGCAGATGAACTAATCAAAAATATGGAATAAAAAAGAAAAGCGAAAGCGCCTTGTCCAGGGAAAAAGAGGTTCATTTTTTCCTAGGGGCTTGATTGAGCTAGACAGCCAGAAAAGTGGAAGCGAAAATTTTTACAAAAGTAAGGGCTGTTTTCGAACAGCCCTTTAAATGAATGAATACTTTCAAGGGGGAGAGTTACAATGTCATTAAAACGTAAAAAGATTTCAGTTATTGGCGGCGGTTTTACAGGGGCTACAACAGCATTTTTACTTGCACAAAAGGAACTTGGTGATGTCGTTTTAGTTGATATCCCGCAAGCAGAAAATCCTACAAAAGGGAAAGCTCTAGACATGCTTGAGGCGAGTCCTGTCCAAGGATTTGATGCAAATATTACAGGCACAGCTAACTACGAAGATACTCGTGATTCGGATATCGTAGTTATTACAGCAGGTATTGCACGTAAACCAGGTATGAGCCGTGATGATTTAGTGCAAACCAACCAGAAAGTAATGAAGAGTGTCACAGAACAGATTGTTAAATATTCACCAAACTCTATAATCCTTGTTTTAACAAACCCAGTCGATGCAATGACGTATACAGTGTACAAAGCTTCAGGTTTTCCGAAAAACCGTGTAATTGGACAATCGGGTGTCCTTGATACAGCTCGTTTCCGTACCTTTGTAGCTCAAGAATTAAACCTTTCTGTGAAAGACATCACTGGCTTTGTATTAGGTGGACACGGTGATGACATGGTTCCGCTTGTTCGTTATTCATATGCTGGTGGTATTCCGCTTGAAACGTTAATAGCAAAAGATCGTTTAGATGCGATTGTTGAACGTACTAGAAAAGGCGGCGGTGAAATCGTTAACCTTTTAGGTAACGGCAGTGCCTATTATGCACCTGCAGCATCATTAGTTGAGATGTGTGAAGCAATCCTAAAAGACCAACGTCGTGTTTTACCTTCAATCGCCTATCTTGAAGGTGAATTTGGTTATGACGGAATTTATCTTGGAGTACCAACAATCCTTGGTGCCAACGGAATTGAAAAAATTATTGAACTTGAACTAACTGCAGAAGAAAAAGCAGCCTTAGACAAATCAGTTGACTCTGTTCGTAATGTAATGCAGGTACTAGTGTAAAATAATATTGAAAATTCGGGGGGATAACTTCCCGAATTTTTTTTGAAAAAAATAACAGAATTATTAAATTATTGGTTGTGTAAAAGGATATTGTTGATGTTATAACAATGTTGATTGGAGCGCAAATCAACAACCGAGTTTAACACACAGCCAAACTATTAAAGTGTTTATCAAGCACTGAAATGTGCCATAATAGATTAAGTTATGAAATCGTTTACAAAGGGTGGGTGTATAATGCTTCTAGGAAAAAAAAGAAAGCTAGGCAGAGAAATTAGAGAAATAACAGTTGGAGAAAAATTATCCTTAACAGAAAAAATTGAAGATAAGGACATCCTTCTCTTTTTAGGTTTAACAGACGATGCAAATCCCTTATTTATTCAGCATGATTATGCATCACAAACACCATATAAAAAACCAATTGTTCCTAGCATCATGCTCACCGGAATGATAACCTCAGCAGTCTCGAAATATTTACCTGGACCGGGGAGTCATATTTTAAGACAAGAGCTTGAATTTCCAAATCCCGTTTACCATTATGGAAAGGTTCAGTTATTATTGACAGTAATTGAGGTAAATGATGATGACCATACAATAATGATTAGTGTTCTAGCAACCAATGAAAAAGGCGACACGGTTATTCAAGGAAAGTTAAAGGTATGCCCTCCCTATAGATTGGAAGCAATGGAAGGGAATGCACTAGATAATTTTTAACTGTTATTATGACGAGGAATGTGCTTTTGCATTCCTTTTTTTATTTGGGAAAAGTAGAGTGGCTGATAAAAGGTATTCTTTTGCGTTCTATATTATAATGGAGAAAGAATGTGAAATATGAGAAAACCAGGGGGTACAAAAATGAATAGAGTACTTGTTGTTGATGATGAACCGTCAATTGTAACTTTACTTCAATACAATTTAGAACAGGCTGGATTTGAGGTGATTACTGCAGCAGATGGTTTTCAGGGAAAACAATTAGCAGAGACCATGTCACCGGATATCATTGTATTAGATTTAATGCTGCCTAAAATGGATGGTATCGAAGTATGCAAGCAGCTAAGGCAACAAAAAATAATGACACCGATCCTTATGCTAACTGCTAAAGATGATGAATTCGACAAAATTTTGGGACTCGAGCTTGGGGCAGATGATTATATGATAAAGCCCTTTAGCCCAAGAGAAGTGATTGCCAGGGTAAAAGCAATCCTTAGAAGGATACAACTTCAAGTAGGTAAGAATGATGTGGAATCTACAGAGCATCTGCAAATTTCTATTGGAAACTTACTATTATCACCTGAAAAATATGAGGCCCACTATAAAAATGAGCTTCTGGAATTAACCTTAAAGGAATATGAATTGCTGCTTTACCTAGCACAGAATAAAAATCGTGTATTAACCAGAGATCAATTATTGAGTGCAGTTTGGAATTACGAATTTGCTGGTGATACTCGTATTGTTGACGTCCATATATCCCATCTGCGTGAAAAAATTGAAGAAGATACGAAAAAGCCAGTTTATATTAAAACAGTTCGTGGGCTAGGGTACAAACTTGAGGAGCCGAAGGGCGAATGATTAAATTCCGAACAAGACTCCTAATTGGACTACTTACGCTAATCATTACCGTATTAGTCGGATTGGGAATATTACTCGGTCAACTTTTTAAGAGTTATTACATAGATACATACGATGGACGCCTCCAAAAGGAGTTAAATCTATTAACCATTTATATTGAAAATAGCGGTGGAGTAGGCTCTATCAAAAGTGAAGATGTCATGTCAATCAGCCAGAGCTTAAATGTAAGATTGGCAATTACAAATGACCAAGGTTTCATTGTCCAAGACAGTGATGGGTTGAATCAGTCTGGTTTAAATGGCCTAAAAGAAAATATTAATGAAGTCATAAAGGAAAAATTGAAAAAAGAAACGAAGCTTGTAGAGCATGATGAATACGATCTCCATTATTCCTGGAAACCAATTATGAAAGACGGGCAACGGGAAGGCTATATTTTTGTCATCACAAAAACGTCCGAACTTAAAAAGGCCTATGGGCAAATATGGTGGATATTGTCGATAAGTCTCGGCATCGCTTTAATTGCGATACTTTTTCTAGGAATTAGAATAACCGCCAGGTATACGAAACCGATTGAAGCGGCTACAAATGTCGCAATAGAACTGGCAAAAGGGAATTATCGAGCAAGAACCAAAGCAGATGAACTGAACGAGACCAGTGCATTAAGTACATCTATTAATGTGTTAGCACAGAATCTTCAGCAAATGGCGAAGGCTCAAGAAATGCAGCAGGACAGATTAACAGCTTTGATTGAAAATATGGGGGCAGGCTTGCTCTTAATCGATAGTCGAGGCTACATAAATTTGGTTAATAAGGGCTATATCGATATCTTTCATGTGGATGCAGCGGATTACTTAGACAATCTTTATTACGAGTCAATCGAACATGAGGATGTTTGCGATTTAATTGTTGAGGTTTTTCGAACAGAGCGAAAGGTTAGCAAGCAGCTACTCCTGCCTTTATCAATTGAACGTAAGTATTTTATTGTTTATGGGATTCCAATTATTGGTTCTAATAATGTTTGGAAGGGTGTTTTAATTGTTTTCCACGATATCACGGAAATAAAGAACCTTGAGAAAATGAGGAAAGATTTTGTTGCGAATGTTTCTCACGAATTAAAGACACCGATTACTTCTATTAAAGGATTTTCGGAAACCTTACTTGATGGAGCGATGAATAACAAAGAAACATTAGAGTATTTTCTTTCGATCATCTTAAAAGAAAGTGATCGGCTCCAGTCATTAATACAGGACTTACTCGACTTTTCAAAAATAGAGCAGCATGAATTTAAACTGCATATCCAGGATTTTGATTTAGTTTTATTACTAAGGGAAGTATTTACTTTGCTCGATGGAAAGGCGGAAGCAAAGGAAATTAGCTTTGAATTTGAGTTTAGCAGAGAACAATTTTTTATTCAGGGGGATTTTGACCGTTTAAAACAAGTGTTTATCAATTTAATTGGTAATGCTATTTTATATACGCCGCCAAAAGGACAAGTAAAAGTCTCTCTTTTTGATCATGAGAAATACGCTAGAATTCACGTAACAGATTCTGGGGTGGGGATAAAAAAGGAAGAGATTCCTCGTATCTTTGAAAGATTTTACCGTGTGGATCGGGCAAGAAGCCGCGAATCGGGCGGAACAGGGCTTGGACTAGCCATTGTTAAGCACTTAGTAGAAGCACATCATGGTAATATCGTGGTCAGAAGTAATGTTGGTGAAGGCAGTGAGTTTATCATTGAACTTCCTAAATATGTGAACGAACCTGGAAGGGGAAAATAGATGGGAAATAAGAAATTAGTCTTAATTGATGGAAATAGTATAGCCTACAGGGCATTCTTTGCGCTACCTTTACTAAATAACGATAAAGGTATGCACACGAATGCTGTCTATGGTTTTACAATGATGCTGATGAAAATAATTGAAGATGAAAAGCCAACTCATATACTTGTGGCTTTTGATGCAGGAAAAACAACCTTTAGACACAAGACATTTAGTGAATATAAAGGCGGGAGGCAAAAGACACCACCAGAACTATCGGAGCAATTTCCATATATTCGCGAACTCCTTGATTCGTATGGAATTAAACGATATGAATTAGAAAATTATGAAGCGGATGACATTATCGGAACGGTCTCGTTAACTGCCGAGAAAGATGGTTATGAAATAAAAGTTATTTCTGGTGATAAAGACTTAACACAGCTTTCATCAACTAAGACGACAGTTGGGATTACGAGAAAAGGGATAACCGATATCGAAGAATATACTCCATCACATGTGATGGAAAAGTATGGTCTAATACCAGAGCAAATTATTGATATGAAAGGGCTAATGGGCGATCCTTCTGATAATATTCCCGGTGTCCCGGGTGTTGGAGAAAAAACGGCTATTAAGCTCCTAAAGGAATTTTCAACGCTTGAAAACTTATTAGAGTCTATAGATAAAGTAACTGGAAATAAGTTAAAAGAAAAGCTGGAAGAATTTAAGAATCAGGCAATCATGAGTAAAGAGCTGGCCACGATTGAAAGACAAGCGCCTGTCGAAGTGGAAATAGACAATTTCTTATACGAGGGATATGAAAGAGAAAGAGTTGTCGCCTTATATAAGGAGCTTGGTTTTACTACGTTGTTGGAAAAGTTAGGAGAAGATCCAATTGTATCTGAAGAGCTTGTACTCGAAGAAATCGAGTTTCAAACACCGGATGTGATTACTGAAGAAATATTTGCAGATGATAATTATTTTTATGTTGAAATGCTTGATGATAATTATCATAATGCAACAATTATTGGTATGGCACTTGTCAATGAAACAGGCTACTATTATTTGCCTACTGAGCTTGCTCTACAATCTGCAAGTTTTAAGAAGTGGGCGGAAGATGACACGAAAAAGAAAACCGTTTATGACGCGAAGCGTTCAGAGGTTTCATTAAGAAGAAATGATATTCATTTAAAAGGGGTAAATTTTGATACATTAATGGCTGCCTATATCATTAATCCATCGGAAACGATTGATGATCTTTCCACCATTGGGAAAAACTTTGGGGTTCGTATACAATCGGATGAATCCTTTTATGGAAAAGGCGCTAAGCGCAGCATCCCAGAAACTGGGATGCTGGCCGAACATTTAGTTCGGAAGAGCCTCGCCATGTCTGATTTGAAGGAAACTCTGGAAAATGAACTGATTAAAAATGAGCAATATGAATTATTTACAGAGCTTGAAATGCCTCTTTCATTGATTTTAGCTGATATGGAATCATGCGGTATTAAAGTTGACCGGGAACGGCTGCAGAAAATGGGCGGAGAAATTCACGACAGACTAATAGACATTGAGGCGACAATTTATGAAATGGCCGGTGAGAAATTCAATATAAATTCTCCCAAGCAGCTAGGGGTCATTTTATTTGAAAAACTAAACCTGCCGCCCTACAAAAAAACGAAGACAGGCTATTCCACCTCTGCAGATGTTTTGGAAAAATTAGCGGAGGATCACGAGATTATTGAGTATATCCTTCACTACAGACAATTAGGAAAGCTTCAATCGACCTATATTGAAGGTCTCCTAAAAGTAATCAATCCGAATACAGAAAAAGTCCATACAAGGTATCAACAAACCTTAACATCTACAGGAAGATTAAGTTCGATTGATCCGAACCTACAAAATATCCCGATTCGTTTAGAAGAAGGGAGGAAGATCCGCCAAGCCTTTGTTCCGTCTGAACCTGGATGGCTGATCTTTGCTGCTGATTACTCACAAATTGAGCTCCGCGTTCTTGCTGATATTGCCGGTGATGAAAAATTAATCCAGGCATTTAAAGATGACCTTGATATCCATACAAAGACAGCGATGGAGGTATTCCATGTCGATAAGGATGAGGTAACTTCCAATATGCGCAGGCAGGCAAAAGCCGTTAACTTTGGTATTGTCTATGGAATTAGCGATTATGGCCTATCACAGAGCTTAGGGATTACAAGAAAGGAAGCAGGTCAATTTATTGACCGCTATCTAGCAACCTATCCTGGAGTAAAAGATTATATGGAGGACATTATTCATTCAGCCAAACAAAAGGGCTATGTGACTACAGTGATGCAACGCAGAAGGTATCTCCCTGAGATTACCAGCCGGAACTTTAATATAAGAAGCTTTGCAGAAAGAACAGCAATGAACACTCCTATTCAAGGAAGTGCAGCCGATATCATTAAAAAGGCGATGATCGATATGGCGGATGCCTTGAAGGACCTAGGATTAAAAACTCGCCTATTACTTCAGGTGCACGATGAACTGATTTTTGAAGCACCAGAGGAAGAAATTGAAACGCTAAAGAAATTGGTGCCAGACGTCATGGAAAACGCACTTGAATTAACAGTACCTTTAAAAGTAGACTACGCCTACGGTCCTACATGGTTTGATGCGAAGTAGAAAAGCTAAGGCCACTAGGCCCTGAAGCTAGACAAATAAGGGGGTAATCTTTTGCCTGAATTACCTGAAGTCGAAACGGTAAGAAAGACGTTAAAAAAGCTTGTATCTAACAAACAAATTGAAAATATAACGGTGTATTGGCCAAAAATCATCAAAAACCCAGTAGAGGTGGAGCAATTTATTGATGCCCTAAAAGGGGAGAAAATTGAGGATGTTGGCCGGCGGGGCAAGTTTTTAATTATATATACTCAAACGTATGCACTGGTTTCCCATCTAAGAATGGAAGGGAAATATGGGCTATATCCAAACGAAGAACCATTTGATAAACATACCCATGTCATTTTTCATTTTACAGATGGAACTGAATTAAGATACCGTGATGTTCGAAAATTTGGAACGATGCATCTGTATCGTAAGGGTGAGGAATTTGAAAAGGCTCCATTAATTGACCTTGGACCTGAACCATTTTCGGAAGAATTTACGAAGGAATACTTGGCCATTAAGCTTAAAAAAACGACGAGAAAAGTGAAACCTGCGTTATTGGATCAAAAGCTCTTTGTGGGGCTTGGGAATATCTATGTAGATGAAGCCTTATTTCGCTCCGGGATACACCCTGAGAGGCTAGCCAACTCACTTAGTATGGATGAGATCGCTATTCTTCATCAAGAAATAGTGGATACCTTAAGTGAAGCGGTTAAAAAAGGCGGGAGCACGATTCGCTCTTACGTGAATTCTCAGGGTGAAATCGGGATGTTCCAACTTGAATTATTTGCTTACGGAAGAAAAGGGGAGGCATGTAAAAAATGTGATACCCCGTTAGAAAAAACAACTGTCGGAGGAAGAGGTACTCATTTCTGCCCAAATTGCCAAAAGCTTTAAATTGGTGGATTAAGTTCGGTGAACAATTTCTATAACCAAGGATAGGCTCCTGCCATATACTATCATATTGATTGATGGAAGGAGCCCTACCAACATGGTTCAATTGTTCTCACTTCTCTTGCTGGCTTTTGCTCTCAGTCTTGATAGTTTTAGCGTTGGATTTACTTATGGATTGAGAAAAATGGTCATGCCGATTAAATCAGTGCTTATTATTGCAACATGCTCAGCTATTTCGTTAATAATTGCTGTGTCAATCGGACATGGCTTAGAAAAAGTCCTGCCACCTGCTGTTACCGCCAGACTCGGAGGAGTTATAATGATTTGTCTGGGTGCCTGGGTGTTGTACCAATTTTTTAGACCAGAAAAAGAGAAAGCGATAGTTAATCAAGAAAAGACGATTGTAAACTTTGAAATTCAATCGCTAGGCATAGCTATTAATATATTGAGAACACCAATGTCAGCTGACTTTGACCGTTCGGGTACAATTACGGGGATCGAAGCCTTTATGCTTGGCTTTGCCCTGTCCCTTGACGCATTTGGCGCAGGTATAGGTGCAGCAATGCTTGGCTTCTCTCCCATTTATTTGGCCATTTGTGTAGCTGTGATGAGTTCCTTATTTGTTTTATTAGGGATAAAAAGCGGGACATATTTTCACCGATTTGAATGGGTTCAAAAGTTTACCTTTATACCAGGGATCTTATTAATCATCATTGGAATCTGGAAGATCTGATGGTGTAGAAAGGGATAATTATGGCATTAGTAATTGGATTAACAGGCGGTATTGCCAGTGGAAAAAGTACAGTTTCAAATATGTTAAAGGAAATGGATATTACTGTGGTTGATGCAGATGTAGAAGCACGCCTTGCAGTCGAAAAAGGAGAACCTGCTTATCAAAAGATTGTGGCTGAATTTGGCGATGAAATTTTATTAGCTGACGAGGGCATTGACAGGCAAAAATTAGGTTCGATCATTTTCCATAATGCCGATAAAAGACAGATATTGAATGGAATTGTACATCCAGACGTTAGGGCGAGGATGTTCAAAAAAATTGATACAGCCATTAAGAACGAAGAAAAGGTTGTTATTCTCGATATTCCTTTGCTCTTTGAAAGTAAATTAACCTCAATGGTGGAAAAAACAATCCTTGTTTATGTAGATAAACAGGTTCAACTGCAGCGATTAATGGATAGAAATGAATTATCGATGGCTGATGCAGTGGCAAGAGTGAACTCGCAAATGCCCCTCTCCGAAAAAGTAGCGTTAGCTGATGCCGTTATTGATAATAATGGGTCAATCGAGGAAACAAAAAGACAACTCAACGAATTATTAGCAAGTTGGGGAATTAATTAATTTGAGAAGAGGGATGCCTCTTCTTTTTTTTGAAAAAACTCTACAGTGGGAATGGCGGCGGACTGGTCCCATTTACCCCAAAAAAGAAAAAAGGAATATTACGGTCAAATGGAGGTGTCCCATTTACCCCAAAAAAGAAAAAAGGGAATTTACGGTCAAATGGAGGTGTCCCATTTGCCCCAAAAAAGAAAAAAGGGAATTTACGGTCAAATGGAGGTGTCCCATTTGCCCCAAAAAAGAAAAAAGGGAATTTACGGTCAAATGGGAGTGTCCCATTTGCCTCAAAAAAGAAAAAAGGGAATTTACGGTCAAATGGGGGTGTCCCATTTGCCCCAAAAAAGAAAAAAGGAACTCTACGGTCAAATAGAGCCCAACCATTGACTAAACAGGTGCGTGATAAATGGGATTATTTATAGTGTGCAAACCTTTTTTTATTAATCATTTCAAAACTACTATTCAGGACCCTTCTAATCGTCTTTTCTGACACTATACCCCCGCACCAGTCAAAGACGCAACTTGTTGTAATTCTTTTATCAGGAAACAATAGCTTTATTTCCTCCACACACCGCAAAATAGCTAATTCAATTTCTTCCTCACAGCCACATGTGTCGCAAATTAACTTGGTCCTGCCAGCAATAAGTTTAAATGAGTTACATGAAACACAATTAAACCATTTTTGGAGATAATCAAAATCGTAAGCTAGATTCGCTGCAAAAGGATTTTTGTCCTGGTGTAATGAATCTAAAAGTTTAGCAAGTTTTAAATGTCTATCAGTTAACTTTGATGGAATCATATTTAATTTGTTCATAAAGCGGTTAATCTGTGTTGGTAAAATAATTTGTGGATTTTCGGGCGCATGATAAAGAGTAAATTCGGGGTTAATGAAAATCAGATAAGATTCAATTGGGTAGTTAAATCCATATTTTTGAATTAATTGGCTGAGCAATAGTTCACACCTTTTTAACTGCGCTAGACTGTCCTTCATAGGTTTTCCATTAGCGTAATAGAAACCATCAGTCTTAAAAAAGTATTCACCCTCATAATTTTTGACATCAATAAGATAAATCGTCCTTTGAAAAATAATCAGGGTGTCAATTTGGAAATGTGATTTATTAAATTCTAATAATAAAGCGTTTAAAGTCAAATTTTCATTTTGAAGTTTTTCTAAAAGTAAGTCAAACTTCTCTTCCCCTTCAAAACCTTTCTCACATACCAAGTAGTGTCTCTTGTCATCTTCACCTAAACACCTTCTTGTGTTTAAAATTCTTAAAATTAATAATTCTTCTGATTCCTTGCGAGGTCTAATTATCATATTCCACTTCCCTTCTTAGTTATAATTTTATATAAAATGCATAGGTTTTTTAATGAATAAGATGAATAGTTTGTTACATTACATAAAATTATAAAACATTAAAAAAATCCGCATATTATTTATCGCATTTTTCGGTAATTATGTTATACTAATTACAATTAATCTGTTAAACAGTATAACGTTTATACGGAAGGGGCCGTGAAATGAAAGCGAGAATTGCAATTAATGGTTTTGGGAGAATTGGTAGGATGGTTTTTAGACAGGCAATCCTTGAAAATAAATTAGAGATTGTTGCTATAAATGCAAGCTATCCTGCGGAAACATTAGCCCACTTAATAAAATATGATACAAGTCATGGGCCGTTTAAAGGAGATGTCATTGCTTTAGACCATGAGTTAATTGTAAACGGGAAAAGGGTAAAACTATTAAATAATCGAAATCCAGAACAACTTCCTTGGAAAGAGTTAAATATTGATGTCGTGATTGAAGCGACAGGAAAATTCAACTCTCGTGATAAAGCGAGTCTTCACTTAGATGCAGGTGCAAGGAAGGTTATTTTATCAGCTCCAGGCAAAAATGAAGATGTAACAATTGTGATGGGCGTGAATGAGGAAATGCTCGATATTACAAAACATGATGTGATTTCAAATGCATCATGCACGACTAATTGTCTTGCTCCTGTGGCAAAAGTGCTGGATGAAAAGTTCGGAATTGATAACGGGTTAATGACAACGATTCATTCCTATACAAATGATCAAAATAATATTGATAATCCGCATAAAGATCTGCGCAGAGCACGTGCCTGTGGACAATCTATCATTCCAACAACAACTGGGGCTGCGAAGGCACTCTCGCTTGTTTTACCGCATTTAAAGGGTAAATTGCATGGGATGTCACTGCGTGTACCGACACCAAATGTATCCTTGGTGGATTTGGTGGTGGATTTAAACCAGGACGTAACAGTGGATGATATTAACCAAGCCTTTATCGATGCAAAGAATGGGCCATTAAAAGGGATTATGGATTTCACAATGGAACCTCTTGTATCAGTAGATTTTAACACCAATCCGCATTCTGCCATTATCGATGGTCTTTCCACGATGGTAATGGGGAATAGAAAAGTAAAAGTACTAGCTTGGTATGATAATGAGTGGGGCTACTCCTCTCGTGTGGTCAATCTCACGTTATATGTGGCGCATGCCTTGGGAAAGTCTAATCAGGTAAAAGTTAGCTAGGTCAGGAAGAGCTGTCAAAAGCAGCTCTTTTTTTTGCTTGAAAAAGTAGCAAGTCCGACTCTTGAGCATAAAATAACTTGAAATTTGCGAGTAATTTCTGCGGGAAGCTGAAAAAATCTTCCTCCCAATATTTTGATAGCAAAGTTAGTAAAAAAATTTTATATTGATAGGTTGCAAAAAAAATATAAACAAAGTATACTAGTCATCGTGAACTTCTTGAAATTAGGTAGCGATTAATTACTTAAAGGGTTAGGACCTCTTTGGACTAACTTTCCCCCGTGGTAATTACCAGGTACCGTCAATAACTCAGATTTCAAGAATGAAACTAAAAGGTTAAAGGGGGAAAAATGAATATGGAAACAATGGGACGTCATGTAATCTCAGAATTATGGGGATGCGACTTTGAAAAATTAAATGATATGAACTTTATTGAGCAAACGTTTGTAGAGGCAGCATTAAAATCAGGTGCGGAGATTCGCGAGGTAGCATTTCATAAATTTGCACCACAGGGCGTTAGCGGTGTTGTAATTATTTCTGAATCACACTTAACCATTCATAGCTTTCCTGAACATGGATATGCGAGTATCGACGTGTATACATGCGGAGATTTAAATCCTAATGTCGCAGCGGATTACATTGCAGAAGCCTTAAATGCACAAACACGTGAAAATATTGAAATTCCGCGTGGAATGGGTCCAGTTCACGTTAAACAAGCAAAAGTTCTTTAATCATAAAAAATTGAAAAATGACTAGGCCAGAGGTGTATAATTAATATACACCTCTTTTTAATATTCTCAACGAAAAGAAGTAAACTAATTGTAATGAAATCGTAGGAGGAAAGAACATCATGGCTATCTTAGGAGATTTATTTATCCGTTTTAATAAACATCTAGAGACAACTGATCGACATAAGGATAATTCACTGAAAACACATTATTATAAGGCAACATTTGACAAATTATTTCAATCTGTTGAGGAGTTGCTCAGACAGGATGCGGACTGCCGTATCACGACTATTTCAAAAGAACGCGGTGAAATCGCTGTTGAAATGAATAAACCATTCCCTTGTTTTGTCATTGTAACGATTGTTTCTGTAAGAGCAATGGAAACGGCTGTTGACTTTACTATTTCTTCTGATAAATTTTCGCCAGTTGGTATTTATCCAACGTTAAGAAAGAGAATTCTCTCTCTCTATGAGCGTATTGATCAATTGCATACTCTTGTTAAGCCAATTAAAAACATGTGATTGTTCTCTTGTGTTACCGCGTTCTTTTTAATAAGATATTATTAGAATACATAAGCTAATTGTTTTTATGGATATTAGGAGCTGATCAGCCGTGAAATGCCCTTCTTGTCAAAATTATGGTACCCGTGTGCTAGATTCCCGACCTGTAGATGAGGGGCGGGCTACTCGCAGAAGGCGGGAATGCGAAGAATGCGGATATCGCTTTACGACTTTTGAAAAGATTGAAGAAATCCCTCTCATTGTCGTAAAAAAGGAAGGTACCAGGGAAGAATTCAGCCGCGACAAAATACTGCGGGGCTTAATTAAAGCCTGTGAAAAACGCCCGGTAGCTTTAAAGGAGCTTGAAGATATTACTCAAGGAGTAGAAAAGGAACTTCGAAGTCAGGGAATCTCTGAGATAAAAAGTGAATTGGTGGGTGAAATGGTGATGGACAGGCTTGCGCATGTAGATGAAGTCGCCTATGTACGCTTTGCTTCTGTTTACCGTCAATTTAAAGATATAAATGTATTTATCGATGAATTAAAGGAACTGATAAAGAAGGAAAATCTTAAGAGCTAAAGCAATCTTTGGCTCTTATTTTTCTTAATTGAAAGGGGACTGAATGGTATATGGCGCAGCATTGGCAAGAATTGATTCCAATTGACCGTTATACGGTTTCGGCAAGTGGATTGCTGCATGAGTACGATCGCAAAGTGCTGACGTTTTTATATCAGCCCTTGATTGGCTCAGCCTGTTTTAGTTTGTATATGACACTCTGGGCAGAGCTCGAGGAGAATAGACTTTGGTCTGAATCTTCCTCCCATCATATCTTAATGAATTTGTTAGGGATCAATTTAAAAGATATCCATGAAGCCCGATTAAAGCTTGAAGGCATTGGTTTATTAAAAACCTATGTGAAGACAGAGGAAGGGGGGAGGTCATTTATTTATGAGCTCCACCCCCCATTAAATCCACAGCAATTTTTCCTAGATGGAATGTTAAATATTTATCTTTATCGAAAAGTTGGAAAAAGTCACTTTGCCAGACTAAAACGATTTTTTAGTGACCAGGAGAGGCCGAAGGAAGAGGATTACCGTGATGTCACAAGAGCCTTTCAGGATGTGTTTGAATCTGCAACACCTGGCAGTCTTCAGTATATGCATGACAATTCTGGAGATTTAGATACGGAAGAGAATCTGCAGTTTATCGGCAGGCAGGAACAAAAACTAATTCAAGTCAATCCTGATACCTTTGATTTTGATTTGTTAATGAGCGGGTTAAACGAATCGTTAGTCCCTAAAAAGGCATTAACCAAAAGGGTAAAAGAAATTATTAGCAATCTTGCCTTTCTTTATAATATTAATCCGATAGAAATGAAAAATTTCATTCTCGGCGCACTTGATGAGAATGATGAAATTAACATTGAAGACCTGAGAAAAGGTGCGCGTGATTGGTATCAATTTGTGAATTATGATCAGCTTCCAAGCCTCATTACCCGTACACAGCCAGTAATTCATCAGGTGCAATTTTCTGAGCCTAAAACTCAGGAAGAAGAGTTAATCAGGTATTATGAAACTACTTCTCCGCTTGAAGTATTTAAAAGCCTATCGGGAGGCGCAGAAGCTGCTGAATCCGACTTGAAGATATTAGAAGAAGTCATGATAAAGTATAAGCTATTACCCGGTGTAGTAAATGTATTGGTTGATTTTGTAATGAAAAAAAATAATATGAAATTTACAAAAGGATTTGTTGAGAAAATTGCTAGTCATTGGGCCCGGAAGGAAATTAAGACAGTGAAAGCGGCAATGGAACTCGCCAGGGAAGAAGTTCGTACCAGCGCTAGCGTCGAATCTAGAAAAACATCCGGAAGAACTTCTAAAGGCAAGCCGATTCGAACAGAGGTTTTACCTGATTGGTTTGAAGATAATTCTAAGGAAGTAGTTAAAGATGTTTCTAATAAAAACAACACAGCGGTTGAAGAAAAAAAGCGTGCGATGGAAGAAAAGTTAAAGGCCTTTAGAAAATAGGTGGTGATCAGATTGGAAAAAATAAACAGAACCTTAAAGCGGTTAGCCTCAAGTGAGGACTTTCAGAAACGGTATCAGCAACAGCGTGCTGATATATTAAAGCATCCTGATATTATCGCCTTTTTAGCAAAACACCAGGACGAGGTGAACCAAGCTTTAATTGATAAAAGTATGACTAAGCTTTATGAATATACCCAGCAAAGCAAGAATTGTGACCGCTGTCCAAGTCTTGAGGAATGCATTAATTACATGAAGGGATATCACCCCGAATTGGTATTAACCCGAAACTCGATTGATTTGGTTTATAAACGCTGCCCTAAAAAAATCATGGCTGATGAAAAGAAAAAGAACCAAAAGCTGATTAAAAGCCTTTACGTTCCTAGAGATATCCTTGAAGCAACCTTTGAGGACTTCGAGGGTGATACTGGAAGACTTGAAGCGGGAGATCAGGCTGCCACATTTCTAATGAATTATGAGGCAGGCTTAAAGCCAAAAGGTTTATACCTTTATGGTAAATTTGGTGTTGGAAAGTCATACCTGCTAGGTGCGATTGCAAATGAGTTAGCAAAAAAGCAAATCTCATCGATGATTGTCTATGTTCCGGAGCTTCTCCGTGAAATGAAAAGTGCAATTGGCGACTCTACATTAAATGACAAACTGGAAGCCTTAAAGAAAGAACAGATATTAATGCTGGATGATATCGGTGCAGAAGCTGTTTCAAGCTGGACAAGGGATGAAATTTTGGGACCTGTACTCCAGTTCCGGATGCTCGAAAAGCTGCCCACCTTTTTTACATCGAATTTTGACTTTCAGGGGTTGGAGCATCACTTAACATATAGCCAGCGTGGAGAAGAAGAAAAAATGAAAGCCCGCAGAATCATGGAAAGAATTAGGAGTTTAAGTGAGCCTGTCAAAGTAGATGGGCCAAACCGCCGACACTAACCAATATTGAAAAGCGAGGACTACCGATTATTTTCGGTAGTCCTCGTATTTTTTTTCGCAATAATGAAAAAGCAAGCATAGCTTAACTTCTATTTTGGCCAAGTCCCCCATATAAATAGTAAAACAGAGAAATTGGCTGATAGGGGGGATTTGGTTGGCAGAAATCATCTTCCAAAGCAAGCTGGATGCGAAACGGTTTTATTCCCACTTGCTGGAGTGTTTGCGAGAAAATCCGAATGATCAAGATATTCTTCTTATAGAAGATCGACATATAGTAAAAATTATTGATAACGGTTTAACTGTTGCAGCATTTGATAATGTAAAAACGGCATTTTATGAGTTTATCATTAAAATTAAGCGTGATGATTGGTTTCGAGAGATGTTGAAAGAGCGTTATTTTTATGAGGATCCAGAAGAACAACAACAAATCATTGAGATTATCTATTCCGTTCTTGAAGGCCAGAGAGAGGAACTTGCAATATTTTTAAAGGAAAATAATGAAGAGCCAAAAATAAAACAGGCAGTTGACGAAGTCTTTCTTAATCATGTGACGTTTTCTTTTGATTCATTTTATAAATTTCGCCTCCGTCCCTATCTGCAAATGCTTGAAAGCTATGTGGAGATTTCGATTGATGAATATAAAATGGAGCAGGAGTACCAAATGTTTGTCCAAACACTTCGGGAGTTTTTAACGAACCGTGAGCCTAAAATAGAAACTCTCCATTTATTATTTGATGAGGAAATTACTTTTTATAATGAACAATTTGATGAAATAAAGCGTGGTGAGTTAACAAAGATGATTGACCGAAGGTTATTATTTAATCATCCAATATATGTCGATTCTGCCTCAATTGCTCCATTGTTATCGATTGCACCAACATCCATCCTTCTTTATACAAATGATCGTGAAGCGCCGCTCGTTCGAACGATAAAAAATATTTTCGAAGAGAGAGTGACAATTAAAGCTTATGAAGGATTGCGTAATACACAGGCAGAAGTACAACAGAAAACTGCTGCAAATGAAAACGGGGCCTAAATTCTTGAATTAATTATTATTATGGAGTAAATGTCCCTTGATTTTTCAAAATATAGCTTTTATAATACCTACATATAATAATATATTTTGCAGCAGTAATGATAAGGACAACAGTACATTGTTACGGTTACCAGAGAGGGAGGACCTGGCTGAAAGCCTCCTAGCACGGACATTTACTTACCACCTTTAAACTTCGGTAGTGAACGCTACATTTATGTAGTAAGTAATTGCTGACGGCTACAACCGTTACCATGTCCTAAAGTCATTTTTAATTTATATAAAAATGAAAAATTGGGTGGAACCACGTGTTTATCAAACTCGTCCCTTTTCCAGGGACGGGTTTTTTTATTTTTTAAAAAGCGATTTTTACAAAAACGCTTAACTAAAAGGAGGAATTGCCATGTCAGAGGTTGTTAAAATTTCGTTTCCAGATGGAGCAGTGAAGGAGTTCCCAGTTGGAACAACAACGGAAGATATTGCCGCATCCATTAGCCCAGGCTTAAAGAAAAAGGCAATTGCTGGTAAATGGAACGGTCAACAATATGATCTTCGCCGTCCAATCCTTGAAGACGGATCAATAGAAATTGTCGTCCCTGATTCAAAGGATGCATTAGAAATCCTGCGTCATAGCACAGCACATTTAATGGCACAGGCAGTCAAAAGACTTTATCCAAATGTGAATCTTGGTGTGGGTCCTGTCATCGAAGGCGGCTTTTACTACGACATCGACCTGGATGAATCAATTTCCCCAGATGACCTAGTAAAAATTGAAAAAGAAATGGCGAAAGTCGTTAATGAAAACCTTGAGATTGTACGCAAGGAAGTAAGCCGTGCGGAAGCAGTACAGCTATTTAAAGAGGCTGGAGACCCTTATAAACTTGAACTAATTGAAGCGATTCCAGATGAAGAAACAGTAACAATTTATGAGCAAGGGGAATTTTTCGATCTTTGCCGTGGTGTTCATGTACCATCAACTGGAAAGATTAAAGAATTTAAACTGTTGAGCATTGCTGGTGCATACTGGCGTGGAGATAGCAAAAATAAAATGCTCCAGCGTATCTATGGAACTGCTTTCTTCAAAAAAGAGGATTTGGCAGAGCATCTACGCTTGCTTGAAGAGGCGAAAGAGCGTGACCATCGAAAAATTGGTAAAGAATTGAGCCTCTTTACTACTAACCAATTAGTAGGACAAGGATTACCGTTATGGCTTCCAAAAGGGGCAACAATCCGGCGCGTGATTGAGCGTTATATCGTTGACAAAGAACAGCGTCTTGGTTATGACCATGTATACACACCAATCATGGGCAGTGTTGATTTATATAAAACATCTGGTCACTGGGATCACTATAAAGATGATATGTTCCCGATAATGGATTTGGATAATGAACAACTGGTATTACGTCCAATGAACTGCCCGCATCATATGATGATTTATAAGAACAGTATTCATAGCTATCGCGAGCTTCCAATACGAATTGCAGAGCTTGGTAATCAGCACCGTTATGAGATGTCCGGTGCGCTATCAGGACTGCAGCGTGTTCGCGGAATGACATTAAATGACGCTCATATCTTTGTTCGTCCTGACCAAATTAAAGATGAATTCAAGCGGGTTGTTAACCTTGTGTTAGCTGTATATAAAGACTTTAATCTTAATGACTATAGTTTCCGTCTTTCTTACCGTGATCCGCAAGATACAGAAAAGTATTTTGACGATGACGCCATGTGGGAAAAAGCGCAGGCTATGTTGAAGGATGCGATGGATGACCTAGGCCTCGATTATTACGAGGCAGAAGGTGAAGCAGCTTTCTACGGTCCTAAGCTGGATGTTCAAGTGAAAACAGCTTTAGGCAAGGAAGAAACTCTTTCTACTGTTCAATTAGACTTCTTGCTGCCGGAAAGATTTGATTTAACATATGTCGGTGAAGATGGAAAACAACACCGTCCAGTCGTTATTCACCGTGGCGTTGTTTCTACTATGGAACGCTTTGTGGCCTTCTTAATTGAAGAATACAAAGGGGCATTTCCAACATGGCTTGCTCCAGTTCAGGTTCAGGTCATTCCTGTTTCACCTGGAGCCCATTTAGACTATGCGCTACAAGTGAAGGAACAGCTTCAAAATGAGGGCTTCCGTGTTGATATTGATAGCCGTGATGAAAAAATCGGTTATAAAATAAGAGAAGCACAAATGCAAAAAATTCCATATATGCTTGTTGTCGGTGACAAGGAAGTGGAAGATATGGCCGTAAACGTACGTAAATATGGTGAGCAAAAGTCAGTAACAGAGCCATTTTCAAAGTTTCTATCTGCAATTAAAGCAGAAGTAGAAAAAGGCTAATTTCAATAGAGGGAGGATCTCCTCCCTTTTTATTTTTTTGAAAAGAAAAAAATTACTATTGAATTATTGATAAATTCTTGGTAAACTAATCTTCGTTGTCAAAGAAAATAGCTGTTTGACATCATGTCTTACCTTATGGTATAGTTACTTAAGTGAAAACTGAATACAAAATACAAGGGAAAAGAAGAAGCACCCGCTTCTCACCTGATTGACGCGATTGGCAGTTGGCAGGTTTACGTGAACTTTTTGTTTTATTACTTATGTTCTGTAAAGTGTGGGTGTATGCATCCGCACTTTTTTTATTTGTAAAAACAAAGTTTTCAATACTTGCCGATTCAACATATGTGTCAATTAGTAAGTGTATCTTGACCCGGAGGTTGTATTCGTGAAAATCCTTGGAGGTGGCTAATTATTAGCAAAGACATGTTGTTAAATGAGGGCATTCGCGCACGCGAACTTCGCCTGATTGATCAAAACGGCGAACAATTGGGGATCAAAACCAAATTTGAAGCGCTTGAGATTGCCGGAAGAGTGAATCTTGATGTGGTACTAGTAGCACCAAATGCAAAGCCTCCGGTAGCCCGAATTATGGACTATGGCAAATATAAATTCGAGGCTCAAAAGAAAGAAAAAGAGGCTCGCAAGAATCAAAAAATCATTACTACTAAAGAAGTTCGTCTAAGCCCAACGATCGATGAGCATGACTTTAATACAAAACTTCGTAATGCTATTAAGTTCTTGGAAAAAGGCGACAAAGTAAAAGCTTCAATCCGTTTTAAGGGTCGGGCGATTACCCATAAAGAAATCGGTCAACGAGTGTTAGACCGTTTTGCTCTAGAGTGCAAGGAAGTTTCGACTATCGAGTCTTATCCAAAAATGGATGGACGGAGTATGTTCCTCGTTCTAGCACCTAAAACTGAAAAGTAATAAGGAGGACTATCCCAATGCCAAAAATGAAAACTCACCGCGGCGCTGCAAAGCGTTTCAAAAAGACTGGTTCTGGTAAGCTGAAGCGTTCTCACGCTTATACTAGCCACTTATTTGCAAACAAATCTACAAAAGCAAAGCGTAAGCATCGTAAAGCATCTCTTGTTTCTAAAGGAGATTTCAAGCGCATCCGTTTCTTATTAACAAATCTTAAATAATCGTTAACGATTGATATAGGAGGAAAAATTTATGCCACGTGTTAAAGGCGGTACAGTTACGCGCAAGCGTCGTAAAAAGGTTCTTAAATTAGCAAAAGGTTATTATGGTTCAAAACATACATTATACAAAGTAGCTAACCAACAGGTTATGAAATCATTAATGTACTCATACCGCGATCGTCGCCAGAAAAAGCGCGACTTCCGTAAACTTTGGATTACTCGTATTAACGCAGCAGCTCGTATGAATGGTCTTTCTTATAGCCGTTTAATGCACGGATTAAAGCTTGCTGGTATCGAAGTAAACCGCAAAATGCTTGCTGAATTAGCAGTAAGTGATGCAAACGCATTTGCTGAATTAGCAAACGTTGCAAAACAACAAAACAACAATTAATAGCAAAGCGCATAGGCGCTGAAGCTGGACATTTACTAAAAGCCATTCTCACAATCGAGAATGGCTTTTCTTAAGGGGATTTTAAAATGGATATTCAGACTTTAGCAGTATTTTATTTAATAATGAACATTATTGGCCTATTGGTTATGAAGGTAGATAAAAGTCGAGCAATAAAGCGCCAGTATCGAATTAGTGAAAGGACTTTGTGGCTAGTAGCTTTATTTGGCGGAGCTGTGGGTACAACCGCAGGAATGAGGCTTTATCGCCACAAAACAAAACACTTTTCGTTTAAAGTAGGATTTCCATTACTTGCAATCGCAGAAATCGTTCTTTTTAGCTATTTTTTAGTCGAGTTGGCATAACAGCTTGGCTTGATTTATATGCTTAACTAACAAAGTAGTTTAACATCCAGGAGGTTTGTTAAATGAATGAGGATATGTCGTTGCTGTTGGTGCTTATGGAAGCAGGAGGTGTTTTTGCTCCGCTGGCGTTCATCCTCTTTCACTTGCTTCGGTCGTTTTTATTTATTCCTGTACCAGTTGTCTTGATTTCAGGTGGGGTTCTGTTTGGGACCTTGTGGGGAACGTTATACTCTGTCGTGGGTTTAATGGGGGTTAGCCTTTTTTTCTATGTCTTTATTGACCGCATGCCGAAAACCCAGGAGCGTTTGGTTAAGATTAAGGTTCGCTGGTTTGGAGAGTATCGAAATCTTGCGGTAGGTCAGATTGCTATTCTTAGACTTATACCTTTTGTACATTATCATTTATTGAGTTTTTGCCTCAAGCAAAAAACTCCGCTTTTTAAAGACTACATGAAAGCTTCGCTGCTGACAAATATGCCAATTGCTATATTCTACACTGGCTTCGGAGAATATATTAGCTATTTTACTCCATCGATAGTAATCCTTTTCCTGCTGGTATTAACCGCTCTGGTTTACCTGCTGAGGGAAAAACATAATACCATTAAGTGGAGAGAGTTTTTTAAAGCCACATGAAAAAGCCGCTCATCAAGCGGCTATTTTTGTTGCAAAAATTCGTGTATCGGGCTTTTCCAATTGATTTCCGCAACTGGATATTTCTCAAGTATCTTTTTCTCAATGAAGTAAAAGTCATCCTTACTTAGTCCTTTTAGGGATGTGGTAGATTGTGGCCAAATCGTAATTGATACAACATCTATGGTGTTGTGTGCTGTCCCTAAATATTTTTCTCCTGTAAACACAGCACCATTGTAAGTGAGTTGAAAATTCTTTACTACATCATCGTTATCTAGAAGTAGAAAACGTTTATGTTTTCTTGCTGTTTCAATTTTTCGATTTGGAGTAAAAATCGTTCGAATAACTAAATAAAGAATGAAGAAAATCATAAATAATATTACTATGCGGAGAAGCCAAACCATGGTTCTACCTCCATTTAGCTATTTTCCTTATATACGATACAGTTCGAAAAAGGTTTCATCCTTTTGCTGATTTGATATAATTTTAATCAAGGGAGTGATCAATAAATGCAGCTTGAAAAACTATTTACCATGCAACTAGCCTTGGATCAGCATATTGAAAAAAAACATGGGTTACAGGAAGAAGATTTATTTAATCGTAAGGTGCTTGCACTGTTAGTTGAAATGGGTGAACTTGCAAATGAAACTCGCTGTTTTAAATTTTGGAGTGTCAAGCCGCCTTCTGAAAAACAAGTGATTCTAGAAGAATTTGTAGATGGTGTCCACTTTATCCTATCGTTAGGAATCGAATGTGATTTTCACAAGCGCAAGTTTTTGATTAACGCGGCTCCAACGCCATTAAGTGTGACTGACCAATTCCTTTTGATAAATGAACGTGTGCTTCGTTTTCAAATGACGAGGAGTGAAACGGATTATATTGCGTTATTTGAGGGGTATTTACAGCTTGCAATGCTGCTTGGAATAACGTACGAAGAAATGGAACAGGCATATTTTGATAAAAATGAAGTAAATTATCAGAGACAACAAAATAATTATTAGCTGAAAAATATGATTATTTTCAGTATAATAAGACTCAAACCGTACATACATAATTGGGGGCAAAGCAATGGCGAAATTAGATGAAACGTTAACGATGTTAAAGGATTTAACCGATGCCAAAGGGATTCCCGGCAACGAACGAGAAGTACGAGAGGTCATGACAAAATACATAGCACCCTATGCGGATGAAGTAACAACAGATGGACTTGGCAGTTTAATTGCTAAGAAGACAGGTAAAGAAGGCGGACCAAGAATTATGATTGCCGGTCACCTGGATGAAGTGGGCTTTATGATTACTCAAATTGATGAAAAGGGCTTCCTCCGTTTTCAGCCCGTTGGCGGCTGGTGGTCACAGGTTTTGCTTGCCCAACGAGTAACAGTGGTAACGAAAAAAGGTGATCTAATTGGGGTTATCGGTTCTAAACCGCCACACATCCTATCGGCTGAGGCCCGTAAGAAACCAGTAGAAATTAAAGATATGTTTATTGATATTGGCGCATCAAGCCGTGAGGAAGCAATGGAGTGGGGCGTCCTCCCTGGTGATATGGCTGTACCATATTTTGAGTTCACTGTTATGAACAATGAGAAAATGCTGTTGGCTAAAGCATGGGATAACAGGATAGGCTGCGCGATTGCTATTGATGTTATGAAACAATTAAAGGGTGCCGATCATCCGAACGAGGTTTACGGGGTGGGAACAATCCAAGAGGAAATTGGCTCTCGCGGTGCTCAAACCTCAGCCAGTAAAATTAATCCGGATATCGGTTTTGCAGTCGATGTAGGTATCGCTGGTGATACTCCTGGTATTTCTGAAAAAGAAGCGATGAGTAAAATGGGGAAAGGTCCACAAATCATTCTCTATGATGCAACGCTTGTGGCGCATAAAGGCTTACGTGATTATATCACTAACCTTGCAGATGAATTGGGTATTCCTTATCAATTCGATGTGATCCCTGGCGGCGGCACAGACGCGGGTCCTATGCATTTGGCGCATGATGGTGTTCCTTCCTTGGCTATTACCATTGCAACTCGCTATATTCATTCACACGCGGCAATGCTTCACCGTGATGATTATGAAAATGCAGTAAAATTAATCGTCGAGGTCATCAAGCGCTTGGACCGTGAAACCGTTGATAAAATAACATTTGAATAAGGCAAAAACCTCGGCGTGTGCAATCACTTGCCGAGGTTTTTTAATGAAAATATGTTAAAGGACATTGTTTATTAAGTATATTCTGTTGATTGGAGCGGAAGGCACGTAGAACTCCTCGAAAATGCTACCGCATTTCCTTCGTGCGGTGCATATTCAAGGAAGCATATTCAATGTCCTGCGGGAAGAGCAAGTCACGGGAGACCCCGCAGGAGCGAAGCGACGAGGAGGCTCCCGGACTGCCCGCGGAAAGCGAAGTGACTGGAGCTCCAATCAACAGACCAATGAAAAAAAGCTGCTGGTTAGTCAGCAGCGCTAGCGGGTTCTTTACTTTAGTCCATTTTCAAGAGCTTCAAGCATTTCCTTTTTCTCTTGCTCTGATGAGTTTTTCCAAATAACCTCAAATAAAACACCAAGACCAGGGAGCATTTTTTCCTCACCATTTTGAATGGCATCAACAATTGTATCTTCTAATTGTTCCTGTGTATTGCCTGAAACATTGTGAATGACAGCATTGCGCAAATTCAAGTTCATCATCACACACTCCTTTTTGTCAGCTTTTCCTTATTATCATTTCTATTTTAAGTTTTATTATGTATTAAAATTGGGCTATAATTAGAAAATACATAGCAATTAAAGGAGAAAAAATTTGAAGCATATTCAGTCAATAAATAATCCGCAGGTTAAGCAATGGAAAAAACTTTTAACAAAAAAAGAACGCGATCGGTCGGGTACGTTTTTGGTTGAGGGTTTTCATTTAGTTGAAGAAGCAATAAGACAGGGTGAGCAAATTGTAGAAATTATCGTCTCAGAGCAAGTTGGTTTGCCGCCCCGCTGGGATACCGGGGTTTCTTCGGTAACGATTGTTACCGAAGAAATAGCCAACGCATTGTCAGATACAGAAACACCTCAGGGGATATATGCTGTGTGCCGTCAACTAGAAAGCGAAGTAACGGATGCAAAAACCTATCTGCTCCTTGATGCCGTACAGGATCCAGGAAACTTAGGAACGATGATTCGGACAGCTGATGCTGCCGGAATTGATGCTGTCATTGTCGGCCGCGGCAGTGTCGATATTTTCAACTCAAAAGTACTCAGATCTGCACAGGGGAGTCATTTTCACCTTCCAATCATTAGAGGGGACCTAAATGATTGGGTGGAAAAACTAAAGGATAAAAACATTCCTGTCTATGGAACAGCGCTTGAAAATGGCATAATCTATACAGAAACACAGCCTTCGGATGCGTTTGGATTAATCGTGGGGAACGAGGGAAATGGCGTTAGTAAGGATATCCTTGCCAAGACCACTAGAAACCTTTATATTCCGATTTATGGGAAAAGTGAATCATTAAATGTTGCAGTTGCAACCGGGATCCTATTATATTATTTTAAAAAATAGGCGATACTTAATTTGAAACCACAAGAAAATTATTATATAATTACTAACAATATTAATAAAATCAAAAACGATGATGGAGAAAAGTATCCTGTCAAATACCATTTAGGGAGAAAGTGCCGCGACTGAAAGCACTTTTATGGATCCAGACATGAGAAGTTCACCTCCTGAGTTGGCATCGGGACCACAAAGAAAAAAGATGACCTTTTTCGTGTGTAAAGATGCATCGGCATATGCCGTTATCCGAATGAAGCGAACATTTGTGTTTTAACATAGTGTTTACAAGGGTGGTACCGCGACTATAAACCTCGTCCCTTTCCAGGGATGGGGTTTTTTTGTGGTTTAGGAAACTAAAAAAAATTTAGTATGGATTACTTAATAGTTATCTGAATCCAGCTCCAGCGCCCAGCGACTAGTGGACTTCGCTCTCCTCCTTACGATAAGTCAACATCGAATCGCTAACGCTCTTCGTGTTTCCTTTATCTCATGCGGAGCGCTCCAGTCCATACGTCGCTAAACGGGCGCTTCCGCCTTTTAGTTTCATTCGATTGATTTTTATAATGATTTGAATTTAAGGAGGAAATGTAATGCAAGAAAGATTAAAAGAATTGCAGCAGGAAGCTCTTCAAAAAGTTGACCAGTCTTCCAGCTTAAAAGAATTGAATGACATTCGCGTTGCTTATTTAGGCAAAAAGGGTCCAATCACCGAAGTGCTGCGCGGTATGGGCAAGCTTTCAGCAGAAGAGCGCCCGATCATGGGAGCTCTGGCAAATGAAGTTCGAGAATCCATTGCCATGGTAATCGAAACAAAACAAAGTGAGCTTGAAGAAGCCGTTGTTTTAGAAAAATTAGCATCTGAATCGATTGATGTAACTCTCCCGGGACGACCGGTAAAAGTGGGCAACCATCATCCCCTCACAAGGATCATTGAGGAAATTGAAGATTTATTTATTGGCATGGGCTATCAAGTTGCCGAAGGTCCTGAAGTAGAACAGGATTACTATAACTTTGAAGCGCTGAATTTACCGAAGGGACATCCGGCAAGAGATATGCAGGACTCCTTCTATATTACTGAAGATATCCTTCTTCGTACTCATACCTCGCCAGTACAGGCTCGGACAATGGAGAAAAACCAAGGCAAAGGGCCGATCAAGATCATTTGCCCAGGTAAAGTGTATCGACGTGATAATGATGATGCAACACACTCTCACCAGTTCATGCAAATTGAAGGCCTTGTTGTTGGCGAAAACATTCGTATGAGTGACCTTAAAGGGACATTAGATTTGTTTGCCAAGAAGATGTTTGGTGAAGACCGGGAAATCCGTTTACGCCCAAGCTTTTTCCCATTCACAGAGCCTTCTGTCGAAATGGATATTTCTTGTAAAGTTTGCGGTGGAAAAGGCTGCAGCGTTTGTAAAAAGACAGGCTGGATTGAAATTCTTGGAGCAGGTATGGTACATCCAAATGTTCTTGAAATGGCTGGATATGACTCGAAAAAATATACCGGTTTTGCATTCGGAATGGGACCAGAGCGGATTGCGATGTTGAAATACGGTGTCGATGATATCCGTCATTTCTATACAAATGATGTACGTTTCTTAAAACAATTTTCTAAACACGAATAAGAGGAGGAGCATATCATGTTTGTTTCATATAAATGGCTCCAGGATTATATAGATTTATCCGGAGTAACTGCAACTGAACTAGCAGAAAAAATTACGAAAAGTGGAATAGAAGTTGAGGGTGTAGAAGTCCTTAACGAAGGTATTAAAGGAGTGGTTGTCGGCCATGTTCTTGAACGTGAGCAGCATCCAAATGCTGATAAGTTAAGCAAATGTCTTGTTGATATCGGTCAAGAAGCACCGGTTCAAATCATTTGCGGTGCGCCTAATGTGGCCCAAGGACAGAAAGTTGCCGTAGCTACAGTTGGTGCCGTTCTACCAGGCAATTTTAAAATTAAACGCGCAAAGCTTCGTGGGGAAGAGTCAAATGGAATGATTTGCTCGCTTACAGAGTTAGGTATGGAAGCTAAAATTGTTCCAAAGGAGTATTCAGAAGGAATATTTGTTTACCCGCAAGATGCAGAAGTCGGCGTAAATGCCCTTGAACTGTTAAATAGAGACGATGAAGTTCTAGAATTAAGTTTGACACCTAATCGTGCAGATTGCTTAAGCATGCTTGGTGTGGCCTATGAAGTGGCTGCCATTCTTGGCAGAGACGTAAAGCTTCCGGAAATCAACCTGCAGCCTACTACTGAAAAAGCAACAGATTATATCACTATCAAAGTTGAGGCAAATGAGGATAATCCTCTATACGCTGCCAAAGTGATTAAAAATGTAAAAATCGGGCCTGCACCGATGTGGATGCAAACACGTCTTATGGCTGCTGGCATTCGTCCGCATAATAATGTCGTTGATATTACGAACTACATTTTATTAGAATATGGTCAACCGCTCCATGCATTTGATTACAATCGCTTAGGGTCAAAAGAAATCCTTGTCCGCCGTGCACAGGATGGAGAAAAATTCACCACATTGGACGATGCGGAACGTACGTTAAAGTCTTCCCATCTCGTGATTACAAATGGAACCGAGCCGGTTGCGTTAGCGGGTGTAATGGGTGGTGCTAATTCAGAAGTAAACTCAGACACAACTACTGTTCTGTTAGAAGCTGCCTATTTCAACGGCGGTACTGTGAGAACTGCCTCTAAAGACCATGGATTAAGAAGTGAAGCAAGTGCCCGTTTTGAAAAGGGAGTCGATCCTAATCGTGTACGTGTTGCAGGTGAGCGCGCAGCTTATCTAATGGCAATGTATGCAAATGGTGAAGTTCTTGAGGGTACAGCTGAAGTCGATACACTTACCATCGAACCAGCGGTTGTCTCAATCAGCTTGGAAAAAATTAATCGTGTAATCGGTACGGAATTAGCGGTTCAGGATGTAAAGGATATTTTTGATCGTCTTCAATTTAAGACTAGCATTGAGGAGGATGTAATCACTGTGACAGCACCAACACGACGTGGTGACATCAAAATCGAAGAAGACTTGATTGAAGAAGTTGCGCGTATTTATGGCTACGACAACATTCCAAAAACCCTGCCAATCGGTTCAACAACACCTGGTAAGTTATCGGCATACCAAGAAAAACGTCGTGTTGTTCGCCAGTACTTAGAAGGTGCAGGTCTTTACCAAGCTGTAACCTATTCATTAACAAATGAAGAAAAAGCTGCACAATTTGCATTAGAGAAGGGCGATTTCATCCGTCTGGCAATGCCGATGAGTGAAGACCGCAGCATTCTCCGCTTAAGCATCCTGCCGCAATTGCTGGAAGTTTTAAAATACAATAGCGCCCGTCAAAGTGACAGCATTGGTGTTTATGAAACGGGTGCAGTATTTTTAGCAAATGGTAATGAAGTGTTACCAGAAGAACAAGAACATTTAGCAGGTGCCATCACAGGATTATGGCATAACCATTCATGGCAAGGTGAGAAAAAGGCTGTAGATTTCTATGTGTTAAAAGGTATTTTAGATGGCATGTTTACGAAGTTAGGTTTTGCCGATCAAGTAACATATGTGCAGGCAAAGGTGGAGCACTTGCATCCTGGCAGAACAGCCGAAATTCACTTGAGCGGTAAGCGAATTGGGTTCATTGGTCAGGTGCATCCAACCATGCAAAAAGAACTTGATTTAAAAGACACGTATGTGTTCGAGCTTTCATTGCAAGCAGTGCTTGAAGAAGGAACTGAACCACTTAGATATGAAGCGATTCCTCGTTTCCCATCGATTTCAAGAGATATTGCTCTTGTTGTTGATAAAGAAACAGTTTCCGGAGCATTGAAGGATATCATTCAGAGCGTTGGTGGAAAGCTTCTTAAGGAAGTCTCTGTTTTTGACTTATACGAAGGAGATCGTATGGAGGAAGGGAAAAAATCCATTGCATTCTCATTGAAATATCTTGATCCAGAGCGCACCTTAACAGATGAAGAAGTAACAAAGGTTCACAATCAAGTACTAGAAGCCTTGAAGGAACAGGCTGGGGCTGTTTTAAGAGGATAAGTTAGATAGAAAAACACTTTGGACAATTGGGTCCAAAGTGTTTTTTTTGGTTTATGAAGTCAGGCTACATAGAAAAAATTAGCAAATTGATCCTCATGAAGGGCTGATGAGGTCGATTCATTCGGGGAAATCGGAAAAGTGGACCTCATGAAGGGCTGATGAGGTCGATTCATCCGAGAAAATCGGAAAAGTAGTACTCATGAAGGGTTCATGAGGTCGATTCATCCGAGAAAATCGGAAAAGTAGTACTCATGAAGGGCTCATGAGGTCGAGTCACCCGAGAAAATCGGAAAAGTAGTCCTCATGAAGGGCTCATGAGGTCGATTCACCCGAGAAAATCGAAAAAATAGTCCTCATGAACCCCTTCTCAATCACAGAAACCGTTACGAAAGCCCATACTACGAACCGCCACGGTATAATCATTTCCGCTTCTTATTAACAATCGCCACAGCTTTATCGGTGTTAGCAAAATGAAGCTTTACATACTGAGGCAGGACGTCCCGTCCCTTTTTCAAAATCAGTTTCGCAGCAGCCTCATCCACCTGTGACCCCGCCCCTTTTGGTATCTTAAAGCCGGCACTTTCACCTAGCTGATCAATATATTGGACAAAGGCATAGCGGGCGAGAATGGAAGCAGCGGCAACTGCGAGATGAACCCCTTCCGCTTTCGTGCTAAAATAAACATTTTCCCGAGCAACAGCTTTCTGGGTTTTTACATGTTGATAATAGGTGCTAGATTGAACAAATTGATCAATTAAAATCGCCTCGGGTTTAACGGGAGCGATTTTTTCCAATACATTCAAAATCGCTTGATTATGCAAAATGGCTTTCATTTTTCCCTGTGACATACCAGATTGCTGCAGCTGATTATACTTCTCGTTTTTTAATGTTAAAAGACTAAATGGAATTATAGTTTTTATATCTTTGGCAATGGCTATGATTTTTTCATCCTTCAGATCCTTTGAATCTTTCACGCCGAGTTCTTTTAATAACGGAATATCTTCTTTTCTTACATAGGCTGCAACAACAGTGATGGGGCCGAAAAAGTCACCGGTACCAACTTCATCGGAGCCGATTACCGATAGTTGACTAAATCCATCAGGAAGATTCCCCTTTGGAGCTCCAGCCTTCGAAGAAGATGAGGGCTTTTTAGCTTCTGCCTCTCCCCATTTGCCTGCTTCTGCCACACAATCATTCCCTTGGAATAAAACCTTCCCTGATTTATATGCTGTTATCATGCAGCCTGCCGTTTTAGCAGCAAACACACTCCCTGGGGGAAGTTTGTCGCTTAACTGTCCGCTGTAATAACTTTTCATTTTACTAATTTCCGACATACTTCGATTTAGCACAACATTACCCAAATTAGGAACACCCCTCGTAAACAATCATTTCTATTAAAATTAGGAAATATACACCAGACTGAACTCTTCTACTTGTCTACCTTCAGCTCCCTATCGACTAGAGGGCTTCCCTCGCCTCGTTACGATAAGTCGAGAACGAAAAACTAAAAACCCACCGTCTTTCGACTCTCCTTATCTCACTCGACTCATTCCAGCCCTTTTCGTCAATAAACAACGCGCTTACTCTTTTCTCTTTTCGACATACATTCGTTCGTGTTATAGTATAGAATAGGATTTCCTGATTCGAATGGAGGCATTAACTTGTCAAAAATACAAAAAAATAGAACGACCGTAGATATATACGGACAGCAATACACTATATTAGGTACTGAAAGCCCAAGTCATATTCGAAGTGTTGCATTATTAGTTGACAATAAAATGCGCGAAATCGGTTCTAGGAATCCATCACTAGATGTTAGCAAGCTTGCTGTATTAACTGCGGTGAATGCCGTCAATGATTATATTAAAATGAAAGAACAAGTAGAGCGGCTTCAATTAGAACTACAAAAAGAAAAGGACTGAAAAGTCATGTTGGATTTAGCTATTATCTTATTATTAGTTTTTGGTTTTTTTATCGGATTAAAAAGAGGCTTTATTTTACAATTAGTTCATTTAACAGGTTTTATTATTGCATACATAGTGGCAAATTTATACTATGAGGAACTGGCTCCTAAACTTTTACTCTGGATTCCCTATCCTAATCTTGGGACATCCTCACCACTAAAGTTATTAACCAATAGCAGTAACATGGAGGATGCCTTCTATCGGGCTATTGCTTTTGTGATCATCTTTTTTGCGGTAAAAATATTGCTGCAAATTATCGGATCGATGCTGGACTTTATTGCCCACCTGCCAATTTTAAAGCAGTTAAATGTTTGGGCTGGCGGAATTTTAGGTTTCTTAGAAGTCTATTTAATTGTCTTTATTTTATTATATATTGGTGCGTTAGTTCCAATGGAAGTTATACAGAATCCTTTGGATCATTCGGTTATGGCAAATCTGATTATTAACCATACACCAATACTTTCGCAGCAAATAAACAGTATTTGGATTGAATATTCAGCTGCGTTAACTTCTCTGTAGCAGAGAAGTTTTTCTTTTCATATTAAATATCCTTAAATAGAAAATGCTAATCCCAAGGAGGGTGGATTCTATGGAGATAAATAAAAAGGATTTAATTCGCTTATTAGAAACAATTGCTGTCTACTTGGAGTTAAAAGGTGAAAATCCCTTCAAGGTATCGGCCTTCCGCAAAGCGGCGTCGGCACTGGAGTTTGATGATCGGAGTTTATCTGACATTGAGGACTTTACAGCCATTTCAGGTATTGGCAAAGGCACCGCTGCCGTTATTGAGGAATACATAACAGAGGGTTCATCTACGGTTTTAAATGAACTTAAGAATGAAGTCCCGCGCGGATTAATCCCGTTATTACAATTGCCGGGACTAGGCGGTAAGAAAATTGCGAAGCTCTATAAAGAAATCGGTATTGAAGATGTTACTAGCTTGGAAGAAGCATGTAAGGCAGGGAAGGTCCAGTTACTAGCAGGATTTGGTAAAAAGACTGAAGAAAAAATACTAAGCGCGATTGCAAATGTGGGATCAAGACCAGACAGGCTTCCTCTTGCCTATATGCTTCCAATCGCTGAAAAAATAGAATCTATACTTGCTGGAATCCCGGAGATTCACCAATTCTCACGAGCAGGAAGTTTACGGAGAATGCGCGAGACAATAAAGGATTTAGACTTCATTATTGCTACCGAGCATCTCGAAATCGTTAAACAGCATTTGCTCGACCTGCCAGATAAAAAAGAGGTAATCGGTGCCGGAGATACAAAGGTTTCACTCGTATTAGCATACGATTATGATGTTTCTGTTGATTTTCGTCTCGTTAAACCTGAAGAGTTTACGACTACGCTTCACCATTTTACAGGCTCAAAAGACCATAATGTCCGCATGAGACAATTGGCGAAGGAACGGGGTGAAAAGATAAGCGAGTACGGTGTCGAAAATGTTGAAACAGGAGAAATTCTTACGTTCACTTCTGAAGAGGAATTTTTCCAGCATTTTGACCTTCCCTTTATACCTCCAGAAATTAGAGAGGATGGTAGAGAAGTTGAAGAGTTTTCTCCTACCGAGGAGCTAATTGAACTAGAAGATATTAAGGGTGACCTTCATATGCACTCTACTTGGAGTGATGGGGCTCATTCAATTGAAGAGATGGTGCTGGCCTGTCGGGAGCGAGGATATAGGTACATGGCCATTACCGATCATTCTAAGTATTTAAAAGTTGCGAATGGACTGACAGCAGAGCGTTTACTGCAGCAAAAAGAAGAAATTAAAAAATTAAATGAAAAATATGATGATATTCTTATCCTTTCAGGTGTAGAAATGGACATTTTGCCAGATGGGTCACTCGATTACGAAGACGACTTTTTAGCTGAAATGGACTTTGTCATTGCCTCGATTCATTCTGCTTTTTCACAGCCAAGGGAAAAAATCATGGAGCGAATGAGGACGGCATTAAAGAATGCCCATGTTGATTTAATTGCCCATCCAACAGGCAGAAAGATTGGTCGGCGTGAGGGGTATGATGTTGATATCGATTTACTGATTGAATTAGCCAAAGAAACAAATACGGCTTTAGAATTAAATGCAAACCCAAACAGACTTGACCTTGCAGCTGAGAGTTTGAGAAAAGCTCAGGATGCAGGTGTTAAAATACTCATCAATACAGATGCACATAAAGTGGACACATTAGCACATATGGAGATCGGAGTGTCTGCGGCTAAAAAGGGCTGGATAAAAAAATCATCTGTTATTAATGCCCTTGAGACGAATGATCTGTTAGAATTTTTGCATAATCGAAACTAAAGGAGGATTAACTCCATGCAAGACAGAGTACTAAAAGTATTAGAATTCACAAAGGTGAGAGAACAGCTGCTAGCGCATGCCACCTCTACACTTGGTCAAGGTAAAATAAAACAATTAATTCCATCAACGGATTTTGAAGAAGTAGTCAGGCTTCAAGCAGAAACGGATGAATCAGCAACTGTATTAAGGATAAAAGGAAATGTTCCGTTATCAGGAATATATGATATCCGTGCTCATATTAAACGCTCGGTCATTGGTGGTGTTCTAAGTCCTCATGAATTGGTTCAGGTAGCCAGTACGATTCATGCAAGCAGAAAAATGAAACGCTTTATTGAGGAAATCGCGGAAGAAAGAACGGAAATTCCGATTTTAATGGAGCAAGTGGAGCGGATTATCCCATTAACAAACTTAGAGCAAACCATTAAAATGGCCATCGATGAAAGTGGTGAGGTGCTCGATAGTGCCAGTCAGCTGCTACGCACCTTAAGACAACAGCTCCGCTCTAATGAAGCAAAAGTTCGAGAAAAATTAGAGAGTATGATTCGCTCATCAAACGCCCAGAAAATGTTATCGGATGCGATTGTTACTATTCGAAATGATCGCTTTGTTATCCCTGTTAAACAGGAATACAGGAGCCATTATGGCGGTATTATCCATGATCAAAGTGCTTCTGGACAAACGTTATTTATCGAGCCGCAGGTCATTGTTCAACTTAACAACCAATTGCAGGATATTCGTGTAAAAGAGCAGGTTGAAATTGAAAGAATACTAACAGAGCTTTCGTCTAACACAGCAGAACATGAGGCTGAGCTGCAGATCATAGTTGAAATCCTGACAAATCTGGATTTTATTTTTGCAAAAGCAAGGTATGGCCGTCAAATCAAAGCATCAATGCCGCTTATGAATAATGACGGAAGAATTGCTTTATATAAAGCTAGACATCCTTTAATCCCGAGCGATGAAGTCGTTGCCAATGATATTATGCTCGGGAAAGATTATACGACAATTGTCATTACCGGACCAAACACCGGAGGTAAAACCGTCACGTTAAAAACCCTTGGTTTATGTTCTTTAATGGCGCAAGCCGGGTTACAGGTTCCTGCTTATGATGGCTCGGAACTGGCTGTTTTTAATTCGATTTATGCAGATATCGGCGATGAACAGTCGATTGAACAAAGCTTGAGTACATTTTCTTCACATATGGTAAATATCGTGGATATATTGGAAAATGTCGGTTTCAATAGCCTCGTATTATTTGATGAACTAGGTGCTGGAACCGATCCGCAGGAAGGGGCGGCACTGGCAATTTCAATCCTTGATGAGGTGCACAAAAGAGGTGCCCGAGTAATTGCCACTACCCATTATCCCGAATTGAAGGCATATGGCTATAACCGTGAAGGTGTATTAAACGCTAGTGTAGAATTCGATGTTGAGTCACTAAGCCCCACATATAAGCTTTTGCTTGGTGTACCAGGGCGAAGTAACGCCTTTGAAATTTCAAAACGGTTAGGATTAAGCGAACGGGTTATTCAATCAGCCAGATCCCATGTCAGTGAGGATACGAATCAAATCGATAAGATGATCGCTTCGTTAGAAGACAGTAAGCGTCAGGCAGAAGTGGAGCAACAAGAAGCCCGTGATTATTTAAGACAGGCTGAAAAACTTCATCAAGAAATGCAAAAGCAAATGCAGGAATTTTACGAGAACAAAGACTCCATGCTCGAAAAGGCTGCTGAAAAGGCAGAAAAGATCATTGATGAGGCAAAAAGTGAAGCAGAAAGTGTGATTCGTGATCTCCGTAAAATGAGAATAGAAAAGCATGCTGATATCAAGGAGCACGAATTAATTGATGCGAAGCGACGTCTCGAAGCGGCCACACCAGAAATTACAAAATCAGCGAAACAAATTAGTAAAAAATCCAAAAAGCCGACATTGATGTCTGGTGATGAAATAAAAGTTTTAACCTTTGACCAAAAAGGGACCCTTCTTGAACGAGTGTCTGACAGCGAATGGCAAGTTCAAATTGGAATCATGAAAATGAAGGTAAAAGAGAAGGACATGGAGTATATCGGTGCCCCCAAACAAGTCGAAACGAGACCGATGGCAATCGTTAAAGGCAGAGATAATGACGTTAAGCTTGAGTTAGACTTACGCGGTGAAAGATATGAGGCAGCACTTTCCAGAGTGGAAAAGTATATTGATGATGCGTTATTATCAAATTACCCTCGTGTTTCAATTATTCATGGAAAAGGAACAGGTGCATTAAGACAGGGAGTTCAAGAGTATTTACGAAACCACCGCTCCGTTAAGAAAATTCGCTTTGGTGAAGCAGGCGAGGGCGGCTCAGGTGTCACAATCGTTGAATTTAAATAATATTCAGGGAGAATCGGAATGGACCAATTTTGGGAGAACGAGTATATTCAGACGGCGGCCTATTATAGTGTAGTTATTTTATGTATGGTTGTGTTTCTGACAATTTTTGAATTGGTAACTAAATATAAAAACTGGGAAGAAATCAAAAAGGGAAATCTGGCAGTGGCGATGGCTACAGGCGGGAAAATATTCGGTATTGCTAACATTTTTCGTTTCTCAATAGAACACAACGATTCATTGGTTACGATGGTTGGCTGGGGAGTTTTTGGGTTTTTCTTATTATTGATTGGATACTTTATCTTTGAATTTTTAACTCCTAAATTTAATATCGATGACGAAATAAAGAATAGAAATCTTGCTGTCGGTTTTATTTCGATGGTCCTGTCGATCGGGTTATCCTATGTTATTGGGGCGGGAATTTAACAAGGGGAGATTAAAAAGTGGAGATATTAGCTAAAGTACTTCTTGGTTTATGCGGTTTGTTTTTGCTAATTGGTTTAATATATATGATATTTTTTGCTTGAATAATGAATCATCGCTGTTGGTGCAGCGGTGATTTTTATTTTATCTTTTGAAGTTGTGAAGGAACGAACAATTTTTGGATTATATTGTTAATCCAATTGTTTAAAGAGTCTGACTATAATATAATAAGAGAGAAGTGGAAAATTTTGCAATAGTAAAAAAGGAGGGTTAATATGTACGATTCTAAACCATGGCTCCAGCATTACCCTGAGGAAATTCCAGCCTCTTTGGAATATTCCAAAGAACCGGTACAGCAGTATTTAATTAATGCATTTAGAAAGTTCCCTGAAAAAATTGCGATACATTTTATGGGAAAGGAAATGTCATACCGAGAGCTTTATGAAGAAACACTATCGTTTGCCAGTTATCTTCAGGAAATAGGTATTTCAAAGGGTGACCGGGTTGCAATCATGCTAGCGAATACTCCACAGGCAGTCATAAGCTATTTTGGTATATTAATGGCTGGAGGCATAGTCGTACAAACAAACCCATTATATACAGAACGTGAACTTGAATATCAAATGAAGGATTCTGGAGCTAAAGCGATTATTACCCTTGATATACTCTATCCACGTGTATCAAAAGTAATGCCGCAGACAGAACTCAAACATATTATTGTAACCGCTATCAAAGATTATCTACCATTTCCAAAAAACTTAGTTTATCCATTTATCCAGAAAAAACAATATGGAATTGTCGTGAATGTAAAACATGAAGGCAGTACCCATTTGTTAAAAGAAATTGTAAATAGAAAGCTTAACACGCTTGTCATACCCGATATGGATTTTGAAGAGGATATTGCACTTCTTCAATATACAGGCGGAACGACGGGTCAGCCAAAAGGGGTTATGCTTACACATAAGAATTTGGTTGCAAATTCATCGATGTGTAGCAGTTGGCTTTATAAATGTAAGCCTGGGGAAGAATCTGTCTTAGGAATTGTACCGTTTTTCCATGTATATGGAATGACAACCGTCCTAATTTTAACGGTTATGCAGGCGAATAAGATGATCATCCTCCCTAAATTTGATGCACTGACAACTTTAAAGACCATTCAAAAACAGCGTCCAACTCTTTTTCCTGGAGCACCAACGATTTATATAGGATTATTGAACCATCCTGATTTAAATAAATATGATTTGTCGTCAATTGATTCCTGTATTAGCGGTTCTGCTCCGCTTCCTAATGAAGTTCAAGATGAATTTGAGGAGCTTACAGGCGGAAAACTCGTGGAAGGGTATGGACTAACAGAATCTTCTCCCGTCACACATTCTAATTTCTTATGGGATCGTCCGCGAGTGAGAGGAAGTATTGGAGTTCCATGGCCAGATACGGAAGCACGTATTGTCTCAATGGACACGGGTGAACTGATGCCGGTGGGTGAAATTGGTGAAATCATTATTAAAGGTCCACAAGTGATGAAAGGATATTGGAATCGTCCGGATGCCACAGAAGAAACAATAAAGGATGGATGGTTATACACGGGTGACCTTGGTTATATGGATGAACAGGGCTATTTTTATGTAGTGGACAGGAAGAAGGATATGATTATTGCCGGTGGTTTTAACATTTATCCTAGGGAAATTGAAGAAGTATTATATGAACATGAGGATGTTCTGGAGGTTGTTGCTGCAGGGATTCCAGATCCATATCGCGGTGAAACGGTGAAAGTTTATATTGTCCTCAAAGAGGGCTCAAAAGTTACCGAAGAAGAATTGAACAAGTTTGCAAGACAATCTCTTGCAGCCTATAAAGCTCCTAGATTATATGAATTTAGAGACGAATTACCAAAAACAGCAGTCGGAAAAATTCTAAGGAGGACACTTGTAGAAGAAGAAATCAGAAAAATAGAAGAAGATAGCAAAAAACATGCCTAGCGTAACCTCTTTTTTTTGAATAATACTACTTGTCCCTTTCATCTAAGTAAGGTATTATAAAAAATGCGTTGTATTTCTTGACATAAATACAACTTAAAACTATTATAAAAATATGAATGATTATTCATTCATATTTTCTTTTTGAAATTTTCTCAAAAGAGGGAGAACATCAATGAAAAAAAACAAGCCGAAATATATGCAAATTATCGATGCTGCTGTTATTGCTATAGCTGAAGTTGGCTATCATCAAGCACAGGTTTCAAAAATTGCAAAGCAAGCAGGTGTCGCCGATGGCACCATTTATTTGTATTTTAAAAACAAAGAAGACATTCTCATCTCACTCTTTGAAGAAAAAATGGGAAGCTTTATTGAAAAAATAGATGAAATGATAGCAGGAAAACAGACGGCAACAGAGAAGTTATTAATGATGGTTGAAGCTCATTTTCGTAATCTTTCTGATGATCATCACATGGCGATCGTGACACAACTTGAATTACGCCAATCTAATAAAGAACTCCGTATGCGGATAAATAAAGTTCTTAAAGGTTATTTAGATGTGATAGATAAAATCTTAATTGAAGGAAAAGAAACGGGTGAGTTTTCCAACAACCTCGATGTTCGTCTTGCCCGGCAAATGATATTTGGGACGATGGATGAAACCGTAACAACCTGGGTGTTGAATGAAGAAAAATATGATTTGGTGGCACTTGCAGGTCCTGTTCATCAGCTAATGATAAATGGGTGCGGCAATCAGGAGAGAGAATAGAGCTTCAACAGAAGAAGGAGGGGGACCTATTGGAATATTTAAAATTGTCTAATCAAGATAATATTGCTACAATTACTATTGAGCGGCCACCCGCAAATGCCCTTTCAAAAGGATTATTGAAAGAGCTTTCATTCGTACTTGATGAAATTGAAGCGAATCGTGAAGTGAGAGTGGTTGTTATTCACGGTGAAGGAAGATTTTTCTCGGCAGGAGCAGACATAAAAGAATTTACTGCTGTTGATTCTTCTGAGGAATTTTCTGATCTTGGCAAATTTGGACAAGATTTGTTTGACCGAATGGAAAAATTCCCTAAGCCAATTATAGCTGCCATCCATGGCGCGGCTCTAGGCGGCGGCTTGGAATTAGCAATGGCATGTCACATTCGCCTTGTTAGTGAAACGGCAAAGCTTGGCCTCCCAGAGCTTCAGCTTGGAATCATTCCAGGTTTCGCAGGAACACAACGCTTGCCAAAATATGTAGGTGTTTCGATGGCAGCTGAAATGATGTTTACATCTGAACCGATTACAGGTTTAGAAGCAGTCCAATATGGCTTGGCCAACCATGCTTATCCAGAAACGGAAGTCCTGGAAAATGCGTATAAGCTGGCAAGAAAAATCACTAAGAAAAGCCCTGGTGCACTCGGTGCAGCGATTGAACTATTGAATTATGCGAAGACTGAAGAATTTTATGAAGGTACAAAAAGAGAAGCAGAATTATTTGGTGAGGTATTTGCATCAAAGGACGGCAAAGAAGGCATTCAAGCCTTTATTGAGAAACGTCAGCCGCAGTTTACAGGGGAATAACTTTATTAACGGGTTTATACCCGTTAATAAGTTAATAAATTTTTTTCAAATGAATTATCTTAATCTTTAGAACTGAAAAAATGTTTGCATTATAGTATAGGAGGGAAACCATGAACATTTATGTATTACTAAAAAGAACGTTTGATACTGAGGAGAAGATCTCCATTTCCGGTGGAAAAATCAATGAAGATGGTGCTGAATTCATCATTAATCCATATGATGAATATGCGGTGGAAGAAGCCATTCAAGTCCGTGATGCTAACGGTGGAGAAGTAACGGTTATTTCCGTAGGCAACGAAGAAACAGAAAAACAATTGCGGACTGCACTTGCAATGGGAGCAGATAAAGCTGTTTTAATAAACATAGAAGATGATATTGAAAATAGTGACCAATTTACAACAGCAAAATTGCTTGCTGAATACTTAAAGGATAAAGATGCCGATTTGATTTTGGGCGGTAATGTTGCCATTGACGGCGGTTCAGGCCAGGTAGGACCTCGTGTGGCTGAATTGCTTGACATTCCTTATGTTACGACGATTACAAAGCTTGAAATTGACGGAACAACTGTAACGGTCACCCGTGATGTTGAAGGAGATTCTGAAGTGATTGAAACAAGCCTTCCATTGTTGGTTACAGCACAACAAGGCTTGAACGAGCCTCGTTATCCGTCACTACCAGGAATTATGAAAGCGAAGAAGAAACCGCTTGATGAACTTGAATTAGATGATTTAGATCTTGAAGAGGACGATGTTGAAGCAAAAACTAAAACACTTGAAATTTATCTGCCTCCTGCGAAAGAAGCAGGAAAAGTGTTATCAGGAGAGATTAACGACCAGGTGAAAGAACTTGTTCAACTTCTTCATACGGAAGCAAAAGTAGTCTAATTATAATTCCAACAAAAATGAGTTGCAGGAGGTATAAGGAATGTCTAGAAAAGTAGTAGTATTAGGGGAAACTCGAGATGGATCTTTACGTAATGTATCTTTCGAAGCAATAGGAGCTGCTAAAGCAGTTGCTGAAGGCGGAGAAGTTGTTGGTGTATTAATTGGCGAAGCTGTAAACGCTTTAGGAGCAGAATTAATAAAATACGGTGCAGACCGTGTAGTTGTGGTGGAAGACGCAAAGTTAAACCAATATACATCAGATGGTTATGCTCAAGCATTACTTGCAGTGCTTGTCCAAGAAAGTCCAGAAGGCTTAGTTTTAGGCCATACAGCGCTTGGTAAGGACCTTGCACCAAGAATTGCAGGCAAGCTTTCCTCAGGTCTAATTTCTGACGCTACTGCTGTTGAAGTAGCTGGAGGGAATGTAGTATTTACAAGACCAATCTATTCAGGTAAAGCGTTTGAAAAGAAAATTGTTACTGACGGGTTAATTTTTGCAACAGTAAGACCTAATAATATTGCACCATTAGAAAAGGACGAAAGCAGAACAGGTGAAGTTAGTTCCCTAGCTGTTGAAATTAAAGACCTTCGTGCCATCATTAAAGAAGTGGTTAGAAAAGCAAGTGAAGGTGTAGATTTAAGCGAGGCGAAGGTAGTTATTTCAGGCGGACGCGGTGTGAAAAGTGCAAACGGCTTCGAACCGCTTAAAGAATTAGCACAAGTATTGGGTGGTGCAATTGGCGCTAGCCGTGGTGCCTGTGATGCGGACTATTGTGATTACTCCTTACAAATTGGTCAAACGGGTAAGGTTGTTACTCCAGACCTTTACATTGCCTGCGGAATTTCAGGAGCAATTCAGCATCTAGCGGGTATGTCTAATTCCAAGGTCATTGTAGCAATCAACAAAGACCCAGAAGCAAACATCTTTAAGGTGGCTGATTACGGAATTGTTGGTGACTTGTTTGAAGTAGTACCATTATTAACTGAAGAGTTTAAAAAACTTAAAGTACATTCATAATAATTAAGGTGAGGAAAAACGAGCGGTCGACTATCGCTCGTTTTCTTAGCTTATCCGAAAGTGTCATTTGTACTTTTAGCGAAATCTTCAAGGCATACAAGCTGAAAAAGTAGGGGAAATTACATGCGAAACATATTATTAGCATGATGCTTCAAACGGTGATATACTTTCGGTAGTAATTTAGTATTAATTAGGAGGGCATAATAAAATGACTATTTCTCACGTAACAGATTCAAATTTCGCTGCTGAAACAGGAGCTGGCGTTGTACTTGCAGATTTCTGGGCTCCATGGTGTGGACCTTGTAAAATGATTGCACCCGTTCTGGAAGAACTTGATTCAGAAATGGGCGACAAAGTAAAAATCGTTAAATTAGATGTAGATGATAACCAAGAAACTGCTGCTAAATTTGGCGTTATGAGTATCCCTACATTATTAGTTTTCAAAAATGGCGAAGTTGTTGACAAAGTAGTCGGCTTCCAGCCAAAAGATGCATTAGCAAGCGTGTTAGAAAAGCACGTTTAAGCAAACCCAAACCTTGGCTGGATTATTCTAGCTAAGGTTTTTTTATTTTTGGTAAAAACAACTGCAGGCTTTTCTTTAGTGACTGTTTGATTTAAAATTTTATAGAGAAGAATTATAGACAGGAGGAGTGTCCGGAATGAATGAAACCATCAAACAAAAATTAACCTTGCTACCGGCACAGCCTGGCTGTTACTTAATGAAAGACCGTCAAGGATCAATTATTTATGTAGGAAAAGCAAAAATTTTAAAAAATCGTGTCCGATCATATTTTACAGGTTCACATGATGGGAAAACCCTCAGACTTGTAAATGAGATTGAAGACTTTGAATATATTGTGACCTCATCGAATATTGAAGCCTTACTTCTTGAATTAAATTTAATTAAGAAATACGATCCAAAATTCAATATCATGCTAAAGGATGATAAAACCTATCCGTTTCTTAAAATCACTGCGGAAAGGCATCCGCAGCTAATTATTACGAGGAAGGTAAAAAAAGATAAAGGGAAATATTTTGGACCTTATCCAAATGTTCTCGCTGCAAAAGAGATAAAAAAGCTGCTCGATCGAATGTTTCCGCTAAGAAGATGTAATAGTACTGTCCCAGGTCGTCCTTGTTTGTATTATCAGTTAGGGCTATGTATTGGCGCATGTGCCAGAGAAGTCAGCGAAGAAGAATATAAAAAAGTAGCGGACGAAATCACCCGTTTTTTACATGGCGGTCATAAGGAAATAAAAAGTGAACTGACAGAAAAAATGAACCATGCTGCTGAACAGTTAGAATTTGAAAAAGCAAAAGAATACCGCGATCAAATAATCCATATGGAAACGATTATGGAAAAGCAAAAAATTACTATGAATGATTTTACTGACCGTGACGTATTTGGCTATTCAGTTGATAAGGGCTGGATGTGTGTTCAAGTCTTTTTTGTCCGCCAAGGGAAATTAATTGAACGGGATGTTTCGTTGTTTCCTGTCTATAATGAACCGGAAGAAGATATCCTTACCTTCCTGGGGAGATTTTATGAGAAAACAAATCATATTAAGCCAAAGGAAATTCTTATTCAGGAAGAAATTGATCTTGGCCTAGCAGAGCAGCTCCTACAGGTTAAAGTGTTAAAACCACAGCGCGGTCAAAAAAAGGACCTTGTAAATATGGCGATAAAAAATGCAAAAATCGCCTTGAAGGAAAAGTTCTCGATGATTGAAAAGGATGAGGAACGAAGCATTAAAGCAGTGGAAAATTTAGGTGAGTTACTGGGGATTTATACACCACACCGCATCGAAACCTTTGATAATTCAAATATTCAAGGGACAGATCCCGTTTCAGCAATGGTTGTATTTACAGATGGAAAGGTCAATAAGCGAGAATATCGAAAATATAAGATTAAGTCGGTTATCGGTCCTGATGATTATGAATCAATGCGAGAAGTAACAAGGAGAAGGTATTCCAGGGCCTTAAAAGAAGACCTGCCACTTCCAGATCTAATTATCATTGACGGCGGAAAAGGTCATGTGGAAACGGTAAGAGACGTTTTGGAAAATGAACTGGGTTTAGATATCCCGCTTGCGGGGCTAGTGAAAGATGAAAAACACCGAACCTCACAGCTGTTATATGGAAATCCATTAGAAATTATCCCGCTTCCTAGAAACAGTCAGGAGTTTTATTTATTGCAGAGGATTCAGGACGAGGTCCATCGCTTTGCGATTACCTTTCACCGGCAAACGCGCGGAAAAACTGCCTTTCATTCTTTGCTTGATGACATCCCCGGAATTGGTGAGAAAAGGAAAAAGCAATTATTAAAAGAATTTGGTTCTGTGAAGAAAATGAAAGAAGCAACCATCGAAGAATTTAGGGCTATCGGAATACCAGCAAATGTGGCTGAAGATTTAATGAAAAAACTTCAATCTTAGAGATTGTCTGAAAAATTGGACTATGTTATAATAAATAGAAAATTTAATTACTATCACTTTTTACTATTAAAGTGAAGGTAGAGGTGCGAGCTTCAAGAGTAATGATTCTGAGAAGGATGAGCTTCTGAGAAGAATCATGAAAGGGGATGTTCGCCGAAGTAAAGGAAACCTCATTTCTTTCTTTACTGGTCCTGTATTGAATAAATACCGGATTGTCAAGACGATTGTCTTGGAGAGCTATCTTACATTGTCACGCAATTTTATGCGTATTTTAAGCAATGAGATGCCCTTCTCATTGCTTTTTTATTTTTGCGATTAGATGTTGGTTAGCTATACCTAAACTGAAAGCAGGGGAAAAGATGGGTTTAATTGTTCAAAAGTTTGGTGGTACTTCCGTTGGGAGTGCAGAAAAAATAATGAGGGTTGCAGGGAGAGTCAAAGCGGAAACAGATAAAGGCAATCAAGTGGTGGTCGTCGTTTCAGCGATGGGAAAGTCAACGGATCAGTTGGTCGGTTTAGCAAAAGAAATCTCATCACAGCCAAATAAACGGGAAATGGATATGCTATTATCGACAGGAGAACAGGTTACAATCGCTCTATTGTCGCTGGCGTTAAATGAAAAAGATGTACCAGCCGTTTCCTATACAGGCTGGCAAGCAGGGATTGTTACAGAGCCTGTCCACGGGAATGCTCGAATAACTAATATTAATACGGAAGCGGTCCAAGGTCAGCTTTCGGCGGGAAAAGTAGTTATCGTCGCTGGCTTCCAAGGATTAACGGTAGATGGAGAAATTACAACCCTTGGCCGCGGAGGATCAGATACAACAGCGGTAGCTTTGGCTGCAGCATTAAAGGCAGATAAATGCGAGATTTATACAGATGTTACTGGAGTTTTCACTACAGACCCGAGATATGTTAAAAGCGCCCGTAAGTTATTATCTGTTTCCTACGATGAAATGCTCGAGCTTGCCAACCTGGGGGCAGGAGTGTTGCATCCAAGAGCAGTGGAATTTGCAAAAAACTATCAAGTTAAACTTGAGGTCCGCTCAAGTATGGAGAAAATAGAAGGTACAGTGATTGAGGAGGAAGCATCAATGGAACAAAATCTTGTGGTCCGCGGAGTAGCATTTGAAGATGAAATTACAAAGGTAAGCGTGTTAGGACTAGCAAATTCTCTAACAAGCCTGTCAACCATTTTTACAACGCTCGCTAAGAATCATTTAAATGTGGACATCATTGTTCAAAGCACAACAGATACAAAAACAGCAAACTTAGCTTTCTCTATTAAAACAGAAGATTTACTGCAAACATTAGGTGTCCTTGAAGATAACAAAGAACAGCTAAATTACGAACAGCTAGACGCTGAAAACAAATTAGCGAAGGTATCGATCGTAGGATCTGGAATGATATCTAATCCAGGGGTAGCTGCGCAAATGTTCGAAGTGCTTGCAGCTAATAATATCCAAGTGAAAATGGTCAGCACATCCGAAATCAAAGTATCAGCCGTCGTAGAAGAAAAAGACATGCTAAAAGCAGTAGAAGCACTGCACAAAGCCTTCGGACTATCCGTAGCCAGTTAAAAACCAAAAAAAGCTATCATTCGGATTCCCCAAATGATAGCTTTCCTTTTACCACTGTCCACCTGAGGCGGACAAATGGACGATTTGTCCACGAGCGGTGCCTGTCACCATAGCGGTGTCACCGTAGCTGTGTCACCAAAGCGGTCACCGCAGTTCGTCTTTTTTGTCCCATTTGACGGTGAATTGTACTTTGTTTGCTTTTTTTACTGGGTGCTCGAAGGTTTCGGTGATTGCTTGTTTTTGATGTTCGATTTGTTGGGCGAGAAAGCCTGCCTCGAGTTGGAAGAAGTGTTCTGCTTTTGATTTAACTCGTGAGACGATTAGCGGGCTTATTAACTCAAATTCGATTTCATCTTTGCGTTCATTTTTAATTTCTAGCTGACCCCACGATGCTTTAGCAAAAAAGTCTACTACCTCTTCATAGGTATGCAGCGGATATTTCCGAGCTAATCGTTTTCCAGTCCAATAAAGGATTTCCGGGGTGTCTTTGCCTAGAATCTCAGGGAGAACAAATTCCCTTATTAATTCATATCCAAAGATCGAAATACTTCTTGATTCGTCAGTCTGCAAGGCGTGTTCAGTAACGGTGGTTGTATCTTTCACATGTTTCCCCTCTTTCTACCATTCTATTATATACAATAATGGCTTGGAATCATTCTCATTTCTTTTGGAAATTAATGTGTAGAATAGTTAGCGGTTTTGTTGTTATTTTGCTATATCAAAGAATTGTATTCATGATAACTATTTTGCCCAAAAAGGGAAAGTGACCTTGGAGTAATCTCTGGTAATTTATTGAAGTTTCACCTTGATTTGTACGTAAAAATACCAAAAACAGCAAAATTTGTAAATATTCTATTATAATATCAATATATTTTAAAAATTTCATTTTTATTGACTTATTGTGTATCCGTTTTCTTGACGCTAATACTTGATGGGAGTAAAATGGACATGTCACATAATTGTCACAGTGATGCTAGGTTTAGAAAAATCAGATTAGTAGAACAACGGGGATTAAGCTTAACATCATTTTAAAATTTAAGGGGGGTAAAATTATGGCGGGGAATCGAGAGTTCGTATTACGAAGAGTGCATTCAATGCTAGGAGTCATTCCTATTGGATTATTCCTTGTGCAGCATCTAGTTGTCAACCATTTTGCTACAGGAGGACCTGAGTCCTTTAACAAGGCAGCGGATTTTATGGGGAATCTGCCATTTAGGATTGTCCTAGAAACTGTAATTATTTATTTACCAATTTTATTTCATGCAATCTATGGTCTTTATATTGCCTTCACAGCAAAAAATAATACGAACAAATATGGCTATTTTAGAAACTGGATGTTCTTCCTCCAGCGTGTATCAGGCATCATCACACTGATTTTTATTGCGTGGCATGTATGGGAAACGCGGATTGCGGCAGCGTTTGGAACACATGTAGACTTTAACATGATGAATGAGATCTTATCATCGCCATTCATGTTCGTGTTTTATGTAATCGGTACAATCTCAACTGTTTTCCATTTTGCGAACGGATTATGGTCATTCTTGGTTAGCTGGGGTATAACCGTTTCTCCTCGTTCACAAGTAATTTCTACATACTTTACAACTGGGGTATTTGTAGTACTATCTATTATTTTAGTTCGTACATTACTAGCATTTATTTAATATTAATAGTGAACGTAGTTTTTTATCGTAAAAATATGGATTTTGGATTAAGGGAGTGAGTCACGATGAGTAAGGGTAAGGTGATTATAGTCGGCGGCGGCTTAGCGGGCTTAATGGCAACCATTAAAGTTGCAGAAACAGGAACTCCAGTTGAATTATTTTCACTAGTTCCAGTAAAGCGTTCCCACTCCGTTTGTGCCCAAGGCGGGATTAATGGAGCAGTAAATACAAAAGGTGAAGGCGATTCTACATGGATCCACTTTGATGACACTGTGTATGGCGGTGACTTCTTAGCCAATCAGCCGCCAGTTAAAGCAATGTGTGATGCAGCGCCGGGAATTATTCATTTAATGGACCGGATGGGAGTTATGTTTAACCGTACACCAGAAGGCCTTTTAGACTTCCGTCGCTTTGGCGGTACACAGCATCACCGTACAGCATTTGCTGGAGCTACAACAGGCCAACAGCTGCTTTACGCATTGGATGAGCAAGTACGCCGTCATGAGGTAGCTGGGTTAGTGACAAAATATGAAGGCTGGGAATTCCTGGGTTCTGTCCTCGATGATGACGGAGTTTGCCGCGGAATCGTTGCTCAAAATCTTAGTTCTATGGAAATTAAATCCTTTGCTGGGGATGCTGTTATCTTGGCAACGGGCGGACCTGGAATTATTTTTGGAAAATCAACGAACTCTGTAATAAACACTGGTTCTGCTGCATCTATCGTTTATCAGCAAGGAGCATATTATGCAAACGGAGAAATGATTCAAATTCATCCAACTGCTATTCCTGGTGATGACAAGCTTCGTTTAATGAGTGAATCTGCTCGTGGTGAAGGTGGACGAGTATGGACGTATAAAGACGGAAAACCTTGGTATTTCTTAGAGGAAAAATATCCTGCCTACGGAAACCTTGTACCGCGTGATATCGCTACCCGCGAAATATTTGATGTTTGTGTTAATCAAAAACTAGGGATTAATGGCGAAAACATGGTATTCCTAGATCTTTCTCACAAAGATCCGCATGAACTAGATGTCAAGCTCGGCGGTATTATTGAAATCTATGAAAAATTCATGGGTGATGACCCGCGTAAACTTCCAATGAAAATTTTCCCTGCTGTTCACTATTCGATGGGTGGACTATGGGTTGACTATGACCAAATGACAAACATCCCTGGACTATTTGCTGCTGGTGAGTGTGATTATTCACAACACGGTGCTAACCGACTGGGTGCTAACTCATTACTTTCTGCAATTTATGGCGGTATGGTCGTTGGACCGAACGTTGTTAACTATATTAAAGGTCTTGAAAAGAGTTCAGATGCAGTTTCTTCTTCTGTTTTTGACCGTTCTGTGAAAGAGCAGGAAGATAAGTGGAATTCTATCATGTCATTAAGCGGAACAGAAAATGCTTACGTTCTTCATAAAGAGCTTGGTGAGTGGATGACCGACAACGTAACGGTTGTTCGTCATAACGACAGACTTTTAAAGACGGATGAAAAGCTTCAAGAGCTTTTAGAGCGCTATAAAAAAATTAATATTCATGATACTAGTAAATGGAGTAACCAAGGAGCGGTATTTACTAGACAACTAGAAAATATGATGCAGCTTGCCCGTGTAATAACAATCGGTGCTTACAATCGGAATGAGAGCCGTGGTGCTCATTATAAACCAGAGTTTCCTAATCGTAATGATGAAGAGTTCTTGAAAACAACAATGGCTAAATTTGTTGATTCTTCATCTGCACCAGCTTTCCATTATGAAGAAGTAGACGTTTCGTTAATTAAGCCTCGAGAACGTAACTATGCAACAAAGAAGGGGGAGTAGGAAGAAATGTCTGAAAATAAAACAGTAAAGTTTATCGTTACTCGTCAAGATAGCCCTGATGCTGATCCTTATGAAGAAACATTTGAATTACCCTACCGTCCAAATATGAACGTCATTTCAGCATTGATGGAAATCCGAAGAAACCCTGTAAACGCTAAGGGCCAAGATACGATACCAGTTAATTGGGATATGAACTGCCTTGAAGAGGTTTGCGGAGCATGCTCGATGATAATCAATGGCAAGCCGCGTCAATCTTGTTCAGCACTTGTTGACCAGCTTGAACAGCCAATCAGATTGGCACCAATGAAAACATTCCCTGTTGTTCGTGACCTTCAAGTCGATCGGAGCAGAATGTTCGATGCTCTTAAGAAAGTAAAAGCATGGATTCCAATCGATGGAACGTACGACTTAGGACCTGGACCGCGTATGCCTGAGAAGAAGCGTCAATGGGCATACGAACTATCAAAATGTATGACTTGCGGTGTTTGTCTTGAGGCATGTCCGAATGTTAACAGTAACTCAAGTTTTATTGGTCCACAGCCACTTTCCCAAGTACGCCTATTCAATGCTCATCCAACAGGTGAGATGAATAAAGCAGAACGTTTAGAGACCATTATGGGCGACGGCGGTTTAGCAAACTGTGGTAACTCTCAAAACTGTGTGCAATCATGTCCAAAGGGTATTCCTTTAACTACTTCGATCGCAGCCTTGAACCGTGATACAACAATCCAAGCATTTAGAAGCTTCTTCGGAAGTGACCATGCTTAATAACTGAGCGAATTTTAGCTTAATATTTTTCAGACAAAAACCTTCTTTTCTCTCAAAGAAAAGAGGGTTTTTCTTCTATTATAGTATGTGTTTAAGCAGTAGTTTTGATATACTTATTGATAAATAATGAAATTAGGGAGGGGTTGGTATCTGATGGTGAAGAAGATTCCGTTGATAATAATTTTAGCTGGATTATTAATTATTGGAGTAGCTGCTTGGCAAATGATTAATGTTAAGGTTCAAACCAATACGGCTCTTAAAGAAGCGAAGGAAATCGTTGCAATGGGAAACCAGGAGGATTCATCATCAGAATCTCCCACTAGTACTGAAAAAAAGCCTCCTAAATTTGGTGATACTGTAGGGTTACTCACGATTCCTAGACTCAAATCGGAATTGCCAATCGTTGAAGGTACAGATCCAAATGATCTCAATAAAGGCGTTGGTCATTATGCTGGCTCTTATTTTCCAGGCGAAAATGGCCAGATTGTCTTATCAGGACATCGGGATACAGTCTTCAGGCGGTTAGGTGAATTAGAAAAAGGCGACACATTTGAAATGCAGCTGGCCAACGGTTCGTTTACCTATGAAATTTCGCATACAAAAATTGTTGAATCTGATGATACGAGCATCATCACACTTCAAAATGAAGAAGAGGAATTAATTGTTACTACCTGTTATCCCTTCAACGTAATAGGTGATTCACCGCAACGTTACATCATATATGCAAAACCAATTTAAGCTCTTTATCCTTCGGAGCTTTTTTTTGCTTTTCGTAAGTTATAAATTTTTTTCTATAATCATTTTCCTGAAAGTAAATATAGTCACTTCATAGGTATCATTCACATATGATATCGTGACTAAATATATACCCACCAAACGGTTCATAACTGGCGAAGGCAAGGAGGGTCACAATACTTGAAGGAGAATGAATATAATCATAAGCCGTTGCTCACCAAACGGGAAAGAGAAGTATTCGAACTATTAGTACAGGATAAAACTACTAAGGAAATCGCTGGTGAATTATTTATAAGCGAAAAAACAGTTCGAAATCATATATCTAATGCCATGCAAAAGCTTGGTGTAAAGGGGCGTTCACAAGCAGTTGTAGAGCTCCTTCGTATGGGAGAGCTCGAACTATAATCATGACCGGCTTTCTTATGGGAAGCCGGTTCATGTATTCATGGGCAGGTTTTTTATGAGTGAAAATCAAATTATACATATAGAGTCAGTAGGTAAAAATTTTCGGCTTGAAATTTTGACGAAAAAGGTAGAAAATAAGGAAAAGATTCAAGGGGCGACGGCCATCTGTTAAAATAGCAGACATAGGGCAAGTCCATACTAGGGGTGAAGGAAGCATGGAAATAAAAGATTCACAGAGTACAAGCAATCATACAGTCGCAAACATTGAAAAAGATATGCGGTATATATCTGGAATTATTAAGCAAAAGGGAAGAGAAATGCTTAGTAATTATAAAATCACCCCGCCGCAATTTGTTGCACTTCAGTGGCTATTCGAAGAGGGCGATATGACAATTGGAGAACTTTCAAACAAAATGTTTTTGGCTTTTAGTACAACGACAGACCTTGTGGACCGAATGGAGAAAAATAACCTTGTGCTAAGATCAAAGGACCCTCAAGATCGAAGGGTCGTCAGAATTCACTTGCTTGATGAGGGCGGAAGAATTATTGATGAGGTTATTAAAAAACGGCAAGTATACTTAGAGGAAGTATTGACTAATTTTTCAGAAGATGAAATTCAACTGCTGCAAAGCAGCTTAATGAAACTGCATCAGGAAATGCGTTAAAAAAGAGGCGAGAAGCTTGAAACAACAACCCATAGGTGTAATCGATTCAGGTGTTGGCGGATTAACGGTTGCGAAGGAAATTATGAGACAGCTTCCAAATGAAAAAATTATCTATTTGGGGGATACAGCCCGCTGTCCATACGGTCCAAGGACAGTTAAGGAAGTAAAAAAGTTCACTTGGGAATTAACAACCTTTTTATTACAAAAAAACATCAAGATGCTTGTCATTGCTTGTAATACAGCGACAGCAGCTGTCCTTGATGAGATTAGAAACGAGCTATCCATCCCTGTCTTGGGGGTTATCTATCCTGGGGCTAGGGCAGCGATTAAACGCACAAAAAACTACCGAGTGGCGATTATTGGTACGGAAGGTACGGTTAAGAGTGGCGCCTATGAAAAAGCGTTAATGGCTCTTAATAGCAGGCTGCATGTGAAAAGTCAGCCGTGTCCCAAATTTGTTCCTCTAGTTGAAAGCGGCGAGTATAACGGAAGTATAGCAGAGAAGATTGTTACTGAGGCGTTAAAGCCATTGCAAAATCAAAAATTTGATACGCTTATTTTAGGCTGTACCCATTATCCATTGCTTGAACCGCTTATTCAGCAGGTGATGGGTGAGGACGTGCATATTATTAGTTCAGGGGATGAAACAGCTAGGGAAATCAGCACGATTCTCCACTATAACGGTATTCTTGAGACAAATGAGGACGAGCCTGTACATGAATTTTATACGACAGGTTCAAGAACAATTTTTTCAAAAATTGCCTCCCAGTGGCTTGGAGCAGAAATTAACAATGTGAAAAAAATTAAATTATAATCTGGGGCTCCTTTTACTAAAGGGGCTCTTTGAGTTGTTATAAAAATTATTTTAGATAAAAGAACAATATTTCTTTCCTAAGGCGGTCTATTTATTTTAATAGGCTCGTATATATGGTAGTACAAACTGTCTTTGGAGGGATTAAATATGTCAAAAAATAAAATGAAGATTATTGTTACAACTGTTTTCGCATCGTCACTTTTTTTGTCAGGCTGCGGTTTGTTCGGAAATGAGACTACAAAAAAAGTAGATCCGCCAAAGGAGGCTGAAGTAACCGATAAAAAAGTAACGGAAGAAACAACCGGCAAAGGTGAGGCAACTGAGGCAACCATAAAAACAGAGCTATACTTAGTTGATAAAAATGGGTATGTCGTCCCCCAAACCTTAGCACTTCCGAAAACAACCTCTGTAGCAACGCAAGCGTTACAGCATTTAGTAACAAATGGACCTGTCACAGATCTGCTGCCTAATGATTTCCGTGCGGTTTTGCCTGAGGATACTGAGATTTCCGTAGATATCAAAGAAGATGGAGTTGCAGTAGTTAATTTTTCAAATGAATTTAAAAACTATCAGCCTGAAGATGAAACGAAAATTCTCGAGGCAGTAACATGGACACTTACTCAATTCGATTCCGTTGAAAAAGTTAAACTGCAAATGAACGGTCACCCATTAACGGAGATGCCTGTCAATGGAACACCGATTAGTGAAAATTTATCAAGAGCAACGGGAATTAATATTGATACGGCTGGGGTAATCGATATTACGAATACAAAACCTGTAACGGTTTATTATATTGGCGGAGCAGAAGGATCATACTATTATGTCCCAGTTACAAAGAGAGTTAATAATAGCGTGAAGGACAATATTGTTGCAGTGGTAAATGAATTGGTAAAAGGGCCAAACTCAAAGTCAAATCTTGCTTCCGAGTTTATGCCTGATGTCGCGTTACTTAATGATCCAAAGGTAGTGGATGGAACAGTTACTTTGGATTTTAATGAAAACATCTATGGCAGTTTTGAAGAGAAAGAAATCTCACAATCTTTATTAAATGCACTTGTACTATCGTTAACAGAACAAAAAGGAATTGAAAGTGTTTCTGTAACGGTAAAAGGAAAAGCTGAATTAGTAGATGATCAGGGTAAAAAATTGACCGAGCCAGTAACGCGCCCAGAAAAAGTAAACACAGGTAGTTTTTAAAAAAAGTTTTTTGATATACTATATAGTGACAATGAAAGAGGTAGGCTCATTAGGCTGCCTCTTCTTTATTTGGTTTAATATTGTAATACATGTGGGGAAATCCCTGCATAGAAGGAGGAATTATTATTTTGCGTGTTGATGGAAGAGAACCATTCCAATTAAGACCAATACATATCGAAACAAATTATTTAATGCATCCGGAAGGGTCTGTCCTCATTTCTGTAGGAAATACAAAGGTCATTTGTACAGCTACAATTGAAGATAGGGTTCCGCATTTTATGAGAGGGGAAGGAAAAGGCTGGATTACCGCAGAATATTCTATGCTCCCGCGGGCGACCGAATCAAGGAATATTCGAGAATCGTCAAAAGGAAAGGTCACAGGCAGGACGATGGAAATTCAGCGGTTAATTGGCCGAGCACTTCGAGCGATTGTTGATTTATCTGCACTAGGTGAGAAAACCGTTTGGATTGACTGTGATGTCATTCAAGCGGATGGCGGAACAAGAACGGCATCCATTACCGGCGCTTTTGTTGCGATGGCCATCGCTTTAAATAAACTCTCAGAAAAAAAAGGAATGAGGTTTGCGATTACCGATTACTTAGCGGCTACAAGTGTTGGTATATTAAAAAACAACGAGACAGTACTCGATTTAAATTATGCAGAGGATTCTAAAGCACAGGTGGATATGAATGTTGTTATGACTGGTAATGGTGAGTTTGTTGAATTGCAGGGTACGGGCGAGGAATCTACTTTTTCTTATCAGCAGCTGCAAGATTTATTAGGTGCGGCACAAGAGGGGCTGATGGAGCTTTTCGAACAGCAAAAAACGGCACTAGGGGAAGAAATAACAAAAAAAATAGATGATAGAAGAAAGAAATAAGAGGGGATAACGATGAAAGAAGTGATTATTGCAACAAAAAATCCAGGAAAGGCAAGGGAGTTCGAACATATTTTCACGCCTAGAGGAGTGTCGGTTCGGACCCTGCTTGATTTTCCCGAGATTGAGGATGTTGAAGAAACAGGGTCTACATTTGAAGAGAATGCGATGCTAAAGGCCGAGGCTGTTTCCAAACAATTAAATAAAATGGTCATTGGCGATGATTCTGGGTTAATGGTAGACGCTCTTGAGGGAAGGCCAGGGATTTATTCGGCCAGGTACGCAGGCGAGCAAAAAGATGATCAGCAAAATCTTGAAAAGGTGCTTTTTGAATTAGCTGGTATACCTGAGGAAAATCGAAGTGCCAGATTTTACTGTGCACTTGCTGTAGCAATCCCGAACCAGGAGACTATTACCGTGTCCGGAACGTGTGAAGGGCGTATTCTTGAAGAACCTAGAGGGGTTAATGGATTTGGGTATGATCCAATATTTTTTGTGCCGGATAAGGGTGTGGCGATGGCTGAACTTACAGGGGATGAAAAAAATGTAATCTCCCACCGTGCCAATGCATTAAAGAAGTTGGATGTGATTCTTGATACGATTATAGGGAAAGTAGAATAATATGGGTAAGGTATTAGTTGTTAGTGATAGTCACGGTTTGACGAAAGAGCTCGAAGTAATTAGAGAGCGCCACATGAACGAAGTCGATTTAATGATTCACTGCGGTGATTCTCAATTGATGGCTGATAATAAGGCAATTACTGGTTATTTGTCGGTCTTGGGCAATTGCGATTTCAGTGGGTATCCATTAGAAACAATCACAGAGATTTCCGGCCGAAAAATCTTTGTGACGCACGGCCATAGGTATTCTGTGAAAACTTCGTTGATGAACTTAGTTTACAAGGCTGAAGAAGTAAATGCAGATATTGTCTGTTTTGGACACTCGCATATCCTGGGGGCGGAGGTAATTGACGACAGACTGTTTTTAAATCCAGGGAGTATTCGATTGCCCCGGGAACGTTTGGAAAAGACCTATGTGATCCTTGATATACGCGACGATAAAATCATGATGTCGGTATTCGAATTAGGTGGACGAGAGGTGAAGAATTTAGCCCGCGAATTCGGGTTGCCTAAATCGGGAAATGGGAACGGTGAATAGTTCTACGTGACCGAGAAGGGTAGGAATTCTGGAAAGTGGTCACGTAGAGTGTTTCTACGTGACCGAATAAGGTAGAGATTCCCAGAAGTGGTCACGTAGGGGGGTTCTAAGTGACCGAATAAGGTAGAAAATCCGGATAGTGGTCACATAGGGGTTTACTAGTACACAAAAACCTCGAGAACAAGGATCTCATTTACTTTTATTTTATAAGTTTCCAAGTTATTAAATCTTTTTAAAAAACATAAGAATTTCCTGTTGACTTTTGTTTAGTTGGATTATATAATAAATCTTGTCTTTGAAACATAAAATGTCCCAGTAGCTCAGCTGGATAGAGCAACGCCCTTCTAAGGCGTGGGTCGGGAGTTCGAATCTCTCCTGGGACGCTATAATACATGCGAAAACGAAAAAACTCACTTTAAATAGTGAGTTTTTTTGTTTTTTAATGTTTTCATGCTAAACTATTTTTTAGAATGAATTTAAGGACGGTTTTTCTATGAAAAAACGGGAACGAGCAAAAAGAAAAGACAATGTCATCTTCCTTCCCGGACTCGAAAAGAGATTAACGGAAAAGGGTCTAGAATACTTGGAAATGAAAAGGTTTAACGAAGCAATTACTTTTTTGGAAGAGGCCAGGGAGCATGAACCTGATAATAGCGATGTCTTAATCGGTCTGGTTCTTGCCTATTTTGAAGCAGCTGAATATAAAAAGGGGAAAGAGCTTGCAAGTGAAATGCTCCTAAGGGGGATTGGGGATTATTTTCAGATGGTCGATCTCTATTTGACCATCCTTATTCAACTGCATGAATACCAGGAAATCGTAACAACCATAGAAGCGTTAATTGACGAAAAGGAAATCCCTCCTGAAAGATATGATCACTTCCTGACTATTCTTCAATTTAGCAGAAGGATGGCAGATAATACTCAACCTGACCCAAGCGATGAAGAGCTAGAAGAAAGCAATCTAAGAGGCCTTAACCTTTTTCAATTAAATAATCTTAATGAGCAAATGCTCGTTGTTTCAAGTCTGGCAGAAAAAAATATCCGTCCCTATATCGAGGAAATAAAAGAGTATCTTCAAGCAGATGAGGGTCATCCCTTTCTAAAGTCGATGCTGTTATCTCTATTAAAAGAGCAAGAATATGACAGGGAAATAATTGTAAAAAAGTTCAACAATATAGTAACGGTGACCCCAACGGAACTGTCGGAAATCAATGCTCAACCGCGAATGAAGGATATTGAAAGGATATTAGCTGATAGATTAGAAAGCAGTAACCCTGTACTTTTTGATAATATTAGAGCCATGATGGAACGGATCTTTTTTATTAGTTATCCGATCAAACTGGACCCCGAAGCGAACTCTGCTTGGGCTGCTGCTTTTCACATGCTGGGTCATAGTTATCAGGGGATTGAGATTGATTTACAAGAAGTCTCAAGCGATTATGAGGTATCTTCACAAGTAATAGAGAAAACGATGCTGATTATAGGGGGAATAGAAGAAATTTCTTACCCCAATATATAGGCATCGCTGTTGAAAGAAAATAATCCTGTGTTATAATATAAGGGTTGCGTGTGTAAGAAACATAATTTTATACATCTAAAAAGTGAAGAAATGGCTTGAACGATAAGGCTTCTTCACACAAATTTCGTTACAAATGAAATGATAATAGATTGTTGGAGGGAAAAGTATGTCAGTGAATTGGGAAAAATTAGAAGGAAACCGCGGTGTCCTTACATTTGAAGTTAGTGCAGAAAAAGTAAACGAAGGTTTAACTTCTGCATTTAACAAAGTTGTTAAACAAGTAAACGTTCCAGGCTTCCGTAAAGGTAAAATGCCTCGTGCGATGTTTGAAAAGCGCTTTGGTGTAGAAGCATTATATCAGGATGCTTTGGATTTTATTTTTCCAGAAGCTTATGGAAATGCAATTGACGAAACAGGAATCAATCCAATTGATCAACCTGAAAACGTTGATTTTGACCTTGATGAAATGGGCAAAGATAAACCATTCACTTTTAAAGCAACAGTTCAAGTAAAGCCTGAAGTTAAACTAGGCGAATACAAAGGGTTAGAAGTTGAAGAACTCGATACAACTGTTACTGATGAAGACGTGGCGAAGGAAATTGAAACTCTTCAAAACCGTCAAGCAGAGCTAGTTGTTAAAGAAGAAGGTGCTGCAGAACTTGGCGATACAGTAGTTATCGACTTCGAAGGATTTGTTGATGGAGAAGCATTCGAAGGCGGACAAGCTGAGAACCACACACTTGAATTAGGTTCAGGCTCATTCATTCCAGGATTTGAAGAGCAACTTGTAGGCCTAGCTACTGGCGATTCTAAGGAAGTAGAAGTTACATTCCCTGAAGAATACCACGCTGCTGAACTTGCTGGTAAACCAGCTGTTTTCAAAACAACTGTACACGAAATCAAAGGAAAAGAACTTCCTGAATTAGATGACGAATTTGCTAAAGATGTTGATGATGAAGTTGAAACATTAGATGCATTAAAAGAAAAAATTAAAACTCGTTTAGAAAACAGCAAGAAACATGAAGCTGAACATCACCTACGTGATTCTGTTGTAGAACAAGCTGCTGCAAATGCAGAAGTTGAAATTCCAGAAGTTTTGATTGAAAACGAAACAAAACGTATGCTTCAAGAATTTGAGCAACGCTTATCACAGCAAGGTATGAATCTTGAGCTTTACTTCCAATTCTCAGGTCAAGATGAAGCTGCCTTAAGGGGTCAAATGAAAGAGGAAGCTGAAGGCCGTGTACGTGTTAATTTAACACTTGAAGCGATTGTTGAAGCAGAAAACCTTGAAGTATCTGACGAAGAGGTAGATGCAGAGCTTGAAAAAATGGCTGGAATGTACAACATGACAGTTGACAACATCAAGCAAGCACTTGGCGGAGCTGGTAACCTTAAAGGTGACCTTAAAATTCAAAAAGCAGTAGAATTCCTAGTAGAAAATAAGAAGTAAATAGATTATTAAAACAAGGTACGATAATATCGTGCCTTGTTTTATACATTTTTTCCATTACATATTATAATAAAGACATGGAAACCTTTTTAGCTGTGGCAGGAAAGTATCCTATACATAACGAATAAAATAAATGTGGACTGGTTTAGATTTATTTTATTAAAAAGTGGTTAAGCTTAATGAGTACATAGAGTTCTTTTTTGAAGAGCGTCTCCAAACAAAATATCAATAATGAAAAACATATTGACTTAAGCGTTTTATTTCCAGTCCACTGGCTGCATGTGATACAATGCAATACATACAACTGTATATTCTGAAAGTAAAAAAATTCGATTTTTGTTTGTGTTACGCAACTTTAAATAGTTTATAACACGTTTTAAGGGGTGAAAGGATTGTTTAAATTTAATGATGAAAAAGGGCAATTAAAGTGTTCTTTCTGTGGAAAAACACAGGATCAAGTTCGAAAGCTGGTTGCCGGACCTGGAGTTTATATATGTGACGAGTGTATCGAGTTATGTACAGAAATCGTTGAAGAAGAGCTTGGAACAGAAGAAGAAGTAGAATTTAAAGATGTTCCAAAACCAAAAGAAATCTGTGAAATCCTTGATGAATACGTTATTGGCCAGGATCAGGCTAAAAAATCTTTATCTGTTGCCGTTTATAATCACTACAAGCGTATCAATTCGAATAGTAAAATTGATGATGTTGAGCTGGCAAAGAGTAATATTTGTATGATTGGCCCTACTGGAAGCGGTAAGACACTTTTAGCTCAAACATTAGCTCGGATTTTGAATGTTCCATTTGCGATAGCTGATGCGACTTCACTTACTGAGGCAGGGTATGTTGGCGAAGATGTAGAGAATATTTTATTGAAATTGATTCAATCTGCTGATTATGATGTGGAAAAGGCAGAAAAAGGTATTATTTATATTGATGAAATTGATAAAATTGCTCGTAAATCTGAAAATCCTTCAATCACGAGAGATGTATCGGGTGAAGGTGTTCAGCAGGCTCTCTTAAAAATTCTTGAAGGTACAGTTGCAAGCGTTCCGCCACAGGGTGGCCGTAAGCACCCGCATCAGGAGTTTATTCAAATTGATACCACTAATATTTTGTTTATCTGCGGCGGAGCCTTCGATGGCATCGAACCGATTATTAAACGTCGTCTTGGCCAAAAGGTTATTGGTTTCGGCTCTGATGTGAAACAACAAGAAATTGGTCAAAAAGAACTTCTTTCCAAGGTGCTACCAGAGGATTTACTCCGTTTTGGATTAATTCCAGAGTTCATCGGCCGTCTGCCTGTCATTGCCAGCCTTGAGCAATTAGATGAAGCAGCATTAATTGAAATCTTAACAAAGCCAAAAAATGCCTTAGTTAAGCAATACCAAAAAATGCTTGAAATCGACGAGGTAGAATTGGAATTCGAAGAGGCTGCACTAGTTGAAATCGCTAAGAAGGCGATTGAACGTAAAACTGGCGCGCGTGGCTTGCGTTCTATTATCGAAGGAATCATGTTGGATGTTATGTTTGATCTTCCATCCCGCAACGACATTTCTAAGTGTATCATTACACCAGAAACAATAACTGAAAATAGTCTTCCGAAGCTGTTATTAGAAGATGGAACAGTGATTGTAAAAGAAAAATCAGCATAATAAATGAAGGTCCAGCAATCTGCTGGACCTTTTTACTGTTCAAACTCCAATTCCCCTGCACCTCAAACTCCTTTCTGCTGCATGAAAAATCAATAAACAATTAAATTATGCATGCTTCGCTCCACAGTTTCTTACAATTTTGTTGTTTATTCCAACTCTATGCAGGAAATACTTATTAATATCTACGAGAGTTTACAGTAGCAGGAGGGAAAAATATGAGCTGGACTGGGATTGCCTTATTTATACAGCTTTTCTTTGGAATTATTATAGGGCTGTATTTTTGGAATTTATTAAAAAGCCAGAGGACACAAAAGGTCTCCATTGATCGGGAATCCCGTAAGGAAATGGATCAACTTCGAAAAATGAGATCGATTTCCTTAACAGAGCCACTATCGGAGAAAGTCCGCCCGACAAGCTTTGATGATATCGTTGGCCAAGAGGACGGCATAAAGTCACTAAAAGCGGCATTATGTGGTCCGAATCCGCAGCATGTAATTATCTATGGACCACCTGGAATTGGTAAAACAGCCGCAGCAAGGTTGGTATTGGAGGAAGCGAAAAAAAATCGCAAATCACCATTTAAACCCGCATCTGTCTTCGTTGAATTGGATGCGACTACCGCCCGATTTGATGAACGAGGGATTGCTGACCCGTTAATTGGCTCCGTCCATGACCCAATCTATCAAGGGGCTGGTGCAATGGGACAAGCAGGAATTCCCCAGCCAAAACAAGGGGCAGTTACCAATGCGCATGGCGGTGTACTTTTCATTGATGAAATTGGCGAGCTTCATCCGATTCAGATGAATAAATTGTTAAAAGTGCTGGAGGATCGAAAAGTATATCTGGAAAGCGCATATTACAATGAAGAAAATAACCAAATTCCAACGCATATCCATGATATTTTTAAAAATGGTCTGCCAGCCGATTTTCGATTAGTCGGAGCGACAACCCGGACACCGAATGAAATACCTCCAGCAATACGGTCACGTTGTATGGAGGTTTTCTTTAGAGAACTAAGTCAAGAAGAAATTGTTCAAGTGGGCAAGAAAGCAGCAGAAAAAGTAAATCTTGTTATTAGTGACACAGGTCTGGATACATTATCGAGCTATGCAAGAAACGGCCGCGAAGCAGTTAATATGATTCAAATTTCCGCAGGTCTGGCAATCACAGAAGATCGGAATTTTATCAAGGATGAAGATATTGAATGGGTTGTTCATTCTAGTCAAATGACACCGAGAATGGAAAGAAAGATTAATGCCGATTCTCATATTGGCCTTGTAAATGGCTTGGCTGTTTATGGACCAAATTCAGGTGCACTTCTTGAAATCGAAGTGACTGTTATCCCTGCGAAGGATAAAGGATCGATAAATATTACTGGAATTGTTGATGAAGAAAGTATTGGCGGTCAAGGTAAATCAGTTCGCCGCAAAAGTATGGCTCGAGGGTCGATTGAAAATGTTATCACCGTTTTACGTTCAATGGGCGTGCCAGCTGATGATTTTGATATTCACGTCAATTTCCCAGGTGGTGTTCCGATTGATGGTCCATCGGCTGGAATCGCGATGGCAACTGGGATTTATTCAGCCATTTACAAAATCCCAATTGATAACAAGGTCGCAATGACTGGTGAGATCAGTATTCACGGAAACGTTAAACCAATCGGCGGTGTTTATCCGAAGGTGAAGGCTGCTCGAAAGGCTGGAGCAACAACCGTCATTATTCCGGAAGAGAATATGCAATCGATTTTAAATGAGATAGATGGAATTCGAATCGTGCCTGTCACCCATCTTAATCAAGTATTTGAGATTGCCCTCGAAAAAGAGTTCTCTAATAGTAATGTCATACCTGCTTCGATAGAACTATCGAAAAAAGAGTCGATTTAACAATAAACACTTCGGTTGTTAAAAACTGAAGTGTTTATTTTTTTTATAAGGAAAGAAATCATCATACTTGGGGAAAAATAAATTATCTTGACAGGCTTTTCGTAAAATTAGACACTTATTTGTAAATAAGATAGAATTGTACAAAGGCTATTCCTGCTTAGGAAATAATGATCTTGCATGTGGAGGTGCAGTAATTTGGCGAAAAATAAAGAAATAATCGTCCCCCTCCTACCGCTTCGAGGGTTGCTTGTCTATCCGACAATGGTCCTGCATTTAGATGTAGGCCGCGAACGTTCGGTTGAAGCCTTAGAAAAAGCGATGGTAGATGACCACTTGATATTTTTAACGACTCAAATGGATGTTTCGATTAATGATCCTTCTGAAGAAGATTTATACAAGATGGGGACCTTAACAAAGGTAAAACAAATGCTTAAGCTGCCTAATGGCACAATTAGGGTTTTAGTAGAGGGACTTATGCGTGCGGAAATTCAGTCCTTTCATGATGAGGACGATTATTATTCTGTTACGATTATTACCCATGAGGAAACGGATACGAAGGATGTAGAAGACCAAGCATTGATGAGAACGATGCTAGATTATTTCCAGCAATACATAAAATTATCAAAAAAAATCTCTGATGAAACCTTTGCATCTGTTGTGGATATTGAAGAACCTGGAAGAATGGCGGACATAATTTCGTCCCATTTGCCGATTAAGCTTAAGGAAAAGCAAGAAATCCTTGAAACACTCGATGTGAAAGAGAGAATGAATCGATTAATTGACACGATTCATAATGAAAAAGAAGTGCTAAATCTCGAAAAGAAGATTGGCCAGCGAGTCAAGCGTTCAATGGAAAGGACGCAGAAGGAATATTACTTGCGTGAACAAATGAAGGCTATTCAGAAGGAATTAGGCGATAAGGAAGGCAAAACGAGCGAAATCGCCGATTTAACAGAGAAAATAGAAAAAGCAGGCATGCCTGAGCATGTGCAGCTAACAGCACTTAAAGAGCTGGACCGTTATGAAAAAGTCCCAACAAGCTCAGCAGAAAGTGCCGTTATTCGAAACTATATTGATTGGCTCCTCGCTCTTCCGTGGACGAAAAAAACCGATGATAATATCGATATTCTTCGTGCGGAAAAGGTTTTAAATGAGGATCATTATGGGCTTGAAAAGGTAAAAGAACGGGTACTGGAATATTTAGCGGTACAGAAACTGACGAATTCCTTGAAGGGACCAATCCTCTGCCTTGCAGGACCTCCAGGAGTGGGGAAAACCAGCTTAGCTAAGTCAATTGCTACCTCATTAAACCGCCATTTTGTTCGTGTTTCACTAGGCGGTGTACGGGATGAGTCAGAAATCCGCGGTCATCGAAGAACCTATGTCGGTGCCATGCCTGGACGAATTATTCAGGGCATGAAACGAGCAGGAACGACGAACCCGGTATTTTTATTAGATGAAATTGATAAAATGTCCAATGACTTCCGCGGTGATCCATCATCCGCGATGCTTGAAGTGCTTGATCCGGAACAAAATCATAGTTTTAGCGATCACTATATTGAAGAAACCTATGATTTATCAAAAGTAATGTTTATTGCAACGGCCAATAATCTGTCCACCATACCTGGTCCGCTTTTAGACAGAATGGAAATTATCACAATCGCCGGATATACAGAAATTGAAAAGGTTCATATCACTAGAGATCATTTGCTACCAAAGCAAATTAAAGAAAATGGGCTGAGCAAAGGTGTGCTCCAAGTGCGTGATGATGCGATTCTAAAGATTGTCAGGTATTATACCCGTGAAGCCGGGGTTCGGAGCATGGAGCGGCAAATGGCTACCCTTTGTCGGAAAACGGCAAAAATCATTGTTTCCGGTGAAAAGAAACGCGTAGTCATAACCGAAAAAAATGTAGAAGAGTTTTTAGGAAAGCCAAAATACCGTTATGGTTTAGCAGAAACAGAAGACCAAATAGGTATTGCAACAGGGTTAGCTTACACAACCGTTGGCGGTGATACGTTACAAATTGAAGTGTCGCTGTCACCAGGAAAAGGCAGACTTGTTTTAACAGGTAAGCTTGGAGATGTCATGAAGGAATCTGCCCAAGCAGCATTCAGTTATGTTCGTTCCAAATCAACAGAGCTAGGTATTGAAGAAAACTTTCATGAAAAATATGATGTTCATATTCATGTTCCAGAAGGTGCCGTACCAAAGGATGGACCTTCGGCAGGAATCACCATGGCAACAGCTCTTGTTTCAGCACTATCCGGCCGACCGATTCGCCGTGAAGTAGGTATGACAGGGGAAATTACATTAAGAGGCAGAGTTCTCCCAATCGGCGGTTTAAAAGAGAAGACGCTTAGTGCACATAGAGCCGGGTTAACAAAGATAATTCTGCCAAAAGATAATGAAATGGATATCGATGATATTCCTGAAAGTGTCAGAAACGAATTACAATTTGTGCTTGTCTCCCATGTGGATGAAGTATTTAAGCATGCACTATTAGAGGGTGAAAAGAAATGAAGGTAGTAAGTTCAGATATCGTCATCAGTGCCGTCAGGCCAGCGCAGTACCCGGAAACGGAGTTACCAGAGTTTGCATTAGCAGGCCGTTCAAATGTCGGCAAGTCTTCTTTTATCAATAAGATGCTTAACCGCAAAGGTCTGGCAAGAATTTCATCCAAACCTGGTAAAACACAAACCTTGAACTTTTACCTAATTAACGAAATCCTACATTTTGTCGATGTTCCCGGTTATGGATATGCAAAGGTCTCAAAGTCTGAGCGGGCAGCATGGGGAAAGATGATTGAAACATATATCACTTCTCGTGAGCAATTAAAAGCAGTTGTTCAGATTGTCGACTTAAGGCATCCGCCCACAGCAGATGACCGAATGATGTATGACTTCCTAAAGCATTACAATATCCCTTGCATCATTATTGCGACGAAGGCGGATAAGATTCCAAAGGGTAAATGGCAGAAGTATCTAAAGGTAACAAAAGAAGGCCTGGATGTCGATCCAAACGACCCTATTGTTTTATTTTCATCGGAAACAGGTGAAGGCAAGGACAAGGCTTGGGCTATAATCAATAGTTATATGTAGAAAAAGCCGAATAGCTTGAGTGTTTTCTAATTGATCTTATCCAATAAGGTCTATTAAGGACAAAACGTGTTCAAGGAGCAAGTGAAATGTCCTTAATAAGGTCTAATAAGGTCAAAACGTGTTCAAGGGGCAAGTGAAATGTCCTTAATAAGGGCTATTAAGGACAAAACATGTTCAAGGAGCAAGTGAAATGTCCTTAATAAGGGCTATTAAGGACAAAACATGTTCAAGGGGCAAGTGGAATGTCCTTAATAAGGGCTATTAAGGACAAAACGTGTTCAAGGAGCAAGCGAAATGTCTTTAATATGCTTTCTTAATAGGAAAAATGGTTGTGCAAACAAAATAAACGCCTGGCATAGGTTGCCAGGCGTTTATTTCTTTTTCTTATAGAGAAAATAAATACCAACAAGAATAATAATTGCGGGCCAAAATTTCCAAGCAAGATTCACACCATTTTGCAATAAGCCAAAATATCCAACAATCTTATCGTAAAATAATAACAATAATGCCAAAACTAAAAAGAGAAAGGCTTGAAATAAGCCATTGTTTGTTTTTTGAAAACGAAGGAAGAAACCAATGGATATAATAAAAGCAAGCATGCCGACTGTGTTATTCGGCCAAAAATCCAGATGCCCCGCAACATGAAAATGTAAGCCAAAGCCTGCCAAGATCACACCAGGGAGGATTGCTTCATACTCTCGTGCCGAGTATCCTTGTGCTAAAAAGGCAACTCCAAGAATAATGAGTAAGGTTGGCCAAGAATAGAATTGTTCAAAAAGTGTAATTCCTAACTGCTGCAGAAATAAATAGGCTCCAAATCCAATAAGAATAATTCCAGGAAAGATCCGCTGATTTTTCATTCAAACACCACTTCCAGTAAGGTTCACTTGAATATAATCTATTTTTTTGATAATGTACATAGGAATGTAATTGTCGAGTACTGAACTTTTTTCTCTATATATTAACATATTCTTTCGTTTTCTGTTCACATTTTAGGGCAAAAGATGAAAATGTCCATGATATAATCATACTAGCTATAATGAATACTAATGGGGGGTGTACAAAAAATGCATATAGTAGTCATCGGTTTAAACTATAAGACTGCCCCTGTTGAAATCCGCGAGCGGTTGACATTTAATGAATCCGATCTTGGGGATGCGATTAAAAAATTAAACACTAAAAAGAGCATCCTGGAGAATATTATTGTATCGACATGCAATCGTACGGAAATCTATGCTGTAGTAGATCAAATGCATACGGGTCGGTACTATATTAAAGAATTTCTGTCTGAATGGTTCGGAATTGAACAAGCAGAGTTTTCTCCTTTCTTATTTATATATGAAGAGGATGGCGCTATTGAACATTTGTTCAAGGTTTCCTGTGGCCTTCACTCAATGATTTTAGGGGAAACACAAATCCTGGGCCAGGTTCGTTCAAGCTTTATTTTAGCCCAAGAAGAAGGAACGACTGGTACAATATTCAACCACTTGTTCAAACAGGCAATTACGATTGCTAAACGTGGACATGCTGAAACGGATATTGGTGCCAATGCTGTTTCTGTCAGCTATGCTGCTGTAGAACTGGCTAAGAAAATATTCGGATCGCTGGATCAGAAGCATGTACTAATTTTTGGGGCAGGGAAAATGGGTGAACTTGCAGCCCAAAACCTGCACGGAAGTGGTGTTAGGAAAGTAACCGTAATCAATCGTACGTTTGAGAAAGCAAGGGTCATTGCCAGCCGTTTTTCCGGTGAAGCTAGAACCGTAGCAGATCTTGAGAAGACGCTAATAGATGCGGATATCTTGATTAGCTCAACAAGTACAAATGGATTTGTTATTACAAAAGCGATGATGGAAAAAGTAGAAAAACAGCGCAGAGGAAAGCCATTATTTATGGTCGATATTGCTGTACCTCGTGACTTAGAACCAGAAATTGCTGAACTTGAAAGTGTATTCTTATATGATATTGATGACCTAGAGGGTATTGTAGAAGCGAATCTACAAGAGCGCAAAAAAGCGGCTGAAAAGATTATGCTGATGATTGAAAAAGAAATTGTTGATTTCAAACAGTGGCTTGGATTGCTAGGAGTCGTTCCTGTAATCTCTGCACTTAGAGATAAAGCAAATAGTATTCAATCGGAGACAATGGTTAGTCTTGAACGCAAGCTTCCACATCTATCTGAACGAGATATTAAAGTGTTAAATAAGCATACAAAGAGTATCGTCAATCAATTACTGAAAGACCCAATCCTACAAGCAAAAGAATTGGCTGCAAGACCAGATGCTGCCGAAGCTCTGGAGTTATTTATTAATATATTTAATATTGAAGAGCTTGTTGAGAAACAACAAACGAAAGCAGCCGAAACCAATAAAAAAATGGTTCAAATCCCGCAGGCTTCCTTTCAGTCATAGAGGTACTGAGAATGTTAGACTTCCATATGACACGGCTGCACGAATTGACAGTAGTTATATATGCCTTAAGTGTGTTGTTATATTTTTTCGACTTTCTGCACCATAACCGGAAGGCAAACCGTATCGCCTTCTGGTTACTTGCGTTTGTATGGGTGCTGCAAACTTTTTTCCTATCTTACTATATGATTAAAACAGGGAAATTTCCGGTATTAACGATCTTTGAGGGGTTATACTTTTACGCTTGGGTATTGGTCACTTTGTCACTGGGCATCAACCGGCTGCTTAAGGTGGATTTTATCGTTTTTTTCACGAATATCCTTGGGTTTATCGTTATTGTTATTCATACCTTTGCCCCCTTTCAATATGCTTCCCATGTAATCGGCAAGCAGCTAGTGTCAGAGCTTTTGCTCATACATATTACGATGGCGATTTTATCCTACGGGGCTTTCTCGTTATCTTTTGTTTTTTCGCTGCTTTACCTGATTCAATATGATTTATTGAAAAGAAAAAAATGGGGTACCAGACTTTTAAGACTCGCAGATTTAAGCAAGCTGGAACGTACTTCCTATATATTAGTCGTGATTGGTGTACCAATGCTGATGTTAAGTTTAATCCTTGGTCTCCAATGGGCCTTTTTAAAAGTTCCGGGTATGCCCTGGTACGATATGAAAATCATTGGTTCGTTTATTCTGCTTGCGGCATATAGTATATTTTTGTATTTAAGAATAGCAAAAAACTTAGTTGGCAGACAATTAGCCCTTTGGAATACGGCATCCTTTCTTTTCGTGTTAATTAATTTTTTCTTCTTTGGTCAATTATCATCATTTCATTTTTGGTAAAATTAGGAGGCAATCATGAGAAAAATTATCGTAGGTTCAAGACGAAGCAAGCTAGCTTTAACTCAAACAAATTGGGTAATCGACCAGCTTAAGAAGCTTAATCCATCTTTTGAATTTGAAGTAAAAGAAATCGTTACAAAAGGGGACAAAATTTTAGATGTAACCCTTTCTAAAGTCGGCGGTAAAGGGTTGTTTGTAAAGGAAATCGAACAAGCAATGCTTGATAAAGAGATTGATATGGCCGTTCATAGTATGAAAGACATGCCTGCTGTACTTCCGGAAGGCTTAACGATAGGCTGTATTCCTTTCCGTGAAGACCCGCGTGATGCCCTTATCTCTAATGGTCATATCAAGTTAAAAGATTTGAAAAAGGGTGCAATTATTGGCACGAGCAGTCTTCGCCGCAGTGCGCAGCTGTTAGCAGAACGTCCTGACTTAGAGATTAAGTGGATTCGCGGGAATGTTGATACAAGATTAGAGAAATTAAAAGATGAAGAATACGATGCAATTATCCTCGCAGCATCTGGACTAACACGTCTTGGCTGGGCAAAAGATACTGTAACAGAATTATTAGATACAGAAATGTGTGTACCGGCAGTTGGGCAAGGTGCATTATCAATTGAATGCCGTGAAGATGATAAAGAGCTTCTAGAGTTATTTGAAAAATTCACATGCAAAAAAACAGAAAGAGCCGTTCGTGCAGAGCGTGCCTTCCTTCAAAAAATGGAAGGCGGCTGTCAAGTGCCGATTGCTGGATTCGCAGAAGTAGCTGAAAACAACGACGAAATCGAACTGACTGTCTTAGTGGCTAGACCAGAGGGCAAAGAAGTTTATAAAGAAGTACTAAGAGGGCAAAACCCTGAAGAGCTTGGTATTCAAGCTGCTGACCGATTAATTGAAAGAGGAGCCAAAGACCTTATCGATCAGGTTAAACGGGAGCTCGAGGGTCAATGCTAAAACCATGCGCCTTGAATAACAAAAAAGTCCTTATTCCAAGAGGAGTAGGGCAAGCAAGATCCTTTTCACAACTTGTCGGAAAGTATGGAGGGATTCCAATTGAAATCCCTCTTATTGCTTTTCGGCCAATTGAAACAAATCAACGGGTTCAAGTAGCATTGAAGCGACTTGATACATATGACTGGATTATTTTTACTAGTAATGTCACGGTAGAAACCTTTTTTTCTTTTATGAATATCGAGGAAATCGACTCTTTCCCAAGAATTGCGGTGATTGGTAAAAAAACCGAAGAAGTACTGCTGGAAAGAGGTTTTAAATCTGAATTTGTGCCATCGGCCTATGTGGCAGAAGTATTTGTCGATGAATTTCTGCCAAATGTCGCTAGCGGATCAAGGGTGTTAATCCCTAAAGGAAATCTCGCAAGGGAATATATCTCAAGTGCACTTATTAAAAAGGGTGCGGAAGTCGATGAAATGGTTATTTACGAAACTTATATGCCAGAAGAGAGTAAAGTGAAGTTAGCCACGATGCTTGTAGCAGATGAACTTGATATTCTCATGTTTACCAGTCCGTCAACCGTTGATCATTTTATGACGATAGTGACTGAATTTAACCTGCAGAGTCATCTGGATCATTGCACCATTTCCTGTATTGGTCCTGTTTCAGAGAAAAGATTACGGTTTTATGGATTGCCGGTGCATGCTTCCCCAGAGGAATATACTGTAAAAGAAATGATTAAAAGCACCATTGAATACTTAGAAAAATGATATTTTTATACTGAAAAAATGATTTTGGGGGTTAATATTAATGGAAATTCAATTTTCACGTCATCGCCGCTTACGCTCAAGTGCGAACATGCGCTCACTAGTAAGAGAGAATCACTTAAGACCGGAAGACTTCATCTATCCGCTCTTTATTTATGAAGGAGAAAACATTCGTAATGAGGTATCGTCCATGCCGGGAGTGTTCCAGGTTTCTATGGACAACCTTGAAGCGGAGATGGAAGAAATCGTCGCACATGGAATTAAGTCCGTCCTATTATTTGGGATTCCTAAAACAAAGGATGCATGTGGCGAGCAAGCATTCCATGACCATGGTATCATTCAGGTGGCAACCCGTTTTATAAAAGAAAAATTCCCAGAAATGATTGTTGTCGCAGATACTTGCTTATGTGAATATACAAGCCATGGTCACTGCGGCGTGGTTGAGGGGGAAAAAGTTCTTAACGATGAATCCCTTGAATTGCTTGTAAAAACAGCCATTGCTCAAGCAAAAGCAGGTGCGGATATTATTGCTCCTTCAAATATGATGGATGGCTTTGTAGCAGCAATTCGTGCTGGCTTAGATGAGGCTGGTTTTAAGGAAATTCCGATTATGTCTTATGCGGTTAAATATGCTTCAGCATTTTACGGACCTTTCCGTGAGGCTGCAGAAGGAGCTCCGCAGTTTGGCGATCGTAAAACCTATCAAATGGACCCTGCAAACAGGATGGAAGCATTCAGAGAAGCAGAATCCGACGTGGCTGAAGGTGCAGACTTCTTAATCGTCAAGCCTGGTTTGCCATACCTGGATATTGTTCGTGATATGAAAAATACCTTCAATCTTCCAATCGTTATCTATAACGTAAGCGGTGAATATGCAATGGTTAAGGCTGCTTCAGCAAACGGCTGGATTGATGAAAAATCAACCGTTCTTGAAATGTTACTGGGAATGAAGCGTGCCGGTGCTGACCTTATCATTACGTATGCTGCAAAAGATGCATGTCGCTGGTTAAAAGAAGAACAATAATTACTCGAAAAGAGGGACTAAAGATGCGCTCTTATACAAAATCAATTGAAGCTTTTAAAGAAGCCCAAACCCTTTTGCCAGGCGGTGTGAACAGCCCCGTTCGTGCCTTTAAATCGGTCGATATGGATCCGATTTTCATGGAAAAAGGAAAAGGCTCTAAAATATATGATATCGACGGCAATGAATATATTGATTACGTCCTCTCATGGGGACCGCTAATCCTAGGCCACACAAACGACCGTGTGGTTGAGGGAATTAAAAAGGTTGCTGAGCTTGGTACAAGCTTTGGAGCACCAACATTGATGGAAAATGAACTGGCAAAGCTTGTCATTGAACGTGTACCTTCGATTGAGATCGTACGGATGGTATCTTCCGGAACAGAAGCAACGATGAGTGCGCTGCGTCTTGCACGCGGCTACACAGGTCGCAGCAAGATTTTGAAATTTGAAGGCTGCTACCATGGTCATGGGGATTCGTTGCTGATTAAGGCCGGTTCTGGGGTCGCTACACTCGGTTTGCCTGACAGCCCAGGTGTACCTGAAGGCGTTGCTAAAAACACAATAACGGTACCTTACAATGATTTAGAAGCGGTTCGGTTTGCGTTCGAACAATTCGGCGAGGACATTGCATGTATTATCGTTGAACCGGTTGCCGGAAATATGGGGCTTGTACCGCCACTTCCAGGATTCCTTGAAGGTCTTCGTGAAATAACTACTGATAACGGCACATTGCTTATTTTTGATGAAGTAATGACAGGTTTCCGTGTAGGCTATAACTGTGCACAAGGATTCTTTAATGTAACTCCGGATATTACTTGTCTCGGTAAAGTAATAGGTGGCGGTCTTCCTGTTGGAGCATACGGCGGTAAAGCTGAAATTATGGAAAAAATTGCGCCGGCTGGACCTATTTATCAGGCAGGAACGCTTTCAGGTAACCCGCTTGCAATGACTGCTGGCTATGAAACTTTAATTCAGTTAACTCCGGAAAGCTACGATGAATTTATTCGTAAGGGCGATCTGCTTGAAAAAGGAATTAAAGCTGCAGCTGAAAAATATGATATTCCTTGTACCTTTAACCGTGCAGGTTCAATGATCGGTTTCTTCTTTACAAATGAAGAGGTTATTGATTATGAAACCGCAAAGAAATCAAATTTAAAGTTCTTTGCAGCCTATTATCGTGAAATGGCTAATCAAGGTGTGTTCTTGCCACCATCACAATTCGAAGGCTTGTTCCTATCAACAGAACATACCGATGAAGATATTGAAAAAACTATTCAAGCAGTGGAAATTGCGTTTTCAAAACTTAAATAATTTAATTATTAGGCACTTACCTCTTTGGTAGGTGTCTTTTTTTGGAAAAACGGATGGTTAAATTACCGAAAAACGATGTTGCGCGGAATGTCTGCCAATTTCCGCGGAATGCTAAAGGAAGTCCGCGGAATCAGCCCAACTTCTCGCGGAATAAACCTCAAAACGCACGGAATCAGACGTCCGACCTCAAGTAACCTCAACCTACCCCCATCAAAAGCACCAAATCATTTCCAATCAAAACGATTTTTTTTGCCGATAGGCGGGTTTTTTATCATAAATAAAATCATACCTTCATAAATTGTAAGTGACATAGTGATTTGCGTAAATGGGAAACGAAAGGAGGAGTCGCTTTGTCTCAGGAGAATCAATCGTGCCTAAGATTTTCCTTGGAGGAATCTTTGTGGTTTAGAAAAGGACAGGAAGTCGATGAGCTTTTGTCCATTTCTTTAGACCCAGACATTACTATCCAGGAAAACGATCAGTACGTAACCATACGTGGTTCGTTAGAATTGACTGGTGAATATAAAAGCAACGAGGAAAACAATGGTAGTGAGGATGAGAGCGTAGCGAACCAAAAGTATGTCGAAAGAGTAGATGTTCGAGAAGAAGGAAACTGTGAATTTTCACATCGTTTTCCGGTTGATATCACCATTCCAAATAATCGAATTCAAAGCATTTATGATATTGATGTCATCGTTGATTCATTCGATTATTCATTTGCAGAACGCAGTTGTCTTAAGTTGTCTGCGGAACTAACAATTAGCGGTCTATATGACACAGCTCAAAACGAACTAGTGGCGGAAGAAGAGGATATTCTTCGTGAAGAAGTAGAGGAAGTGGTTGAAACGGAATCAGCACATGAAGAACTGCAATACGAGGTACTTCACCGTTACCAACCTGAAGACGAAGAGGAAAATCACTTCTTGTTTGCAGCAGAAGCAAAAAAACAGCGGGAAGAGGAGAAACAGGAAGCTGTTCCGGATCTGCCGACCTTAAATTATCAACCACAGAATGAACCAGAAGCCAAGGAAGAAGAACTCCAGCCTACGTGGAGCTTCCAAGAGTCCCGCAGTGAAGGAAATAAACCGCCGGCGGAGGTAATTGTCGAACAGGCAGAAGTTCTTGAATTCCATCCTGCAGAAGAGGAATCTCCAATCAAAGTGGAAGAGGTTGCATTGAAGGACGATGAAAGTTCTTCCTCACCAGAGCATACTCCAAAACATGTGCTTAAAAAGAAAGCTTCAAAAAAGAAGACGATGACGCTGACGGAGTTCTTTGCCCGAAAGGAAGAAGGCACTGAACAAGCGAAAGTAAAAATGTGTATTGTCCAAAAAGGGGATACACTCGATAACCTTGCCGATCGTTACGATGTTTCTGTCCCTAATCTGCTAAGGGTAAATAATCTTGAATTGGGTCAGGATGTGTATGAAGGGCAAGTATTATATGTCCCATACTCCTATGCGAAAAAATAAATAAGCTTAAAGACAGGTCTGAGCGGGTATAATTACCTGCTCAGCATCTTTTTAAGCGCATTGTCCCATTTCGTCTTATTTTTGAAAGTGAGTTGAGTGTCATGAATGACTCAAATCGGCTGGAAGCACTTGCTCCAATTTTAAATAATTATCAAGTAAAGCCGTATTTCGCAGAACAACAGGGCAGCATCCAAAAAATCTATTCAAATAAAGGGACATTTGCCTTAAAAAAAATCAACCCAGCGAACGGAACTGATTTTATCCGCCATGTGCATCAACTATATCAAAAAGGCTTTAACCGGATTGTACCAATCTTCCCCACGATGGATGGAAGGTATGCCGTCCTTCATGATAAAGCACTTTATTACCTCATGCCGTGGATGGAAAATGAAGTAAAGGAAGACCGGCAGCAAAAGAATAAGCAGCTCTTTCGTGAATTGGCAAGACTTCACACGCTTTCTGCGAAAGAAATCAAAGTAAATAAAGAAGAACGCGCAGAGCATTATGAAAAAACAATTCAGCAGTTTGAAAAGCATCAGGAATTTCTTGATGGCTATATTGACCAATGTGAACAAAAGACCTATATGTCGCCCTTTGAACTTTGCTATTGCTTGTACTATAACGAAATAAGTCAGGCGCTTGGTTATTCGAAAGCAAGATTTGAAGATTGGTATGAAAAAACAAAGGACAATGAAAAAGCGCGGATGGTCATCACCCATGGGAAGCTATCCTCTGAGCATTTCCTCTATGATGACAAAGGCTACGGTTATTTCATAAATTTTGAGGATGCCCACTATGGTGCGCCCTTTCATGATCTATTGCCCTACCTATCCCGTGCCTTAAATACCCAGCCAAAGCGGAATGATGAGGTAGTGGAGTGGATTTATCATTATTTTAAATTCTTTCCTTTCAAGGCAGATGAAAAGTTCTTGTTTTATAGCTATTTAGCTTATCCAATACCAATTATCCAAGTAGCAGAACGCTTTAATAAAAAGCCGCATCCAAAGAATGAATTAAAGTTTATCCGACAGCTGCAGCGCAGTTACTGGCAATTAAAAAATTCTGAGTATGTTGTAATGGAAATGACGAAACTAGATCAACAGGAACAGCAGGCAAAAGAAGGAGCCCAGCAGCAAGATTAATGCTAAGTGGGCTCCTTTAAACTACTTCAAAATAAAGCGAAACTGCTATCGCGATAAACACCGTTAATAAAAGAACATCAAAGACAGTAGGGATCAAAAGTGTCCGAATCAATTGAAACAGCGTAAATGGAACAATCAATTGCGCACAAACTCTTCGGCAAGTTCTAAACCAAGGCTGATAGGAGTATTTGGCGATGAACTTCCTCCTCTTCATTGAAAAACCGCTCCCTCTCCAAGCATTTATTTTATGTATATTCACAAGTAGGATAAATTCCCCAATTATCTTTCATTTCTTTTTGAAAAACAAAAACAGCATGATGAACGAATTTATATAAAATTTCATATTGAATTGTCCAATGATAAATGAAATAATAAAAAAGTTATCGAAATTTGGAAATATATATCCTAAATATAAAGGTTACTGGGTTAAAAGTACTATTACATCGGCCGCGAATGTTAAAAGGAGTAAATTAAATGTTTTGGTTTATCATTCTATTTCCCCTCCTCATTTACCCTTGGGGAATTGATCCCTACTACACAACAGTTAAGGCTAATTATTTATATATTTTCGTAATTGGGACTTGGCTGTATATCATGTTTAGGAGAAATTACCGTTCTCTTATGCCTGAAAAGCACGATAAAAATGTGGTTATTCTATTACTGATATTCTTAACTTTGATAGAAATCTCAACAGCTTTTTCTTCACGATCTTATACATCAGTGTATGGCTTGATTGACCGTAAAGAAGGACTGCTTTCTTTCTTTTCGTATTGTAGTATTTTTCTATTTTCCTATCGGCTAATAAAAGTGGAAAGAATCACCAAATTAATTACAGGTATGGCGATTGTATCTGGTATTGTTTCAATATATGGAATACTACAGCATTATAAATTAGATTTTCTTCCAAGAAATAGTGCGATGAGAAATTACGGTGGAACCTACACTTTCTTTGATAATCCGAATTTTTTTGGTTCTTATCTAGTGTTAGCCATATTAATCACAATCCCCATTTATTTAATTGCTAAGGATCGAAAATATCAATCACTATATTTTATCTCTCTTTGTTTAGCCTTTATTGCACTGATTTTTACAAGAACAAGAAGTGGATATCTGGGTGTGTTCTTTGGAATTGTGTTAATTTCACTCTTTGTAGTTGTTTTTCGAAAATATCTTTGGAAAAGATGGGCAGTATTATTAACTACATTGGCAATCATCTTATTTATCATTAATTATACTGAAAAAGGTCACTATATTGATCGTATGAGTACGGTTGTAACAGAGTCTTATCAGATTGCAACAAATAAAAGTACTGGCCATGAAGGCTCAAATCGCTTTTTCATCTGGAAGGAATCGCTACCTTTAATCAAAGAATACTTTTGGATTGGTTCAGGTCCGGATTCATTTGAATTCGTTTTTCCAGCAACCCCAGAAGAACGTCAAGAATTCTTAGGAAGCCCTAGCATAATAGTAGATAAAGCACATAATGAATATTTACAAATTGCGGTTACATTAGGAACACCAGCACTCCTGACGTATTTACTTTTCATAGGAATTATTTTAAGGAAGGCATTTCAAGCAATAAAAGCGACGAAAGGCAATGAAAAAATCCTCTTGTTTGGCTTAATTTCTACTATACTTGGTTATCTTGTCCAGGCATTTTTTAATATTAGTACGGTACCGGTAGCGCCATTATTTTGGGCAATCCTAGGTATTACTCTGGCTAAGTCGTCATGGCATCTTAGCAGTGAAAAAGTACATGCAGGTCAAGAAGGATCTTTGCGAGTTAAGGATGAGAATCAAAGTGCTTAACCTTTGCATAGAGTATAAAAAATAAAAAGTTTGGCTATCATTATTGACGTCTAGAGCCTTTTTTGGGTAGTATAAACAATATAAATTAAAAGCAAATGCACAGACAGGGAAGAGTACGATGTTAACCTGCTTCAAGAGAGGAAAACCATTAGCTGAAAGGTTTTCTAAGTAGAGACTCGGAAGGTCGCCCTCGAGCTTCTTTAGCGAAAGGATTTTTAAATCCGATTAGTTAAAGACGGACTAAGTCCGTTATCCTACTTGAGAGCCAATCATTTTATGATGATTGGAAAAAAGGTGGTACCGCGAAACAAACTCCATTCGTCCTTTTATGACGAATGGGGTTTTTTGTTTTTTAAAAAGGAGGAAAATTCAATGGAAACAAAGGAATTGACGATGCCAACAAAGTACGATCCACAAACGATCGAACAAGGGCGCTATGAATGGTGGCTAAAAGGAAAGTTTTTTGAAGCAAAAGGTGATGAGAGCAAACAGCCTTATTCGATTGTTATTCCGCCGCCAAACGTTACTGGAAAGCTTCATTTAGGGCATGCATGGGATACGACATTACAAGATATCGTTACACGAATGAAACGGATGCAGGGCTATGATGTTCTTTGGCTACCGGGAATGGACCACGCGGGAATTGCTACCCAGGCGAAGGTAGAAGAAAAACTTCGCAGCGAAGGCAAAAGCCGGTATGACTTAGGACGAGAGAAGTTTGTTGAGGAAACATGGAAGTGGAAGGAAGAATATGCTTCACATATTCGCCAGCAGTGGGCAAAGGTTGGCTTAGGACTAGATTATAGCCGTGAGCGGTTTACGCTTGATGAAGGACTGTCTAAGGCCGTTCAGGAAGTTTTTGTTACCCTTTATCAAAAAGGTTTGATATATCGCGGTGAATACATTATCAACTGGGATCCTTCAACAAAAACAGCCATCTCTGATATCGAGGTTATTTATAAAGATATTCAAGGTGCTTTCTATCATATGAGATATCCGCTAGCAGACGGTTCAGGACATATTGAAATTGCAACCACTCGCCCTGAGACCATGCTTGGTGATACCGCGGTTGCCGTTCATCCGGAAGATGACCGCTATAAGCATTTAATCGGTAAAACGGTAATCCTGCCAATCGTTGGTCGTGAAATTCCGATTGTTGGTGATGATTATGTTGATATGGAATTCGGTTCCGGAGCGGTAAAAATTACTCCAGCACATGATCCAAATGACTTTGAAATCGGTAATCGCCACAACCTGGAGCGCGTTCTTGTCATGAACGAAGATGGTTCAATGAATGCGAAAGCTGGTAAATATCAAGACATGGATCGCTTTGAATGCCGCAAGCAAATTGTGAAAGACCTTCAGGAACAAGGCGTTCTATTCAAAATAGAAGACCACATGCACTCAGTAGGACACTCTGAACGCAGCGGAGCGGTTGTTGAGCCTTACCTATCAACACAATGGTTCGTTAAGATGCAGCCGCTTGCGGACGAGGCGATTGCATTGCAAAACAAGGAAGAAAAGGTTAATTTTGTTCCCGATCGATTTGAAAAGACTTATCTTCGCTGGATGGAAAACATCCGTGATTGGTGTATTTCAAGACAGCTTTGGTGGGGCCATCGGATTCCTGCTTGGTACCATAAGGAAACCGGTGAAATCTATGTTGGCAATGAAGCGCCAGCTGACAGTGAAAATTGGGAGCAGGACAAGGATGTATTAGATACTTGGTTCAGTTCAGCTCTTTGGCCATTCTCAACGATGGGCTGGCCTGATAAGGAATCTGCGGATTTCAAGCGCTATTTCCCGACAGATGCACTTGTAACAGGCTATGATATCATTTTCTTCTGGGTATCGAGAATGATTTTCCAAAGTATTGAATTTACTGGCGAGCGTCCATTTAAAGATGTTCTTATCCATGGACTCGTTCGTGATGAGCAAGGGCGGAAGATGAGTAAGTCGTTAGGTAATGGTGTTGATCCAATGGATGTTATTGATAAGTATGGTGCCGATTCACTGCGCTACTTCTTATCAACTGGAAGTTCACCAGGGCAGGATTTGCGCTATAGTACCGAGAAGGTAGAATCAACCTGGAACTTTGCCAATAAGATTTGGAACGCTTCCCGTTTTGCATTGATGAATATGGACGGAATGAAGTTTGAAGAAATCGATTTTAGCGGTGAAAAATCCGTTGCTGATAAGTGGATTCTTAATCAGCTAAATGAAACAATTGAAACCGTAACGAGACTGTCTGCACGCTATGAATTTGGCGAAGTAGGCAGGGCGCTTTACAACTTCATTTGGGATGATTTCTGTGACTGGTATATTGAAATGGCGAAGCTCCCGCTTTACGGTGAGGACGAAGCGGCTAAGAAAACGACCCGTTCCATTCTTGCACATGTATTAGATCAAACGATGCGCCTATTGCATCCGTTCATGCCATTCATTACCGAAGAAATCTGGCAAAACCTTCCTCATCAAGGGGAGTCCATCACGATTGCGAAATGGCCGGAAGTAGATCCTGCTCTTACCGATGCACAAGCAGCGCAAGAAATGAAAATGCTAATGGAAATGATTCGTTCTGTTCGGAATATCCGTGCAGAGGTTAATACGCCAATGAGCAAAAAAGTTAAAATGCTTGTTAAGGTAAAGGATGAAGACATCCTGAACGCACTAGAGAAAAACCGCGGCTATATTGAAAAATTCTGTAACCCGGAAGAATTACAAATCGGTACAGACATCGAAACACCTGATAAGGCAATGACGGCGATTGTCACTGGCTTAGAAATCATCCTTCCGCTTGAAGGCTTGATTAACATTGATGAAGAAATTGCTCGCCTCGAAAAGGAATATGAGAAATACTCAAAAGAAGTCGAAAGAGTCGAAAAGAAGCTAAGCAACGAAGGCTTTATGAAGAAGGCTCCTGAAAGTGTTGTTTTAGAAGAACGTGCAAAAGAAAAAGATTACCGAGAAAAAAGAACAATGGTGGAAGCACGGATAAAAGAGTTAAGAGGATAATTTTTAGGGGTAGCCTTTATGTAAGGCTACCCCATTTCTGATAGTCGTTATTGTGTAGATTGGAGCGGTGTAGACTTTAATTATAAAGTTCATGAAGCCCACTTTTACGAAAATTTCACGAAAGAGGTCCACATGGAGCGTTCATGAAGCCCACTTTTACGAAAAATTCACGAAAGAGGTCCTCATGGAGCGTTCATGAAGCCCACTTTTACAGAAAAATCACGAAAGAGGTCCTCATGAAGCGTTCATGAAGCCCACTTTTACAAAAAAATCACGAAAGAGGTCCTCATGAAGCCTACTTGCAAGAGTTTACCTACATTCTATCGACTTCTTTATATAATCCATATACAGTGCAGCCGCATTCACATCAGAGGTTGAATACAATGAGCGGCAACCGACAACATCCTCGATTTCATTGAATAACAGGTCGCCTTGTTTATTTAAAAGAAAATCAATCCCGATAAAATCTGCTTTCAGACTAGAAAAAATCCTTCCTACCAGCTCCAATTCAGACTCATTTAATAGGTAGGGGCGAACGGTACCACCTAATGTGTAATTTGCTTTAAATGATGTAGTTGATTCACGGAGAACGGCTCCTATGACTTCATTACCAAGTACAAACACTCGAATATCCTTCCCAGGGTTATCAGCAAATTCCTGCAACACAAATCTTTTATTTGGTAGCTCATGCAGTTTGTCTAAAATCTCCTCTACTGAATGAACTAAGTATACTTCTTTCCCACCGCGGCCATCGGATTGTTTTAAAACCATCGGAAAGGTCAATGCCAAGTCGTCACCGTCAAACGTTTCATTGGAAACAAAATAAGTATCTAACATCGGAATTCCTAACCCAGCGATATACTGGTAGGTTACCGCTTTGTCATTGCAAATTTCCGACACATAGGCAGGATTAAAGCAAGTAATCTTAAGCTGTTCTAGCTGTTTAGAAAGCAGTGGATTGATCGTTCTCATAATCGCAAAGCTAATATCTCCCACATCAGAAATAGGATGGGTGAGGGAAAGTTTATTTCCTGTTACTCCAAAGCTCAGATCTTCCTCAAAAACAAGCTGTAACGAAATATCCTGCAGCCTTGCTTCTTCTAGTAACATCTGGATGAAGCCTTGATTACGCTCTGCATCGGTCTTTTTATATATAAGCAAGCCCTTTCCACTCTCACACATTCTTAGTTTCCTCAAGATGATTAATAATAAAGTCAATCATATAATCTGCCACCCAAACCCCCGTGCAATCATAGATATTACGGATATGGGCATTAGAGTTAACCTCACAAATAATCGGTTCCTCATTTTCTCCAAATAAAATATCGATACCAGAAAAATAGGTCCCCATAATCTGTGAACATTTTACCGCTAGCTCGATTTGTGCAGCAGTTGGTTCATAGATTTCCATTCTGCCGCCGTTCGAGACATTGGCTCTAAAATCCGTTTCAGAATGCCTGTACATGGTGGCAACTGCTTGATCACCAACAACATTAATACGAAGATCTCTGCCATGACTGGAGCGAATATATTTTTGAAATAAAAACGAAATACCAGATAATTCCTTGATTTTATCGTAAAACTCGATTTCGTCCTGTATTAAATAGACCTTCATTCCAAAGGATCCATGGACTTCTTTAATTATCATCGGAAAGCCGAGCCGGCTAATAACGTATTGATAATACTGGTTGTCTCTTAGCTCAAACCCCTTATAAACCTTTGGGGCAATAATCGTTTCAGGAATGGGCAGTCCATGGTTTGCTAACGTCTGATACATAATCGCTTTATTATCGCATCTTTCAATGGCTGAAATCGGATTGTAGACAGGAATACCTAACTGCTCCAATTGTCTGCCAAGGAGGATATCTTTATCTAAGAAGATGACAAAATCGGGCTTTTGCTTTTCATCAACAATAACACCCAAACGTAAATTTCCTTCACAAATTTCCATCGTCAGTTCATAGTTTTTGTAGATCTCACAGCTAATATTTTTCCGTTCAGCGCTTTGTTTAATCATTTCTGCTTGATCAATAAATTTTTCAGAGGTAAGACTGCCGTTATAAATAACCCAGCAGGAGAGAGTGTGATTTATCATTGTTTGCTCCTTAATGTACGAAACTAGATACAAGTAAATCTAGTACTTCATAGAAATTATCGTTTAGCAAATTTTGGTTCGGTCTAATTAATTACACCTGCTAATGTATTGAAGTATAATGATATTCTAACGTATAAAAACCAACTGTGACAACAAAAGAGAGGTTATTTCAATATGATTAAGGGCTTCAATCAAATAAAAGAAAAGTTCGACATACATACGAAAACAGAAATTAATTTGGGACTTAATAGAATCGAAAATTTTTTAGCGCTTCTAGGAAATCCTCACCAACACTTAAAGGCAGTCCATATTGCTGGTACAAATGGGAAGGGTTCCACGCTACAATTTCTCAGAAATATTCTGAAGGAAGCAGGCTATTCTGTCGGAACGTTCACATCACCACATATTGAAGATGTTAAAGACCAAATAAGTACAAATGATGGGCCGATTACCGAAGAAAAGTTGGATGAAACATTAAACTATATGCTATCAAATATTAAAGACAAGAAAGAAATTGAACGCTTAACCGACTTTGAATTACTAACGGTCCTTGCGATTATTTATTTTTCTGTTATTGCTAGCCAGGATATCGTTATTTTTGAAACGGGGATGGGTGGGTTAACAGACTCAACTAATATTATCTCCCCGCTCTTGTCCATCATTACGACAATTAGTCTGGAACACACGGCCTACCTTGGTGAAACGCTTACGGATATTACTTACCAAAAGGCAGGGATTATTAAAAAGGAGATTCCTTGTATTACGGGGGTAAAAGATGAAGCGGCATTGAAGGTAATTAGGGAAAAGGCAGTAGACTGTCATTCAAAATTGTATGTATTGAATGAGGACATATTGATTGCAGATAATGGAGATGACTTTACAGTCCAAACCCCACTAGGAAACTACCAGCATCTACAGCTAGCGATGAAAGGAAATCACCAAAAGGAAAATGGCTCATTGGCAATCATGGCAGCAGAGGTGTTGAATAGAGAGAATCATTTTCATATCGAAAAGAAACATATTAAAAAAGGATTAAAACAAACCCTTTGGCCAGGAAGGTTTGAGCTTGTTTCTGAAAGTCCTGTGATTATACTAGACGGGGCACATAACCCAGCGGCAATGGAACGACTAGTAGAGACACTCCAGCAAGAATACCCAAACCATAAATTTCAGTTTATTTTTGGAGCTTTAAGAGATAAGAATACGAGAGTAATGATTGAAATGCTCGATAATCTTGCTGAGAAAATTACTTTTGTCGACTTTGACTTTCCACGCGCAGCGTCAGCAACACAACTAGCAAGTATAAGTTCATTGGCTAATAAACATTCATCAATCAATGTTTCCGAAAGTCTATCACTAGAAATCAACCAGCTTAAAAAGGAAGATATATTGGTATTAACTGGTTCATTATATTTAATTTCCGAAGTGAGACCAATTTTATGTAATTATTTAGAAAAATAAGATGATTCCTTATGACAAGCCTTCATTTATTTGATAAAATGTCTTTAGCGAATTAAAGAGAGGGAGGATGGGATGAGTGTAAATACACGCACAAAAAAATTGCTTTTCCTTGTATGGGTGTTAGTCGTACCTGCAGGGATGTGGTATATATATAATGCTTTTCCTCCTACATTCTCTGGCCAATGGTTTGATATCTTCGCATTTTTGTTTCTATTTTCAATTGTCGGTGCGATGCCAATCACTATTAATGGTGTAAGCGTATTTTTAATTCAGTGGGTTTCACTTGCTGCTTTTTTAAGATTTGGGTTATTTGCAGAACTGATCTTTACACAGGTTGCCGTTATGGTATTACTAATAAAATTAAGAATGCATAAGTCAGAGCTCTTTCGGGTGCCGCTTAATTCGATTATGTTTTTTATTATTTCCTTAGTAAGTGGTGTCATTTATTATCAGTTAGGCGGTCAAACAGGACCCGATTTTTTGACGAATCCTAACTCACTATGGATCGCAGCTTTATATCCGATTGTAGGTTACTTTATCAATCAAGTGATATTTTCGTTTTATTTATATGTTATTTATAAGAGCAAGGAATCTTTCTTTGGGAAGGATTTCGTTGTTGAGACGATTACTACCATCGTCACTTTGCCACTTGGGTTTGTATTGTATATCATGTATAACCAATTGGGATTATTGGCCTTATTCTTTATCGGCATTCCCTTTATCAGTTTATCCATCATATTTAAACTATATTATTCTAGTGAAAAAGTTAATGAGTATTTGCAGAAAGCGGCTGAAATCGGCCATCAAATGGCCGAGCGTCTTCAGGTCGATGATGTAATTGATTTGTTTATACAGAAAATAACCGGAATGCTTCCTGTTGACTATGCGTATATACTCGATGTTACGAGTGGGGACAAACTGCAATTGATTCGCAGGATCGAGGGCGGTAATGTGACGGATGGAACTGAAAGTATGCCAACCGTAAAAAGAAATGAAGGTATTAGCGGACAGGTATGGGATACGGGCAAAGCAGCAATCTACACTTCGAGGAAACAATGGAGTACGAATACGAAGGGGTATATTCCTGATGATTCGGAAAGTATCTTAGCGGTCCCAATTGTTAGAAATAAAAAGGTGATTGGCGTACTCATGCTTGCTTCAAAGCGAAAACGGGCTTATGAGAAATCCCAATTGATGATTGTCGATATCCTTTGTTCCTATTTGGCGGTTGCGATTGAAAATGCAAAGCACTATGAGTTGACAAAGATTCAAAGCGAACGTTGCGCCCTAACGAAATTATATAATTATCGTTATTTTGAAAACCTTCTCAATGAAGAATTTGAAAAGTTATATAGATTTGAACGTAAAGAATTATCGTTAATCATCCTAGATATTGACCACTTCAAGGAAGTAAATGATACCTATGGCCATCAAAGCGGAAATGAAATCCTCTTCGAGCTGGCAACAAGGTTAACTAAGCTGGTGGGAACATGCGGAACAGTAGCACGATACGGCGGCGAAGAATTCGTCGTTCTCCTGCCTGAAATATCAAAAGTAGAGGCTTTTCAAATGGCAGAATTGATTAGGCAAACGATAGCAGATACTCCATTTACAGTAACCGAATCACTCGATCATGACAAAACAAGACAGCAGGTTACTATCACCGCATCAATTGGAGTTGCAACTGCGCCGGAAGATGCTGAAGATTCGCTTGCATTGATCAGGCATGCAGATAGGGCATTGTATGTTGGAGCGAAGCGGGCTGGTAGGAATCGGGTGGCAGAGTATATTAAATAAATAGAAGGTTCCCTAAATAATGTGGTACCTATAGATAGGACACTTAAAAAAGTGTTTCATCTATAGGTACTTTTTATATAATTAAGATATGGGTAATAGCGGAACTAATATGAGATAAGTGACTTACCTTTTTTATATGTTCTATTTCTTCTAATAATCTACAATATCTATCGTAGTAGTAATTTCATTTGGCCAGTTGATTTGATAGGAAGCAGGCACACTACTTCCACATTGTGCTAAAAACACATCATCGGTAGTCCCGCCTAAACCACTTACTGGTACCCAGCCATAAACTTTATCTTTTCCATTTCCTGACACTAGGTCCCATTTATTAACTGTCCCTTTAACAAATAAACTATTGCTAGCAACAGAAAAATTATTATAGCTATATACAAACAGATTTCTGTTAATACACATTTTAGAATTATTTGTAACAGTTAACTTGTTAACATAGGCATCTTGACCGACATATAGAAAAGAATTGTCCAGAGTTAAGTGATTTCCATTTTGTCCATTGTCACTGTTGGAATTATTAGATTCATCGTCATCAGATTCATTGTCATCATCATAATTAAAGTTTTTAAAGTCGTATTTTACAAGTATTCTTGATTGAGTATCCATTCGTATCTGTCCAAGAAAAGTTAAATTTCCTTTTGTTTCCATCTTCAAGGTAGAAGAACTATTCATATTTTTATCAGCAGTTATGGAGCCTTCAGCATGAATGCTTAAGTTTGATGATTTATTTGCATTATCATTTACAGTGACGGACCCGTTAGCATCATTTGAGTAAATTGTTTGGTTACTCAATCCTTTACCGTTTGTTATGGTTTTATAGTCCCCAGTAACAATGGTTCCACCTTCACTGGATATTTCATTGTAGTTAGGTAATACTTTTTCATTAGTTGTTGAAGTTGTTTGTTTAGAAATAGGACCTAAATTAAGTGACATTTTAGTAGATAGTTTTGTTTCTTTTTTATCCTCATATCCTAATATATCAAAGGATATATTTATTTCATGGGATGTTAAGTCAGGGACCGCACTGAAATTTTTAATTTTAAAACTAGCATTCGGATGTTCTTCAATTAAAATTGGAGCTCTTTCACTTGTATTCGGAAATTCTTTAAGTAGTTCTCCTGCCATTATCTCTGTCGCTGTACTTTTTAAGGTAGATTCGAGTGGGTTTGTTCCTAATAAAGTCCTTACTTTATTTGAAACATCTGTTTGTTTTGATTCAAAAAGCTTTTGAACTTCAACCTGATAAAAGGATACCCCCATTTCAGCAGCTGACACTGATCTCGTAGATTTCTCCAGTATTTGATTTTGTTTTGTGCTTGAAAAGGCCTGTCCCATGAAAGAAACGGATAAAATTGTAAATATCGTTATGATAAATAGGACAGTAACAAGAGCATACCCTTCTTCATTTTTTAACTTTTTCATTGATAATCAGCACCCTTCACTCGATAGAGAAATGTATCTATCGTTATTTCATTTTGTTTATTATTTTTGTCACTTGTGTTCAACTTTATAGCGACATTATGTCCAGTCTTATTTGGGATTATAGTATTTGAAACAGAGTTAGTAATCTCAAAATTAAAACACATGTTAGGATGACTTAAAATTTCTGTTCTAGTAACAAGATTTGGATCAGTTGGGTTATCCTTAATATTAACAGTAATATCACAATCAGAGTTGGTATTTAATATGTCATATCTTCTAGCCGTAGTATGAATCTTTTTCAAATTAGTAATTAAAAGATTTGTTTCTTGGTGCATCTGATTTTTGCTTATCGCTTCATGTGAAAATGAAAGGCCTTGAAAAAACACACTGTAAATAATTACACTTACAGTAGAAAGAATTGTTAATGTGGCTAACACTTCGACTAAAGTCAAACCACCTTGTTTCTCTTTCAATTCTATTCCTCCTATCTTTTTACATATCCATAAGTTTCACTTACAACGTTGCCTTTATCATTAAATAGTTTTATAACGATTTGGTGTAGATGTGAACTTTTTGAACTATTGTTTGCAGCCTTTTTTACTTTTATCTGAACATCGTATTTATCTTGTGTGGTTTCAAAATAGTAGTATTCAGAAAATTCATCAGGATCGAATGTTGTGTAGTGTAGATAATTATTCACATGCTTAGGTAAAAAACCTGAGGTTTGCGTCGATGATTTAAGGAATGTTTGAACATCAGTAGAGTCTTGCCAATTTATTAAAATTTCCTTAGCAATATTTGTGGCTTGGGCCTTGTCTTCGTTAAGGTTATTCACCTTTCCCATTTGTGGGAAAATACTCATAAAAGTGATTAAAACTACAGATAAAAGAGTTATCGATACTAAAATCTCTACGAGAGTTACACCTTTTTCACTGTTCAAACTTTCCATATAATCCATTCCCTTCTTGGGAGAAAATAGTAGTAATTAAATTGCTAGATATATTTTAACAGATAGTGTAAACAAAATTTAACAAACGTCAGTATTTTATACCTACAAATGTTTTCCAGCTTCTTTTAAACTTGTTAAAAGTATTATACAATATCTATTAGGCGAATTTTGTCTAATTTTTGGATAAACTTACAAAAAATAATTTAATTTGAGAGAAAATGTAGTTTAATAGAATATACCTATAAATTATGAGAGGGAGTGGATGAATGCAAACAATCATTTGGGCCTTTGGGTCTATGTTGATTTTAATGTTGATTATAGCCTTTTTACCGCTAGGATTCACTTTAAAAGGGAAGTTTTTTGTCGTATTAACTGGTTTTGTGCTCGCACTAGGAGGACTTGCAGCCACCACATCCTTTCCAATATGGGCAATATTATTGATGTTACTAGTACTAGCCTTTTTCGCGGCATACATGATGGATTCCCGTATTGCAGCAATGGTCTATGAAGAGAAAGACATAGTTGAAGAAGTGATGTTTGAAGATATTGAATTACCATTCGCATCTAAACAAAAAGAAAATACTCCTGAAATAGATTCACTAGAATTATCAGAATTAGAAATTGTAGTACCTGCTTTGACAAAAACAGCAGGTAATTTAAAGCCTGAGGCGAGCACAACTTCTACAGAAGAAAATGACAATGCTTTAGGATTAGATGAAGATATTTCCTTTTTACAGGAGCGCGATAGCGAAATAGAAGCAGAACCTGAAATTGATGATGCCGAGGTTGAGGTTAGTTATCTTTCCGATATTGAAAGCATGCTGCTTGAAGATTCTGTTGAAAGTCAAGAAATGGAAGAAGGCTGCCTTGATGAGTTAGCAGACATGAAAGAGATAAATGAAAAAGAAAAAGTAGATATTGACGATAACCAAATAGATGAGTCAGAACTTGAGTTGTTATTTGATACAAAAGAGGTTGCAGCAGGTCGTGAAGATAATTTAGAAGAAAACAACTCCAAGCGAGTAGTCGAATTGCAGAAATAAAGGGATATGCAGGGGGCAGAGATTATGGTTAAAAATCAACGATTATTGAAATTATTCGTTGTGCTTTTTTTCAGTTCGGCATTTATGTTTAGTACGACTCATTTTGGTGTACAAGCCTTTGAAAAATTCACTGATGACGGAAGCTATTCTGAAGGAACAACTGTAGGGTCATTAGATGTTACTGGGAAATCAGAGAGTGAAGTGATCAGTTTATTAGAAGAAAAATATCTTGATTGGGTAAAAAATACGAAAATAGAACTTCAATATAGTGAAAAAATTGTGCCATTCGACATCAACCTATTTCAGTTAGATTCTACACAAACAGTTAACAACATAATGGACGGACAGCCGAACGCTGCAACCATTACGATCGAGTTGCTACAAGTTGAGGAACAAATTCAAATTTTATTTCCGCAGGTAGACAGTAATGAATTAGAACTTTCAAAGCTTACGAATGATTTAATACAAACCGCATCCCAATTCGAAACCGGTTCATATAGCTTTAATCTAACAGGTGATTATCAACTTGCTGACGCAGCACAAAAAGATGCAGTCATCAATGAGGCTGTATTAAAGTTAAAAGAAATTCCATTTGATTTAGAATCAGTGATTGAAGCGAATCCAGAAATCACCATTGCTGAGGAAGCAACTTTTTCTCTATTAGAATTTGCTAAGCAGCAGAGTAAAGAAAAATCAGATTCATTAAATGTAATTGCAACGGGTATTTATCAAGCTATTTTACCAACGAATTTCGCAATTACTGAAAGAAATATCAGTAGCGTACTGCCAGGTTATGCGGTTTTAGGTTTTGAGGCAAGGGTTAATTTTGCACAAGGTGCAGATTTAGTAATAGTAAATCCAAATAAAACAAAATATATCCTTGAATTTAAACTTGAAAACAATAACTTTAAAGTAACATTAAAGGGCGAAAAGTTCCTTTATGACTATAAAATAATAAAAAAAGATGAACAGCAACTAAAGCCGAAGACGATTCTCCAATACAGTCCACTAGTCCTTCTTGGGAAAATAAAGGTAAAAACGGTTGGTGCTGACGGTCGAATCATCAAGGTTTATCGCGATATTTTTCAAGGAAGCAAGTTAGTAAACAGTGAACTAATATCTGAGGATTATTACCAGCCAACATACCGTGTGGAGATACATGGATTAACGGGAACGACTGATGGAAATCAACCAATCAGTGGAATTGAACCAACCGATGTAGTGGATCCAACTGGAAATCAAACACCGTTACCATCTGACATACTGCAACAGGGTCTTGAGGATGATGAACTTTGGGGGAATCCGAATGAGCAAGCAAAGTAAGGTAGTTAAAAGAAGTGATAACAATGAAGCAAAGTAGAAGGCGTCTGGGTGATTTGTTAATTGATGAGGGGTTAATTACCCCAGAACAGCTTCAATCGACATTAGATGAAAAAGATCCAAACCAAAAAATTGGTGACGCTTTACTGCAGCGAGGATATATTACTGACCATCAGTTAGCTGAAGTTCTCGAACAGCAGTTAGGTATTCCACATATTAACCTTATGCAATATCCGTTTGATACGAATCTTTTTTCACTTATCTCGAAGGAAACAGCAAGACGGAACTTAATTATCCCTTTGAAAAAGGAAGGTAATAAACTTTATGTTGCCTTGGTCGACCCAATGGATTTTATAGTGATTGACGACCTCCGTCTGTCAACGGGATTCCATATTGAAACAAGGATTGCAACAAAAGACGATATAATTAGAGCGATTAATAAATATTACAATACGGATGAAGATTTAGATGAACTGTTTGGTGAATTGTCGGCTAATGAACGTGGCCAGGACGATGATGTTACCAACCTGGATTCACCAATCGTCCGTCTAGTCAACCAGTTACTGACCAATGCTGTGGTTCAAAAAGCAAGTGATATTCATATTGATCCACAGGAAACAAAAGTGGTTGTTCGCTACCGAGTGGATGGAGTATTAAAGGTAGAACGGATTTTACCACGACAAATGCAAAGTGTGCTAACAGCCAGGATCAAAATTATGTCCAATCTTGATATTACAGAACAGCGTATTCCACAGGATGGTCGAATTAAGATTAATCTTGATTTTCATCCTATTGATCTCCGTGTCTCTACATTACCCACTGTATACGGTGAAAAGATCGTTATGCGGATTTTAGACATGGGGGCATCATTAAATGATTTAAATAAAATTGGCTTTAATTCCCTCAATCTCAAACGATTTAATGAAATGATTGAACAACCGACCGGGATTGTCTTGATTACTGGGCCAACTGGTTCCGGTAAATCATCGACACTCTATGCTGCGTTAAACAAGTTGAACAGCGAACAAGTAAACATCATTACCATTGAGGACCCTGTGGAATACCAGTTAGAGGGAATCAATCAAATTCAGGTTAATACAAATGTCGGTATGACCTTTGCCGCTGGACTTCGTTCCATCCTCCGTCAAGATCCAAACATAATCATGGTTGGGGAGATACGTGATAAGGACACAGCCGAAGTAGCGGTACGAGCTTCGTTAACGGGACACTTAGTACTAAGCACTCTGCACACCAATGATTCATTAGGAACAATTACCCGGTTAATTGATATGGGCGTGGAGCCATTTTTAATTGCTTCCTCGTTAACGGGCATCGTCGCACAGCGATTAGTTCGTAAGGTGTGCCGAGATTGTGTTGAGGTACAAGAGCCATCAAAGCGCGAAGTAGAAATTTTTGCTAAACGCGGTATGAAGATAGATAAAGTAACACGCGGAAAAGGCTGTCCTTCTTGTAACATGACAGGTTATAAAGGTAGGGTTGCCCTCCATGAGGTGCTCGTTCTAAATGATGAAATGCGCCGAATCATTATGAATGATGATTCTTTTCAAAAGCTAAAGGAACATGCGATAAAAAGTAAAACCATATTTTTGGTTGATGATGGTTTATTAAAGGTCAAACAAGGGATAACAACCACCGAGGAAGTCTTACGCGTAGCGATATTGGAGTAGGAGAACAAACCAATGAAAGAAAAAATCGATAAAATACTGAGGGCAGCACTTGAATTTAAAGCGTCCGATATTCATTTAACAGTTGGTGTCCCACCTGTATTTCGAATCAATGGGGATATTAAGCGGTATGGAAAAGAAATTTTGCTTCCTGATGATACCGAGGAAATTGCAAGGCTGACAGTTCCAGAGGACATGTATACTGTTTTTAAGGAAAAAGGAGAGCTGGATTATTCTTACGGTATTCCTGGGCTATCGCGCTTCCGTGTTAACGCCTATCATCAACGGAGGAGTGTTTCCCTAGCCCTAAGGGTGGTTGCTTCAAAAACACCGACAATTGAAGATTTAGATTTACCAGAAATAGTTGCGAAACTAGTTGAAAAGCCTCAGGGTCTTATCCTAGTGACGGGACCGACAGGAAGCGGAAAATCAACTACCCTTGCATCAATGATTGATTATGTAAACAGAACGATGCGCAAGCATATCGTTACCCTTGAGGATCCAATTGAGTATCTCCACAAACACGGAAATTCGATTATTGACCAACGCGAAGTCGGGTTTGATACCAAATCATATGCAAATGGCTTAAAGGGTGCCTTACGACAAGATCCTGACATTATTCTAGTTGGGGAAATGCGTGACTTAGAAACGATTGGGATTGCGATTACGGCAGCAGAAACCGGACACCTTGTGCTAGGAACACTTCATACCTCAAGTGCCCCGTCAACCATTAACCGGATAATCGATGTATTTCCACCGGCACAGCAGCCGCAAATCCGTGTTCAGCTTGCATCTGTATTGGTGGGCGTCATTTCGCAGCGCTTGTTTCCTACTGTTGACAAAAAGGGACGTAAGGCTGCAACTGAAATCTTAGTAAACAATCCGGCGATTGCAAACTTAATCCGAAATGAAAAAATCCACCAAATTCAAAGTACGATGCAAACGTCTCGAGCCCAGGGGATGCATACACTTGAAATGAGTTTAAGAGAGTTACTAGATCGAAACCTGATTCAAAAGGAAGCGGCCCAGAAATATTTACAAGAGAAGATGATGATGGATGGCTAGGTTTAAATTTGACGGACGCGACCGGCGTGGAAAACGGCAGGGCACCATTAACGCTGGCTCAAGAAGAGAGGCAATGCTCAAGCTAAAAGACGAGGGTATTCGTGTTATTGAAATGAAGGAAATTCCTGAAACATTAATGACGAAGGATCTTACATTTGGTAATCCCGTAAAGCTACAGCATTTTGTTATTTATTTAAGACAGTTTGCTACCTTGCTAAAAGCAGGAGTCACTGTTGTTGAAGCTACCTCCGTCCTGGCAGCGCAAACAGAAAGTAAGGCCTTGAAAAAAGCGCTGCTTGATGTTGAACAGGCGCTGCGCGAAGGAAACCCATTCTCAGAGTCTGTCTCTAAGTACAAGAAAATCTTTAACCCGATGTTTATCAACATGGTAAAAGCAGGGGAGGTCAGCGGAAATTTAGATGATACCCTCGAAAAATTGGCAGACGATTTTGAAAAACAGCATGACACAAGGTCTAAAGTAGTATCAGCGTTAACTTACCCTGCAGTTATTGGCATTCTTGCAATTGGAGCGGTAATTTTCTTACTTGTTGGGGTAGTACCGACATTTGTGACTATGTTTGCAGATATGGGTGCAGAATTGCCGGGAATTACGAAGTTTGTATTGTCTGCAAGTGAATTTATGCAAAAGTTTTGGTGGCTTGTGGTTCTTATTATTCTTGCATTTGTATCTTCAATTATGTATATGAAGAAAAACAAGAAAACTAAATATTATTTGGATTATTTTCTATTAAGGATGCCGATTTTTGGTAACATGATGCAAAAAGCAGCACTTGCACGAATGATGCGAACACTCGCCTCACTGTTTTCTAGCTCAGTTCCGATTCTCCAAGCAATGTCAATTGTTGAAAAGGTCGTCGAAAATGAAGTTATCGCAAAGGTTATCCGTGAGTCACGTGATTCGCTTGAAAAAGGGCGTTCGATGACCGAGCCGATGAACGATCACTGGGCCTTTCCCCCATTAGTTACGCAGATGATCTCGATTGGCGAAGGTACTGGTGCGCTTGATTCGATGCTATCAAAAATTGCCGATTTCTATGAAAAAGAAGTCGAGCAAAGTACTGACAGGCTTAAATCGTTAATCGAGCCAATCATGATTGTGTTTTTGGCAGGCATTGTTGGTGTCATTGTCCTGTCTATTATGATGCCGATGTTCTCAATGTTTGACCAAATGAGCTAATAAGACAAAACATTCTCTAAAATTACAAAAAGGTAAAATTCGTGACAGCGACTGACAAAATCTTCTTTTCTTTCGCTTACAATTATTGTATACTCATAGAGAAATAATACTAGGTTCATAGAACCAGGAGGAGTCGGAAAATGATTAAAAAGTTAGGCTTAAAATTAAAAGAACAAAAAGGTTTTACTTTAATTGAATTACTAGCAGTTATCGTTATTTTAGGGATTATTGCTGCAATTGCAATTCCAGCGATTGGAAATGTAATTTCAAAATCAGACAATAAGGCTAAGGTTCAAGACGGTTTATTAATAATTAATGCAGCAAAACTATATGTTGCTAACAATCCTGATACTGTAACTGGTACAGTATTTATAGGGCCTGAAGCAGCTACTCCTGCAGTTACAGATATTGATTTATCAGATGATTATTTAGACCGCGTTAAAGACAAAACCTTCAAACTAACAGTAACAAAAAATAGTACTTCAGGTAAATATTCTTACGAGTTAACTACTCATAATTCAATTACTTTAGTAGATGGTAAAGACGGTACAGCAGTGGATACTAAAGCATCAGAAGCGGAATTACTAGAATACTCTAACTAATGGGTATAGTGTTTCTCTTTGTATATGGTTTAGTACTAGGGTCCTTCTTTAATGTAGTCGGCCTACGAGTACCATTAAAACAATCAATTGTTAGTCCACGTTCGGCTTGTCCAACTTGTGGGCATCAATTGAAACCATATGAACTTATACCTGTAATTTCATATTTGCTTCAAGGGGGAAAATGCCGCGGCTGTCAGTCGCGGATTTCTCCTATCTATCCATTTTTTGAACTTTTGACTGGTATTTTGTTTGCCACATCACCACTTGTTATTGGATGGTCTAGTGAGTTAGTTATTGCTTTAACACTAATTTCGATGTTTATGATAATCATCGTTTCCGATATTCACTATATGCTAATCCCTGATAAGATTTTAATCTGGTTTGCAGGGATTTTTTTATTGGAACGGATTTTTTTGCCGTTAACACCTTGGTGGGACAGCCTGCTAGGTGCTGTAACGGGATTTGTTCTCCTTCTTATCGTCGCTCTTGTCAGCAAAGGTGGCATGGGCATGGGAGATGTTAAGCTATATGCGTTACTCGGTTTTGTCTTAGGTTTTAAACTAGTGCTTTTATCCTTTTTTCTTTCGACATTGTTCGGAGCCGTTATTGGCGGTTTAGCACTACTTTTTAAAATAGTCAAAAGACGACAGCCAATTCCGTTTGGTCCATTTATTGCAGCTGGGACTTTAACGGCTTATTATTGGGGCTCGGACCTTATATATATTTATGTTCAATTTCTAAATCAAGGATTCTAAGTAAGGGGTTATAGATATGGCATTTTCCCTTTTTTCAGCTAAAAACCGAATAATTAATCTCGTGCTAAATGACCATTCGATTCGTTTTGTAGAGCTAAAACAATCGAAGCCCCCTGCTGCACAAAAATGGAACGAACGCTTCCTACCACCAGGCATTATTACTGACGGCAAGATCGTCGATATTGATACATTGACCAATATTATTGAACAATGTATTGATGAATGGAAGATTAATCGTCGTTCTATTCGCTTCCTTGTACCAGATCCACTTGTGATTATTCGAAAGGTTTCCATTCCTGAAGACATCCAGGATGACGAAATAAAGGGATATCTTTATCTGGAACTTGGTTCAAGTATTCATTTACCGTTTGAAGAGCCAGTATTTGACTATTATCCACTTCAAGGGAACGGAAAGACAAAGGATCTACTGTTATTTGCTGCTCCGGAACAATATGTCATGGCGTATGCACAATTATTCGCAAGTCTAAAGTTAACCCCCGTAGCAGCCGATATTTCGCCGTTATCATTATACAGGTTATACCATTACCTAGAACTCGCAGGTGAAAAGGAAGTTTTGTTTACCGTCCAATTCGATTTGACAAGCGTTAACTTGTGTATTTTTGAAGAAAGTGTGCCATTGGTAATGCGACAATTTGCACTACCATTTAACATTGATAATTGGGAAATAAAGCCGGATCTTATGGGCTTTATTGAATATAAATATATTGGTGATTCTGAAGAGTTAGTTATTCAGTTTGAGGATATTTTTAAAGAAATCAATAAGCTCTTAGATTTTTACAGATATTCACTCAGCAATAATGAAAAGAAGGATGTTACCAAGTTTTTATTAAACGGTGACCATCCGATGATAACAGCCATTTATGATGAGATGAAAGAGAGATTCGAAGTTCCAATCGAGAGGATAACATTCGATTCTGATGCAAAAGGAAGCGTACCCGCAAATCTATTATTATCTTTAGGTCTCGCTTTAAAAGAGGTGCAATGATGCTAGTAGAAATTAACCTGCTTCCCAAAAAAGAACGTGGTAAAAAGGGTCTCGTGATCATGTTGGTAAGTTTTGTCGCCGTATTATTAATAGTTGGTGGCGCCTATTTTTGGCAAATCCAATTAGTAAAAAGTGACATTGCTGCTGTTGACAGTCAAATCGGTACAACGAAAAAGCTTGCAGAAATAGAACAAAAGAATGCAGGGAAAAATGCAGCGACCTTGTCTATAACGGTATTAAAGAATGCAGTAGAATGGGCCGAAAGCTACCCCATTCAAACGGTTCCAGTGATGCAGCATCTAACAGCACTATTGCCTGAGCGAGGGTTCATTCAGAGTTTTGGTTATACTGAGGCAGGAACTGTTACATTATCTGTGCAATTTGATAGTTCTAGGGAAGCAGCCTATTTCCTTGATAATTTAAATGAATCGGACTGGATTGATGAAGCGAGTCTAAGTTCATTAACAGCGCAAGAAATAGACGAAGCCAAAAATACAGAGACCAATACCACAGAAACAGCAGCGAATACCACAGGTACTCAACCTGAAAACAATCAGCCAAATATTAACGATAGTTTTGTCGTTACAATTGACCCTAATGATCCAACCAGATTCATATTTACCCCGGTAAATCCGAACGAAAGTGCAACAGCTAATACAGAAACGGAAACTAAGGTGACTGATCCGATTAATAAATATCTACCAAGATATATTGGTCAGTTTGAGATTAAATTTAAAAAAGAAACAATCAAACAGCTATTAATTAAAGGTAACAGTAATGAGGAAGGAGTGACAGCATCATGAAGCTTCGACTTTCAAAAAAAGAAAAGCTGATCCTGTTTGCTGGCATTCTTCTCGTTGTGCTACTCATCGCCATTGCACAATTCATTATGCTCTCACCTTTGAAGACTGATCTTGAAACGAAAGAACAGTCACTACAAACAGAAAAACAGTTATTGGACACAATTATTAACAAAAAAGCCGATGAAACGAACAAAGTCGTAGAAGATACAAGAGAACTGCAGAAGAAGGTACCAGTCACTCCACTTCAAGAACAATTTATCTTGGACCTTGAAAGGTCAGAAAACGTTTCAAATAGTGTAGTTAAATCCATGAGTTTTTCAAAAGATGCAGATGTTATTATTGCACCACCAGTGCAAGAAAATGCTGCGAATGTTGAAGCTACCACGGATGAATCGTTAGAAGTCGAGACTGTACAGGAAGTTGCTGCTGAACAAGAGGCACAAGCAGCAAACACCATCACTGGATTAAAGAAACTAACTATTAGCTTGAGTGTTGAATCACCAACCTATGAAGACTTGGAAAAATTTATTAGTACTCTTGAATCATTGAACAGGATTGTTGTTGTGGAATCTATTAACTATAGTGGCGGTAAGGAAATTACTAGTCTAGATATAGAGCCAGCAGATAAGAAATTAAGCTACAGTCTGTCGGTTTCTGCCTATTATCTGCCAACCTTGAACGACTTGATTGCTGAGTTGCCAAAGATTGATGCACCCGCACCGGCAAACAAGAAAAATCCGTTAAGCACATTTACGGATGTTGTTGAAAATAACTAAGAGTGCTACGTGCATATCTTAAATATTGGGGTAAAGGGTTCTTTATGGAAAAGACAAACAAACGGAACGAAAAAGGATTCTCTCTTGTGGAACTGTTAGCAGTCATTGTTATTTTGGGAATAATCGCTTCTATTGGACTAGTATCAATTAATCAGGTTATTGCTAGTTCAAAAGATAAGACCTTTGTTAACAATGCATTAGCGATTATACATGCAGCTGAATTAGCTCTTAAAGATGAAGAATTGGTAAAAAACTTCATTTTAGATGATAAAATTACCTATAAGGTCTTGCATGATTTTAATTATCTTAATGAATTCCATGACCCTTATACAGGTAGAATATTATCTGCATCAAATGCAACTTATGTTGAAGTAACGGATGGAAAGATTTCTTCCGTTTGCCTGAATGGAGAGAATCGCAACCTCTGCTCGGAGATTGATAAAATCTCAGTAAACCTAATTAAACTTAACATTAAATAATTTGACGAAAGCATTCGATAACAAGACGACAAAAGTCTTGTTATTTTTTTTTGCCTTTATGTTAGGATGGAACAAATTAGCAGTCTCTTGCGAAAGGAGAACGACTTGTGGACAAGCCTAAAGGTAGCAATACCATCAAAATAAAACTCAATGGGGAAAGTATGCCCTTTAAAGAAGAGCCTATAATTCAAAAAGAACAGAACAGAGATGAATTTACTACAATAAAAATTGATCCAAAGTTGCTTGATCAAGATGTTTTTATAGAAACAGCTGCTGCCAAGGAGTCAATCGACGAAAGCTTTGATTGGATTATCCCGGAATCCTCTGATAATGAATTGGAAGAATTCAAGATTGTCAGCAATCAGAATTCGGTAAAGAGCAGCAAAAAGAAAGTCACTTCATTCTCACCTATATCTAAGAAGCGGAATGGTAGTGTTTTAAGGTCAATTATTGTTACCATTGTTTTTGCTGTTCTGATTGGGACAAGCTTTGGTGTCATCATGCTTAAGTTTTTTGTTATGGATAACAACAAGCCAGCGGTAACCCAACCTGTTGTCGAAGACAAGGGTGGAGCTAAGGATACAACCAAAACTCCAGCTAGTTCAACAGCCGCAAGTTTAGGGGCACAGACAGCTTTTGTCGTCCAAGGCGGAGCCTTTTCTTCCGAAACTGCAGCTAAGGAAGGCGTGGCTCAGGTAAAGAGCACAGGGACCCCTGCACAAACATTGGCAATCGATGGCAAGGATTATGTGTTTTTAGGTGTGGCAGATTCCTTGGAAGCAGCAAAGCAACTGGGAACCCATTATAAAGCGAACGGAGTAGAGGATGTTTTTGCAAAGCAAATAGAAATAGGTGAAAAGAAGGTTTCTGAAATAAATGAAAGTGAGAAAAGCTTTTTGGAGGCTTCCGTTTCTGTTTTTCAACAGCTTTCAACAGTAACTGCAAGTGCGATTTCAACTAATAGTATTTCAGATGAAACGATTAAAGCAGTTTCCAGGTTGGGCGACCAAATCAATAAAGATTCAAGTAAACTCAGTAATGAAAAAGTAAAAAATCTCAATCTCGACCTAACGAAGGCAGTTGAAAAGGTCAAAGCCTTCCAACAGTCCAAAGAAACAAAGACACTTATCGAAGCCCAGCAGCACTTATTAAATTTCCTAACCGTATACTACTCCTTATAAACGACAAATCTCGATATTTTCCGGGAAATGAAGCTTAAGACCTAGCCTGTTCCAAATTGGAACAGGCTGATTTAATTATTTGGACCTGTTAAAGGTCATTGTTAATTTAATAACTATGTTGATTGGAGCGGAAGGCGCGAGACTCCTGCGGGAGTACGGGGCTGGGGAGACCCCGCAGGCGCTTCAGCGCCGAGGAGGCTCCCCGGCACGCCCGCGGAAAGCGAAGCGCCTGGAGCGGAAATCAACAGCCAAGTTTAACAACGTGGTTGGTTCTTGAAGAGAAAGAATACTTTGAATTTAATCACATGCATAATTTGACAAATTTCTTCGAACTTTAAGCATATATAAATTGTTTGCTTCTACAAATTCTGATAGGATTAACTTGTATCTCCCTAATTGATGTAAAGGTAAGGTGGTTAAATGCAGAACCTCATTTTAGCCTCTTCTTCTCCACGGCGAAAAGAACTTCTAGAAAACCTCCAAATAACATTCACGATTTCTAGCAGTGAAGTAGATGAAAGCTTTGATCCGTCACTTTCTCCAGAGGATATCGTAATGGAGTTAGCGGAACGTAAAGCACAGGCTGTTTTTAATGAAAATCCTGAAAGTTTTGTGCTGGGTTCTGACACCCTTGTGGTGGCGGATAATCAAATCTTAGGAAAGCCAGCAAATGAGGAAGACGCCATTGGCATGTTGAAAATGCTCTCTGGAAAGCAGCACGATGTTTACACAGGTGTATCGATATTGTCAGCTAAAGGCTCCAGCCGTTTTTATGAAAAAACGGAAGTTTGGTTTTGGGAGTTAACGGACGAGGAAATTAACTTTTATGTGCAAAATGGTGAACCGCTTGATAAAGCAGGTTCGTATGGTATTCAGCAGCTAGGAAGTATGCTTGTCAAAAAAATCAATGGAGACTATTTTGCGGTGGTCGGCCTGCCCGTTGCGAGAACTTATCGTGAATTAAAACAGTTAGGCTATCCTTTGCCGTAGAACAAATGAAGTTCTTTAACTCCCATATAAAAGGGAGGAAAAAGGGTGTCCACAAATTCTTTAATGATCCGTGATTTTCCACAAGACGAAAGACCGCGAGAACGCTTCATAACGAATGGTCCGGAAAGTTTATCTAACCATGAATTGATTGCGATCCTACTCCGAACCGGAACAAAGGATGAATCGGTTCTTCAGTTATCCAATCGCTTGCTGACAAGTTTTGAAGGCTTAAGGCTATTAAAAGCTGCCAGCTTAGAAGAAATGACTAGCATCAAGGGTATCGGTCAGGCAAAGGCCATCCAAGTTCTTGCTGCCGTTGAGGTCGGAAGAAGGATAGCCAACTTAAACGATAATGATCGTTACGTCATCCGCTCACCAGAAGACGGAGCCAACTTTGTGATGAACGACATGCGTTTTCTTTCACAAGAGCACTTTGTTTGTCTATATTTGAACACAAAGAATCAGGTACTCCACAAAAAGACGATCTTTATCGGCAGTTTAAATGCCTCGATTGTCCATCCGCGTGAGGTGTTCCGCGAAGCATTAAAACGCTCTGCAGCCTCAATAATAGCCATTCATAACCACCCCAGTGGCGACCCCGCACCGAGTCGTGAGGATATCGAGGTCACGAAGAGGCTTGTTGAATGCGGGAAAATGATTGGCATTGATGTCCTGGACCATCTCATCATTGGCGAAAATAAATTTGTCAGCCTCAAAGAAAAAGGGTATTTATGATACTATGATTTTAAGAAGCATTACGCTATAATAATGGGTATGACTTTTTAAGACTACTTTCGAATCTACAATATAAATTATAAAAAAAAAGACATGATAAAGAGGTAAATAACCTTACCTATTGGAATGATTGCATTTCGTATCAGAAAGGGAGATACACTATGTTTGGAATTGGTACTAGAGATCTTGGGATTGACTTGGGGACAGCAAATACCCTTGTTTATGTAAAAGGAAAAGGGATTGTTTTACGAGAGCCGTCAGTTGTCGCTATGCAGACAGATACTAAGCACATTGTTGCGGTTGGCAACGATGCAAAAAATATGATTGGACGTACACCAGGGAATGTCGTTGCGATGCGGCCAATGAAGGATGGCGTTATTGCTGATTTCGAAACGACTGCGATAATGATGAAACACCATATTCGTCAAGCACTAAAAAGCAATAGCGTTTTTTCAGGTAAGCCATATGTAATGGTCTGTGTACCGTCAGGAATTACTGCAGTAGAAGAAAGAGCAGTCATTGACGCAACCCGTCAGGCTGGTGCAAAGGATGCCTACACGATTGAAGAACCGTTCGCAGCAGCGATTGGTGCCAACCTTCCTGTATGGGAGCCAACTGGCAGTATGGTCGTTGATATTGGCGGCGGGACAACAGAAGTGGCGATTATTTCATTAGGCGGAATTGTCACAAGCCAATCGATTCGTGTTGCCGGAGATGAAATGGACGATGCCATTATTTCTTTTATCCGCAAACACTATAATTTAATGATCGGTGAACGGACCTCTGAAACAATCAAGATGGAAATTGGATCTGCAGGCGATTCTGAAGGAATCGAGAACATGGAGATTCGTGGTCGGGACCTATTAACTGGCCTGCCAAAAACGATCGAAATTACAGCAAAAGAGATTGGTTCGGCATTAAAGGATACGGTTTATGCAATTGTCGAAGCAGTAAAAAATACGTTAGAAAAAACACCGCCTGAACTGGCTGCCGACATCATGGACCGCGGGATTGTCTTAACAGGTGGAGGTGCCTTGCTTCGAAACTTGGACAAGGTCATTAGTGAAGAAACCAATATGCCCGTGCTAATCGCCGAAAATCCGCTTGACTGTGTAGCCATCGGAACAGGAAAAGCACTAGACCACATCCAATTATTTAAAAACAAAGCGAAGGATTCGCGTTAATGTAAAGAAACCAATTGTTGATTTTGCTAACTCTGTTGATTAGAGCGGAAGGCACGAGACTCCAGCGGGAGTACGGGGCTGGGGAGACCCCACAGGCGCTTAAGCGCCGAGGAGGCTCCCCGGCACGCCCGCTAAAAAGCGAAGTGCCTGGAGCTCTAATCAACAGCCAATTTTAACAAAATCACAAGTAGACATAAAAAATAGAGGTGTATAATCATGCCACAGTTCTTTTTGAATAAACGTCTGATCATTTTGCTTGTCAGCATTATTGTTCTCGTGGCATTGATTGGGTTTTCGTTAAGGGAGAGAGATAAGCTCACCTGGCCGGAGCAATTCGTCAAAGATTCTGCCGGCTGGGTTCAATCCCTGGTTTCAAAGCCTGCACATTTTGTGGCAGGATTCTTTGAAAATCTCCAGGACTTGCAAAATACATATGAAGAGAATAAGGAATTAAAGTCGCGCATGGAAAAACTTGTTAGCCTCGAAGCACAGGTTCAAGAGCTAGAAAAGGACAATAACGAGCTGCGTGATATTCTCGGTGAAAAAGATACCCTGAGAGATTATGAACCTTTACAAGCAACCGTAATTGGAAGAAACCCTGATCGTTGGCATGAAATGATTATTATCGACAAAGGAAAAATCAATGGTATTAAGAAAAACATGGCGGTTGTTACTGCTCATGGCCTCATCGGCAAGGTAAAAACCGTCAATCAATTTAGCTCAACCGTTCAATTATTGAGTGCAATGGATCCGAAAAATCGTATCTCGGCAATTGTTCAAGGCGAAACAAATGTATTCGGTTTAGTTGAAGGCTGGGATAAAGAGAAAAAGGCATTATTGGTCAAAACGATTCCAGCAGGAGTAGAAATCAAAAAAGGTCAAAACGTGATTACCTCAGGATTAGGCGGAGTCTTTCCTCAGGGCTTGCAAATCGGCAAGGTCATCGAGGTCAAGCCTGACCAATTTGGGTTAAATCAGACGGCCTTAGTAGAGCCTGGTGCTAATTTCTATGATCTCGAAAATATTATTGTAATTAAAAGAACGATGCTGCAGCCTAATGGCGATGAAATGATAGAAGGGGAGGAGGAGGATCTGTGAAGAAGTTCCTGCTTCCTCTTTTGTTTCTATTTCTTTTCATACTAGAGAGCCTATTTGTTCAGTATATTCCTCCTGTTATGTTTGGTCAGAATTACATATTGGTTCCACATTTTCTGTTTGTGGGAATCCTATTCCTTACGATATATGCAGGCAGGAAATACGGCATCATTTATGGGGCGATCTTTGGACTTGTGTTTGATATTGTTTGGATTGAAATTATCGGAATCTATTTCTTTCTTTTCCCATTTGTTGCTTATCTTGTCTCGAAAATTATGCATTTACTGCAAAACCATGTAGTGATCGCCTTTCTTGTTTCGTTAGTCGGAATTGCCCTGCTCGAGTTGGGTGTGTATGAAATGGACTTTTTAATTCATGTGACTAATCTGGAATTTATGAGCTTTATTCGCATGCGTCTATACCCGTCACTCATTCTTAACGCTGTTTTTATCATTATTGCAGCCTACCCATTGAAGCGTCATTTTGAAAAGTTTGCAGATTCATTAAGAGATGATTGAATTTTAGGATTTCTTTTTAAAAAGAGGAGTATAGATAAAGCATGTCGAATTCAATTAAAAAAGTGTAGTTTTGGGCTTTTTTAATAGAAAAAAAAGTCTATTCTTAATGGATAGTATGCTTTTCTTATTATTTGAGGTGAGTTTTCTTCATGAAAAAACGACAAAATGTTACGATTAAAGGAACGAAGGCTGGAATCGTTCTACATCTTGATGATAGCTGTTCCTATGAGGAACTAAAGAAAGAACTTGATGAAAAGCTTTCTGCTAACCAAAGAACGCAAGCCGAGCGCCAATTAACAACAGTCAAAGTTGAAATTGGCAATAGATATATAAATGATGAACAGCGAGAAGAACTCAAAGACCTCATTAGACAAAAAAAGAATCTAGCTGTAGATGATATCGTCTCAAATGTCGTCACTAGGGAAGAGGCAGAACGTCTAAAGGCAGAAAATGAAGTCGTTACCATCGCCCGAATCGTCCGCTCTGGGCAAGTATTAGAAGTTCCTGGTGATTTATTGCTTATTGGTGATGTGAACCCTGGAGGAACCGTAATAGCTGGAGGTAATATTTATATCTTGGGTTCGCTAAAAGGGATTGCACATGCAGGAGCCTTTGGGAATGAACAGGCAGTTATTGCCGCCTCAAGTATGAAACCCTCCCAGCTGAGGATTAGCGAGCATCTTAATCGCTCTCCTGATTCGATCCAAGACAATGAAAAACGTGAAATGGAATGTGCTTACATAGACGAAAACCATCAAATCATCGTAGATAGATTACAAGTTTTAATACAATTAAGGCCTAATTTGACGAGATTAGAAGGGGGACATTAATGTGGGAGAAGCAATAGTAATAACATCCGGGAAGGGTGGCGTCGGCAAAACAACGACTTCTGCTAATATAGGTACAGCATTGGCCCTTCAAGGTAAAAAAGTTTGCTTAGTAGATACAGATATTGGACTTCGTAACTTAGATGTTGTAATGGGGCTGGAAAATCGAATCATTTATGACCTTGTCGATGTGGTCGAAGGAAGATGTAAAATCCATCAAGCATTGGTAAAGGATAAGCGATTCGAGGACTTATTGTATTTGCTACCAGCAGCGCAAACGGTTGATAAGTCTGCGATCAAGCCAGAGCAAATGTTAATTTTAATGACTGAATTAAAGCAAGACTATGATTATATTATTATTGATTGTCCGGCTGGTATTGAACAAGGCTTTCAAAATGCAATTGCAGGTGCTGACCGTGCAATTGTTGTGACTACTCCAGAGGTATCGGCTGTACGTGATGCTGACCGTATCATCGGCTTGCTTGAAAAAGCAGCCAATATCGAGCCGCCAAAATTGGTGATTAACCGGATTCGCAACCATATGATGAAAAGTGGCGACATGTTGGATGTGGATGAAATCACTAGCCATTTGTCTATCGAACTCATTGGGATTGTTGCCGATGATGAAGAAGTCATCCGCGCCTCCAATCATGGGGAACCAATAGCGTTAAATCCAAACAGCAAGGCGTCAATTGCCTATCGCAATATCGCCAGAAGAATTCTCGGAGAATCGATCCCGCTCCAATCACTCGAAGACTCAAACAAAGGGATGTTTACAAAAATTAAAAAGTTCTTTGGAGTTCGTTAATCCATAAGCCTGCCACTAATATAAGTGGACAGGCTTTTTTATTTTCAGCCTGTTAAACTCGGCTGTTGATTGGAGCTCCAGGCGCTTCGCTTTCCGCGGGCGTGCCGGGGAGCCTCCTCTGCGCTGAAGCGCCTGTGGGGTCTCCCCAGCCCCGTACTCCCGCAGGACATTGAATAGGCTTCTTTGAATATGCACCGCACGAAGGAAATGCGGTAGCATTTTCGAGGAGTTCTTCGCGCCTTCCGCTCCAATCAACAGAGTTAATGAACAAGATACTTTTTCTGACACCTACCTTATTGGTAAACGTAAACCAGATTATTAGCTTGTCATATTCCCTTGGACAATCTCATAGACTTGAATAAAAAGCAGGTAAAAGGTTGGTGGGAATATGCGGTCTACACCGGAGGAAATACGGCGACGAATCGCAAAAAGAAAAAGGAGTAGTGGTTCGCCTAGAAAAGAATCCAATCGGCTCGTTACTTGGCCGGGGGACGAGGAGAAGTATGGGTTTAATCATACCCCAACGTACGAAACAAAGTTTGATGACGAGGGGAATCATCCCTTATTTAAAAAAGAAATATTTATCTTCAAAATCCTAGCATCGTCGTTATTATTTCTAATCATTGCGATTCTATTTAGAAATAATTCGGCCGCCTTTGATCCTGCTAGGGATTTTGTAGCGAAATCAATGGATAACGATTTTAAATTTGCGACCGTAGCAAATTGGTACGAAGAAAATTTTGGCAAGCCCTTGGCCCTACTGCCTTTCCCAGCTGAGGATAAAGAAAACGAAAAAGCTGGCGTTGATAAAGAGGGCAGTATTCCCGTATTTTCAGGTAAGGTTCTCGAAAACTTTGAAAAAGATGGACAGGGAATCATGATTGAGACAGGCAATGGTGCATCCGTGGAGGTAATGAATGAGGGGTTTGTTAAGTTTGCTGGAGTCAAAGAGGGACTTGGGAAAACCGTTATAATTGAACATCTAGACCAAACTCAATCCTGGTACGCTAATCTAGAAGAAATTAAGGTAAACGTCTATTCCTATATTGAAAAAGAAACAGTCGTCGGCACGGCTTCCGTTTCAGATGGGGAAGATAAAACGAAGGGCAAGTATTATTTTGCCGTAAAAAAAGGCGATGATTTCATCGACCCGGTACAGGTGATTCGTTTTGAGTAAGACATTAAATTTATTTCGACTGGTTCATGTCCATCCATTGTTGTGGTTTGTCATTGCACTTTCGATTGCTACAGCACATTTCCTTGAACTCTGTCTATTAATTGGGATTATTTTTATACATGAAATGGGGCATGCTGCTGCGGCTTCATTTTTTTCATGGAGGATAAAAAAAATCACCCTCCTGCCCTTTGGAGGGGTTGCTGAGATGGAGGAGCATGGAAATCGCCCGTTGAAGGAAGAGGCGATTGTCGTCCTTGCAGGCCCGGTTCAGCATGTTTGGATGGTTGCATTAGCCTATTTCTTATTTTCCTTTTCACTGATTCCAGAGAACCTATATCAGCTCATTTATAGCTATAATCTTATGATATTTTTATTTAATCTTTTCCCAGTTTGGCCGCTCGATGGCGGGAAGTTGATTTTTATGCTGCTATCACTAAAAAAATCATTCCCCATTGCTCATCGACTGACGCTAATCATTTCATTTTTCAGTCTGGGAATCTTTTCAATCACCACACTGCTTGCAGCTCCTGCACATTTAAATATTTGGATCATTATTGGTTTCTTACTGTTCTCGCTGTACTATGAATGGAAGCAGCGACGCTATATTTTTATGAGATTTTTATTAGAGCGTTATTATGGAAAAAAGGCAGATCTCCAGGCACTAAAACCAATACAGGCAAATGAACAGGATTTGCTGATCGACGTTCTAGAAAGATTCCAGCGCGGCTGTAAACACCCGATTATTGTTGAAAGTAACGGGAAGGAAAAGGGCATGTTGGATGAAAATGAATTGCTGCATGCGTATTTTTCTGAAAAACGGTTAACCGATAAAATTAGCGACCTTCTCTTTTCCTACTGAAACGGTATAATATAACCATCAAGGAAAAAGTGAGGACGGACGTTTGGAAAAGTTAATTGTTAATGTTACTTCAAGGGAAAAAAGATTTGCTTTAATTAAAAACAAACAGGTTGAAAAAATAAACTTTGACCGACCAGAGCAGCGCTCTCTGGTCGGTAATATTTATTATGGGACCGTCACAAAGGTGCTTCAGGGGATGAATGCGGTATTTATCGATATCGGTGAAGAGAAAAATGCCTATTTGCATCGTGACGTTCTTGCAAAGTATGTTATCTCAACCGATAAAGAAAAAGATAAGATGTCTGTCACCGCTTTTGTCCACCAGGGTGAAAGAATGCTTGTTCAAGTAGACAAGGATATCACTGGGACAAAGGGGCCAAGGGTAACAGGGATTATCGAAATACCCGGGGAACACCTGATTTACATGCCGAAAGGGCGTTATGTCGCTGTATCCAAAAAAATTAGCGATGAAAAGCAAAAAGAAACATTAAGGGTACTTGGTAAGCAAGTAACAACAGGGGAAGAAGGAATAATCTTCCGCACCTCTAGTTCGGCGAAAACGGAAAAAGAGATTGTTGAGGAGCTTTCAACCCTTAAAAGTCAATACAATGAGCTTGCTACAAAAGCGACAGCCCTGAAAAAACCAGGAATTATTTTTCAAAAAGATACCTTTACCGAATTGGTATTAGATACCGCAGGAAGTATGACTGACGGTGAAGTCGTAATTGATGATTTATCTGTGAAAAAGTTGGTGGAGACTAAATTTCCGAATCTAAAGGTTAGCTATTATAATGGAAAAGAAAATATTTTTGCCGTTCATCGAGTGGAGCATGAAATAGAAAAGGCACTGAAGCGGTTAGTTTGGCTTGATAATGGTTCCTATCTTGTCTTCGATGAAACGGAGGCGTTAACCATCATCGATGTGAATACAGGAAAGTTTTCGGGGAAAGTGGACTACCAGGATACCGTCCTTAAAACCAATCAGCTTGCTGCCAGAGAAATTGTCCGACAGCTACGTCTCCGCGATATCGGTGGGATTGTCTTGATTGATTTTATTGATATGAAGCGTGAAAAGGACAAGCTCTCGATTATCGAAACCATCGAAAAAGAGCTTCGTAAGGATGAAAAAAGAACAAAAATCATGGGATTCACGCCACTGGGAATCCTTCAATTGACAAGGAAGAAAACCAAAGTCAGCTTGTCTGAAGCTCTTCAAGTGAAATGTCCGGTTTGTGAGGGCACGGGTAAAATCTTGAGTGCAGAAACGGTAGCGTTCCGCCTTGAGCGCGAACTTCTTGAACACCGTCGTTCAGAATTTGATGGGGTATTAGTCGAAACAACAAAAGAGGTAAAACATCTATTACTGCCACACCTGGAAAGTTTAGAAGAAATGCTTCACTTTAAAGTGTTTTTTGTGACGGTGCCATCTTCCCATCATCACTATGTTGTAAATCAATTTGGTGATGTGGACGAGTTAGCCCAAAAAGCTGTCGATTTCTATTGACACTTTTGAAGATATTATGTTAGTATTTTAATGTTATGTTTGTAGCACCCGTGCTACAACCGCACAGAACAGGTTATAAGTTTTACTTTACTAGTAAACACCTGCGGATGGCGAGTCTGAGTTTATAAGGAGGTGCAGTTCATGTACGCAATTATCGAAACTGGTGGTAAACAACTTAAAGTTGAAGCAGGTCAAGCAATCTACATTGAAAAGCTTGATGTAGAAGCAGGCGAAACAGTAACTTTTGATAAAGTTCTTTTCGTTGGCGGCGAAAACGTTAAAGTAGGAAGCCCGGTTGTTGAAGGTGCTACGGTTACAGCTAAAGTTGAAAAGCAAGGTCGTCAAAAGAAGATCATTGTTTTCAAATATAAGGCTAAGAAAAACTACCGTAAGAAGCAAGGTCATCGTCAACCATACACAAAAGTTATTATCGAAGCTATCAACGCATAAGGTGTTGTTCAGCAAATGATTAGAATTACGATTACTCGTACTGAGTCCGAATCTATTTCTACCTTCGAAATCAGTGGTCATGCATTTTTTGCTAATCGGGGAAAGGATATTGTCTGTGCAGGCGTATCCGCAGTATCTGTTGGCACAATCAACGCCGTGCACGCCCTAACAGGTGTCACGCCCGAGATTGAAAACGGTGATGGTTTTCTCCGCTGTGTCGTACCGGAAAATCTTCCGGCAGACACATATGAGAAGGTACAGCTCCTGCTTGAAGGTATGGCTGTCTCATTACGAACGATTGAAGAAGAATACGGAAAGCACATAAAAATAACCTTCAAAAAGTAGGAGGTGGAATAAATGTTATTAAAATTAGATCTTCAGTTGTTCGCATCTAAAAAAGGTGTAGGTTCTACAAGAAACGGACGTGACTCTATCTCTAAGCGTCTTGGCGCTAAGCGTGCAGACGGTCAATTCGTATCTGGTGGCTCTATCCTTTACCGTCAACGCGGTACAAAGATTTACCCAGGTGAAAACGTTGGACGCGGAGGAGACGACACTCTTTTTGCAAAAATCGACGGTGTGGTTAAATTCGAACGTTTGGGTCGTGACCGCAAACAAGTGAGCGTTTATCCAGTAGCACAAGAAGCTTAAGCTTTCAGTGAAAACTCTAACCTGATCGGTTAGAGTTTTCTTTTTGCTTAATGAGGCAAATTTTCCCACAACCATTCATGGTATAGGAATGCTCGCAGAACTCCAGGGGTACCTTCTCGAAAAACTCCTCATTTTTTTGCCTCTGTTGGACATCATTCGCGCAAAAAAGGCTTACTCTATCGAACTTTTTTGATATACTAACTGCAAACAGATTTTTCGACACTTAGTCTAGGAGTGCGATTATGGAGAAAGATTGGGATATTGTTAAGGTGCTTCGGCACTCACGACATGATTGGCTTAATAAGCTGCAATTGATTAAAGGAAACTTGGATTTAAATAGGATTGACCGGGCAAAAGCATGCATTGATGAAATTGTGATTGTTGCACAGAACGAATCAAAGCTCTCGAATTTTCATTTGCCAATGTTTGCCTCACTATTGTTGCGGTCAAATTGGGAAAGACACTACTTCGAGCTTGAATACGAAGTGCTTAACGATCCTAAACCAGTGGAAATTAATGATTTATCATTGACAACATGGATTCAATCCTTTTTTGCTTGCTTGGATCAGGCAATTGAGGCATTTCAAGAAAATCATTTATCGATTACAATTGATCCGCAAATAGAAGGAGTCCGTTTCTTTTTTGATTTTAGCGGAATAATAAATAAAAACGAACTGATTGAACAATTCCTGGCTACATCTGACATAGATGTGGATATCAAGGAATTCTCTGAAAGCGAACTCGCATTAGAAGCTTTTGTGCCAGCACTGTAAGTGGTACCCTAGCGTGCGAAACTCTGGCGCAATCATCAGTTAAAAAAGAAGTTGCGGGAGGAATTACTATGTTTGTCGATCAAACGAAGATTTATGTAAAAGGCGGAGATGGCGGTAATGGAATTGTTGCGTATCGCCGTGAAAAATATGTGCCATTAGGCGGCCCTGCCGGCGGTGATGGCGGTAAAGGTGCCAATGTTATATTTGAAGTGAACGAAGGTCTAAGGACCTTAATGGACTTCCGATATCAAAAGCACTGGAAAGCCCCGCGCGGTGAACATGGAATGTCGAAAAATCAGCATGGTAAAAATGCTAAGGACATGATTGTTAAGGTCCCGCCTGGTACAGTTGTTATTGATGCTGAAACAAAAGAAGTGATTGCTGACCTCGTTGAAAACGGTCAGCGCGCAATTATTGCCAAAGGTGGACGAGGTGGACGAGGGAATTCTCGCTTTGCAACCCCGCAAAATCCTGCCCCTGAGCTTGCGGAAAATGGCGAGCCAGGTCAAGAACGCGATGTGCTGCTAGAATTAAAGCTGCTTGCAGACGTGGGCTTAGTAGGTTTTCCTAGCGTTGGTAAATCTACCTTGTTATCAGTTGTTTCATCAGCAAAGCCGAAAATTGCTGAGTACCATTTTACAACGATTGTACCGAATTTGGGCATGGTTGAAACAGAAGATAACCGAAGCTTTGTCATGGCCGATCTTCCGGGCTTGATTGAAGGCGCTCACCAGGGTGTTGGATTAGGCCATCAATTCTTACGTCATATTGAACGGACTCGCGTAATTGTTCATGTCATCGATATGGCAGCAACAGAGGGCCGTGACCCATACGAGGATTACCTGACCATCAATAAAGAATTAGAAGAATATAATCTGCGCCTAACGGAACGTCCACAAGTGATTGTTGCTAATAAAATGGACATACCTGAAGCCGAAGAAAATCTGCAAAAATTTAAAGAGCAGTTGAAAGAGGATTATCCTATCTATCCAATTTCTGCTGTGACTAGAAAAGGCTTGCGCGAGCTCTTATTTGCGGTTGCAGATAAAATTGAGCAAACACCTGAATTTCCTCTTGAGCATGCAGAAGAGGAAGCTGGAGAAAATCGTGTCCTTTACAAGCATGAATCAGAACCTCAAGACTTCTTTATTACAAGAGATCCAGATGGGGCATTTGTTCTCTCAGGTGATAAAATAGAAAAATTATTTAAGATGACAAACTTTTCAACAGACGAATCCGTTCGCCGTTTCGCAAGACAGCTTCGCGGTATGGGAGTTGACGGAGCCTTAAGGGAAAAAGGTGCAAAAGACGGGGACCTCGTTCGATTATTAGAATTTGAATTTGAGTTTATTGAGTAGTTTTTACTAGTATAACTTTGAGAAGGTGAAGCGTTGGCGCCATTAAGTTCAAGAGTAATCTTGGACGAAGATGAACATGCGCCAAGCGCTTTTCTTATAATCAGGTGGGTAGAGAGATGAAAAATGAGAATTTAGATAAAAAATTTTATTTAGTACGTGAGGATGTATTGCCTGAAGCAATGAAAAAAACCCTCGATGTCAAGGAAATGCTTGAAAGAGGCAAAGCAGAATCGATTTGGGATGCCGTGCAGCAGGTTGATTTAAGCAGAAGTGCCTATTATAAATACAAGGATACTGTCTTTCCTTTCTCAACTATTCAAAAAGAGAATATCATTTCTCTCTTTTTCTATCTTGAGGATCGTTCAGGTACGCTTTCAAAATTGCTTGGTGTTGTTGCTGCCTCGGGATGCAATGTATTAACCATTCACCAAACCATTCCCTTGCAAGGAAGAGCAAATATGACCCTTTCGTTGAATACTTCTGGTATTATAACGGGAATAGACGAATTGCTTTTTGAATTAAGGAAGCTTGAATTTGTCGAAAAAGTAGAAGTACTTGGGTCAGGGGCATAGTGAACTGTCCCTTTCTTATTTAGAGAGAATTTTTTTAGGGAGTGTGTATGAAACATGAAGGTGGGTTTTTTAGGACCAAAAGCGACTTTCACAGAATTAGCTGTGATGAAGGTTTTTCCTGGAATTGAAACTGAACCGTATCGGACAATTCCTGAATGTATGGATGCTGTTGTCGATGAAAAAGTGGAATTGGCGGTTGTTCCCGTTGAGAATGCTCTTGAGGGATCAGTCAATATTACCCTTGATTATTTAACACATGTTGTTCAGCTGCCGATTGTTGGTGAAATTACAATCCCTATCAAACAACATCTAATGGTTCACCCTGACAATGCAGGCAACTGGCAGGAAATAAGCAAGGTCTACAGCCATTCCCATGCCATTGCCCAGTGTCATAAATTTTTACATACTAAGTTTAAAGATATTCCCTCTGAGAGTGTGAGTTCAACGGCTGCGGCTGCGAAAATGGTCATGGATCAGCCAGAACTTAATGCTGCAGCGATAGCGAATGAACTAGCCGCTAAGGAATACGGCCTCGCGATTGTTCAGCGGAATATTCATGATTTTGATTATAATCACACGCGCTTTGTCGTGTTGACAAATCAAAATTTGGATTTCCAGGAAATCAGCGGTTCAACACATTATAAAACCACGCTGATGGTTACTCTGCCAGCAGACTTGGCTGGAGCACTCCATCAGGTGTTATCAGCATTTGCTTGGCGAAAAATAAACCTCTCAAAAATTGAGTCCAGACCAATGAAAACAGGAATCGGCAATTATTTTTTCATAATCGACTTAGAAATGAAGCTTGATGAGGTTCTAATACCAGGAGCAATGCAAGAGCTCGAAGCACTCGGCTGCAGTGTCAAAATGCTTGGCAGCTATCCATCTGTTATGATTGAACTAAACTAAGTACCGGGCATCTGCTCGGTACTTTTTTAATGTTGTGGGATTTAGGTGAGCCAACTGGCGGATGGGGTGCTCCAACAGGCGTATAACCGCTCCAACTGGCGTATAACGGCGCCAACTGGCGTATAGCCGATAGCCGTCCCAACTGGCGTATAACGGCCCCAACTGGCGTATAACGGCCCCAACTGGCGTGTAACGAATCCAACTAGCGTATAACCCATTCCAACTGGCGTATAACGGATGCAACTGGCGTTATAGCCGCGCCAACTGGCGTATAACGGCCCCAACGGGCGTGTAACGAATCCAACTAGCGTATAACCCATTCCAACTGGTGGATACCCGCTCTGCCTCCCCTTCCCACAACGCAAAAAAGAACCCATCCAGTTGGATTCTTTTAATATTCTACCAAATAACCTTCTGCTTTTAAGGCGGCTTCTGCTTTGTCCAATGCTTGAGTATTGGAGGCGGAAATCGTATGAAGGTGAATTCCATTTGTTAATTCAGAGAGTAACGAAGCATTTGAATTCTTCATGTTAGTTAAAAATTGTTTTACCTCTTGTCGATTAGAAACCATTACCGATGCTGTTAAATCACCGTACACGGAATGCTCTATTTTTACATCCTTAACCAACACACCATGGTCGACTAGCAAATTAAGCTCTCTTTCTGTTTCTTCTGGTGTATGTTGACAAACAATGGTTCTCTCAAAAATAGGTGAATTCGAATTTTGCTTAAAATAGAGATACCCTTGGCTCGTGGCAATAATCGGTTCATTTCTTGCTTTGAGCAGCGTAATATCCCCGACAATGACCTGTCTGCTCACATTTGTCCTCGTTGCCAGCTCGCTTCCTGTTAGTGGTACCGTGCTGTCCTTTAACACTTGCAGAATCAGCGTTCTCCTTTCTTCTCCTAATACTTTCTTTTGCTCAGACATATGTTACCTCCTCAAGATATATGTACTTATTTTAGCATACCTGCAATATCTTTTTAATTCATTAGCGGAAATTCATATTTTATTAAAAAAAAGCATAAGTTTCTGTGAAGAATGTTAGCACTTTGCCTATCACCACATACACTATATGGACTTATGCATAGGAGGGAAATCAGAGTGAAGATCCATATCGTACAGAAAGGGGATACCCTTTGGAAGATCGCCAAGAAGTACGGAGTGAATTTTGAAGAGCTGAAAAAGATGAATTCACAGCTCAGCAACCCTGATATGATTATGCCCGGTATGAAAATAAAAGTCCCAACAGCAGGTGGAACAATAAAAAAAGAAGCACCTATGGGGTCTACACCGGAAACTACAATCAATTTAGGCGCAAAAAAAGAAATGCCGATTGCTGAGCATCCGTTTGTCAAGGAAAAGCCGATTGCAGCTCCGAAAAAGGAGGTTCCAATCAAAGAAGTTCCTATTGTTAAAGAAAAACCAATTATCAAAGAAGTTCCTATTGTTAAAGAAAAACCAATTATCAAAGAAGTACCAATTATCAAAGAAGCACCTAAAGTACCTTATCAGCCGAAAATGCCAATTAAAATTGCTCCTGAAATAGATATAAACAATTTTTATACGGTAAACATGGCAAATATTCAACCACAACTGCCGCCAAAGCCTGCTAATATTCTCCCTCAGGTAAAGGAAGTACCTAAAAAGGAAATTCCTGTACCAGTTGCACCAATAAAGGAGGCACCTATCGTAGCACCGCCACCACCCATTGAACAACCAGTTCTACAAGAAGAATATTGTGTACCAATGACACCTGTCATGCCTGGACCTGGCTATTGCCCGCCAATGCCGTGTCCACCGCTACCATGTCCGCCGCCGTGTCCTCCTTTTGGAGGCTTCCAAGCACCACCAGTTATGCCATTTCCACAAGTGCTAGGAGAAAATATGCCAGGGGCACCAGGAATGATGCCAGGAATGCATCCAGGCCCTGAAATGATGCCGTATCAGCCAAGTCCAGCACCTACAGTGGTCGGTGCATCAGCAATGCCTTATCAAATGGATGACGAATCATCCTTCATGCCGCAATTGCCAATGACTTATCCAATGCAGTCGCAAGCACCAACTTTGGATCCTGCCCATTTTGGTCAGATGCCAGTAGAATACGGCCAGCCAGCAGGGTATGGTCAGACACCAGCAGGGTATGGTCAGACACCAGCAGGGTATGGTCAGACACCAGCAGGGTATGGTCAGACACCAGCAGGGTATGGTCAGACACCAGCAGGGTACGGTCAAACACCAGCAGGGTATGGTCAGACACCAGCAGGGTATGGTCAGACACCAGCAGGGTATGGTCAGACACCAGCAGGATATGGTCAAACTCCAGCGGAATTTGATCACGCCCCAGCAGGTTACGATGAAATGCCTTTTGATTTTGATGAAAGTCCGATAGGAGCCCCTGTAGGTTCACCATTAGCGGCAAATCAGGGCTGGTTTAATCCGGAGGCCCAGGGTATGCAGGGAATGCACATGAGCAACCCAGGAATGGGTGGATCGCCAATGGGAATGCAAATGGGCAACCCAGGAATGGGTGGATCGCCAATGGGAATGCAAATGGGCAACCCAGGAATGAGCGGACCACCAATGGGAATGCAAATGGGCAATCCAGGAATGGGCGGACCTCAAATGGGAATGCAAATGGGTCATCCAGGAATGGGCGGACCACCAATGAGTGGATCGCAAATGGGCTATCCAGGAATGGGCGGACCTCAAATGGGAATGCAAATGGGTCATCCAGGAATGGGCGGACCACCAATGAGTGGATCGCCAATGGGCCATCCAGGAATGGGCGGACCTCCAATGGGTGGATCGCAAATGGGCTATCCAGGAATGGGCGGACCTCCAATGGGTGGATCGCAAATGGGCTATCCAGGAATGGGCGGACCTCCAATGGGTGGATCGCAAATGGGCTATCCAGGAATGGGCGGACCTCCAATGGGTGGATCGCAAATGGGCTATCCAGGAATGGGCGGACCTCCAATGGGTGGATCGCAAATGGGCTATCCAGGAATGGGCGGACCTCCAATGGGAATGGGGGCACCAGCATCCTACGGTCAAATGCCTTATGGCTATCCGCAGATGGGTCCTGCACCACGAGTGATGGGAGAACAAGATTTTGAATCACCGGATAGGGGTGTAGGTCAAATGCCATTTATGCAACAGCCATATCCAGCACCAGGAAATATACCAGTAGGCGCTGGTGGTGATTGCGGCTGTGGTGCACCAGGACCAGCACCAATGCAACCGGAATTCGTACCTCCGACGCCGCCGATATACAGCGCACCCTATACAGGGCCAATGGATATGGCTCAGCCGCCATACATGAACCCGTATGGTATGGGACCAATGGACGGAAACCAGTTTGGTATGCAGCGTTACAATGACGAAAGTAATGAGTATGACTTTTAACAAAAAAGGAGACGATGATTATTTCATCCGTCTCCTCTCTTATTTTCGGTCGCATTTTCGAGAGGACATTATTGAAATGGTGCCGTTTCGTAAAAGTGTAATTATGTTAAAAACAACTAAGAATTCATATATGATCAAAGGGTACCAGACAAACAATCGGCTTAAGTTGCAAGAAGCTTTTATACGTACATTAAGAAAAGAGGGTTTTTCAAACACATACCAATTCGTAAGACTACCTGTCGATGAAATGCTCTACTTCGATGGACACTATTTTGGCGGCATCGAATACATCCACCCAAATAAAATGCCATTTACCTTTCAGACTCAAAAAAGCCGTCAAGAGGGAATTGAATTACTTGAGCAATTTCATCAAGTGACTAGGAACTTTGAATCTCGTTATCGAACACTTCTCCCCCAAAGCACGATTATTAAAAAATGGAAGGAAAGGACTAATTTATTTGCAACCAACCTTCCAACACTAAAATATTTTATGCATGAAAAATACTTAACGGAAATGTTAGATTGGGCCAATTGGTCTATAAATAAAATGGAGGAAAGTCGATCATTTTATATGAATGAACCTTTTGTTGTTCTTCATGGTGATGTGGCACATCATAATTTCTTGCGTGATAAACGGTGGAAGCTGCACTTAATTGATTTCGATTTAATTAGTATCGGCCCAGAAGTCTTGGATTATTTACAATATGCCAATCGAATTCTCCCCTTTATTGATTGGTCATTTGAACGATTAAAAAGTCATCGCAAGTTTGATACCTTGTTAAAGGAAAAAGCCTTTTTATACGCCTTGGTCTTCCCTGCAGATATTTTTCGGGAATGGAACAGACTGATCCGTGAAAAGTCCTATACGGATCATCAAAAATATAATCAAGTAATGGAGTTAACAATCGGACAATTTTTATTGCGAAAAAATTTCATCGATGATATTAAAAGGACACTTTGAAAATCTGGTCTATACTGGCAGTATGAAATCTCCTCTATGTTCACAACCTAAAGAAGAGCAATATTAATGCTCACGAATGCTAGAGGAGGTTTTTTCGCTTGAAAAAAAAGCAGTGGATGATTCCTCTTTCAGCCATAATTGCAGTTGGGCTGGCAGGTTGTGCAAATGATGACCGTGCTTCAATGAATAAAGACAATAAAATTTCAGGCAATCCGGTGGGCTACTACTCCAATGAGAATCACAAAGAAAGTCCGAATGGTTACCCTACGGATAATGATGGTCCTTTAACAGAGATGATGGATCATAAAGTAGGTATTGAAGACCAGGAAAATAATCGGAATCGTAGGAACCAGCTTCAGGAAAGGGACGAAAACGGCAATCCCCCAAACCCTACAAAACCGCTTGCGAAAAATGATCGAGGATTCTTCCAGCGGGACAATCGTTTTAGTACAAGTGATACGAACTATCATGGACATACGAACCAAAGAATTGGAACAACAAAAACTGAAACAGATCCAGAATTTCAGGATAATGTAACCGGGAAAATTAAACGGAGAGTAGCAGGCATAGACAATGTGCAGCAAGTGCGTTCGGTTGTTTACGGCAATAGTGTTACAGTTTCCGTTGAATTAGTTAATAACAAACGTGAAGATGAAACTGTAAGGGCGATTCGTAACGCTGTAAAGCCTTACATTAATGGCAGGACCGTCCAAGTTATCACTGATGACGGTGCAATTGGACGTGATCGTAACCGAAACAATGATATTCAACATGAAGAACATAACAAGTAATCATAGTGAAAGGGACGAAGCTATTTTGCTTTGTCCTTTTTCTTTAGTTTTTTACATAAGGATAAAAAGGGAAAAAAAGGCTACACTAGTACTGAAAGTTACAAGATTATAACAATAAGAGGTGATTTTGCATGAGGTTCAATAGGATAGTGCTGTTTCGGCTGTGTATTGCCGCTTTAGTTGTTATTCTCTTCATGTTTATCGGAAGGGCACCAGGTATGATTTTGACTGGTTCCGCCACGCAAATCGATGACTATCATGATCAGCAAAAGACGGAACCTCAGCAAGTAACAATAATCTTGGAAAGAGTATATCTTGATGGAGAAATAAGTGAGGAAGCACTCCATGAGTCATATTGGTCAATTGAGAACTTTTGGGAAAAGTATGACCAGTGGCAGCTAGTTGAAATGGATGAAACAAAGATGGTATTCAGAAAAATAGAGGATGATATCTCGCCGTTACTAAAGGCAAATGGCTACTTTGGGATTACCGATAATGGCGTATTGACGATATTTAATGGCAGACCAGGACGTTCAAGAATCATCCAATCCTTTTTTCAAATAGATGTAGAAAAGCTTGAAAGTAAGATACAAGCTGAGTTATTGCAAGGAATTCCAATAAAAACAAAGGATCGTTATGTAGAAGTACTGGAAACGTTTAAAACCTATTCGATCGAAGAATAACCGGAAACAGACTGATACCCTCAGCCTGTTTTTTTGTTTTTTTAAAATTTCTCATCCAAAAATTTTCATGGTGCCCGCAATATCGATTTCTGAACAATTCGGTCATCATGGAGGGCTCATGGTGTCCCGCTATATCAATTTCTCAAAGATTTGGGTAATGAATCCGGATTCCTCATCCAAAAGTTGTAGATGAAGTTCAAGCTTTTTTCCGAGGAGAGAATTTCCGGAAACCTTTAAGCTAGAGATATCAAGTTAACTTAAAGGAGAGATTGATATGATAAATAGTAAAGTTGTCATGATTACCGGTGCATCCAAGGGATTAGGAAGGGCATTGACATTAGCTTTTGCAAAAGAAGGGGCGCGGTTAGCCATTTGTTCAAGGTCATCCAAAGAGTTGCTGGCAGTAAAAGCTGAGGCTGTAGCTTTCGGTGCTGAGGTGCTAGCTGTTTTAGCAGATATTTCGCTAGTAAGAGATGTGGAAAGGTTTGTTGCAATGGCCGAGGAGGCTTATGGAAAAATTGATGTCCTGATAAATAATGCATCCATTCTGGGACCAAGTCCAATGCCGTTATTGCTTGATTATCCTGAAGCCGATTTTGCTGAAGTATTGAGGGTAAATACTATTTCGCCGTTTTTAGTGGCAAGGAGAGTGATTCCAGGAATGCTCCAGCGTAATCTAGGCTCTATCATTAATTTGACATCAGAAGCTGGGAATGTTGGCTATGCTGGCTGGGGCGCTTACGGTATTTCAAAATTTGCAGTCGAAGGGCTCACCGAAACCTGGGCTGATGAATTAGCCTCAACAAATGTTCGTGTGAACATGGTTGACCCTGGAGAAATGGATACGGAAATGCATCGATTGGCTGTTCCTGAGTGCGATTATCCATTAGCTAAGCCGGAGGAAGTTGTTGGAGTTTTCTTATATTTAGCTTCAGAAAAATCATCAGGAATAAACGGCCAGCGATATGAAGCCCAGGAATTTACCGGGGGTGAAGGATGATGGGAGCAACCGCGTTTGATTTCTGCCTTCCTTCTAATTTAAATGCCTCACAGCCTCCTGAACGACGAGGGCTAAGAAGGGATCATGTGAAGATGATGGTTCTCGATAAGTTAACAGGGGAGGTTAGGCATGACCAATTTTTCCGGCTGGCTAATTATCTAAAGCGTGGAGATTTGCTTGTATTAAACAACAGTCGAACTATACCTGCGGTTCTTCATGCCAAGGTGCTAAGGGAGAAAAAGCTAATCAAGGATAAGGTAGAGATTCGCTTAGCGAGGCGTCGTGCGGAGGAAACTTGGGAGGTGCTAATTGTTGCAGATGAAGTTATACAAGGTGATACTCTGGAGTTTTCATCCGAACTATCTGCGACTGTCATCGCCTATCCAGATAACAGCCCGTTAAAAACAATCCAATTTTCCAGTAAAGGAACAGAATTATTTAATAGTATTTATTCTCTTGGCGAACCGGTTCGCTATGAGTATATCACTAATAACTGGGAGTTGGATTACTATCAAACCGTTTTTGCCAGCCAGCCTGGATCTGTCGAGATGCCTTCTGCGGGCAGAGCCTTCAGCTGGGAACTGCTCTTCAACCTGCAGCGTAAAGGTATTGAGCTTGATTTTATCCAGCTTCATACCGGTCTAAGTTATTTGCTGGATGAAGAGTTTGAACTTTCACCGACTAATAATTATGAAGAATATCAGCTTACTGAAAGTACTGTAGAGAAGGTCGTGAAGACAAAATTGGCGGGTGGAAGGGTGATAGCTGTTGGAACAACAGTAGTAAGAGCTCTGGAGAGTGCTGTGATGACCGGCAGATTATCCGGTATCACAAATCTTTATATTACCAAAAGCTATCCGCTGAAGTGGGTAGATGGAATTATCACGGGGTTCCACGAACCAAAGGCCAGCCATCTTGACATGCTGACGGCTTTTGTACCACAGGATAAATTATGGAATGCGTATGATGATGCGATTAAAAATAACTACCTATGGCATGAGTTTGGAGATATGAATTTAATCATATAAAGGGGACATTTTTATGCGTTTTCACCATTTAGCGATTGAGGTAAATGATTTAGAGACATCTTCGGCTTTTTATCAGGATTATCTTGGTCTTCAGGAAGAAAGACGAATGATCTTTGATGATGAGGAACTCATATTTTTAGTAAGGAATGATTTTCGCCTTGAACTCATTTTTAGTGGGCCCCAGCAACAAAGTACTCCCCAGGCTGTTCACCTATGTTTTGAGGTTGATAGAATAGGAGACATAGTCAATCGGTTTGCTAAGCGAGGCAGAGCACCTTTGGAGGGTCCTTATGTCCTTGAAAATGGCTGGAAAACGGTGTTTTACGAGGGGCCAGATCATGAGGTGCTTGAGTTCTTACAGATTGAACCATAGTTTAGTTAAGAGGTGCAAAGTTTAAATTTGCACCTCTTAATAACAGGTGTCCGAACTGTAAAATTGAGTAGAGTATAAATTGGCAGATAAATCAACGAAAGTGGCAAATAAATCAACGAAAGTGGCAAATAAATCAATGAAAGTGGCAAATAAATCAATGAAAGTGGCAAATAAATCAATGAAAGTGGCAGATAAAACCAACAATTTGGCAGATAAGAATTTTAGGTAAGGAGAATTTCCAATTTTTTTCATTTTTACACATTCGTAACATCACTCCATTCCTTAAATATGCCTGATTCTTGCCACAGGGATTAAGAAACGACTATGATTTAATTATGTGTTGATTTGGAGGGGATCGAATGTCTGAAGAGTCAAGATTCGAAGAATTAAACATCTTAAAGGAAATTGCCGAGCTTCTAAATGAGGGGACAGATTCTAAGACTGTGCTTTCAGAAGTATTAAAAAAACTTCTGCATTTGACAGGGCTGCAAACTGGCTGGATTTTTTTAATTGATGAAAAAGGTACACATCAGCTTGCAGCGAAAGAGGCGCTCCCGCCAGCATTGGCTAATCACAATAACCAAAGATTGTGCGAAGGTGATTGTTGGTGTGTCAATCGGTACAACAGTGGTAAATTAAACATGGCTACGAATATAATAGAATGTCAGCGAATTGAAAATGCCATCCTTGAAAAAGCTGGAAATACAGCCGGCCTCACCCATCATGCTACTGTTCCTTTACGTGCGGGAAATGAAAAGGTTGGAATTTTGAATGTCGGTTCGCCTTATAAAACTCATTTTCAAAAAGAAGAACTTGCCTTGCTAGAGGCGGTTGCCTTTCAGATTGGTACAGCGCTTAAGCGGATAAAATTAACGCAAAGAGAACAGGAGACGGCACTTATTTCAGAGAGAAATCGGCTCGCAAGGGATCTCCATGATTCTGTTAACCAGTTATTATTTTCACTTAGTTTAACAGCAAGAGCGGGTACCGAATTGACGGATGCAGACGATGTTAAACAAACTTTTTCATATATTCAAGACCTTGCCCAGGAAGCGCTTGGGGAAATGCGAGGTCTGATTTGGCAGCTAAAGCCACAGGGACTCGAAATCGGGATTGTTAGTGCGTTATGCGGTTATGCAAAGATGCTTGGTTTAACGATAGATACCAAAATAGAAGGAATATCAAGTATTCCTGGTAAAGTTGAGGAAGCGTTGTGGAGAATTGGTCAGGAAGCCCTTGGCAATTGTAAAAGGCATTCTCAAGTTTCACAGGTTACTTTATTTTTAAAAATAAGTAGTGATTCTGTCACTATGACAGTTCAAGATCAGGGCTGTGGCTTTCAATATAATGAAGAGCTTGAGATCCCTTCTTTTGGATTGAAAAATATGAAGGCACGGACTAAAAACTTAAATGGAAACTTTTTGTTAACTAGTAAACCTGGGCATGGGACAGAGATAAAAGTATATATTCCAATCTAGGAGGGGCATCTATGGGGATTCGAATATTAATCGCAGATGATCACCATGTAGTAAGACGCGGTCTTGCCTTTTTTTTGCGAACACAGAAGGATATTGAAATAATTGGGGAAGCAGGAAATGGGAAAGAGGCGGTGGACCTTGCAAGATCGCTTAAACCAGATCTTGTTCTAATGGATCTTGTGATGCCTGAGATGGACGGGATTGAGGCAACCAAACAAATCAAAAGTGAAATGCCGGAGATAAAAATTATGATGCTCACAAGTTTTTCGGATCAGGACCATGTAATTCCGGCATTAGAAGCAGGTGCATCCGGCTATCAATTAAAGGACATTGAGCCTGACGAGTTAATCTCCTGCATTAGAAAAATAATCGAAGGCGAAAATCAGCTCCACCAAAAGGCTACATCACATCTACTTGCCAAGTTATCGAATAAAGGTAAGGAAGAAAGGAATCTCCTAGGAGAATTAACAAAACGAGAAGTAGATGTCCTGAAGGAAATTGCCAAAGGAAAGAGTAATAAAGAAATTGCTGCCTCCCTGTTTATTACTGAAAAAACGGTGAAAACCCATGTATCCAACCTTTTGTCAAAGCTTGAACTTGCTGACCGTACACAAGCAGCACTCTTTGCCGTAAAGAATCATTTAGTAGAATAATTAGTTAATATTGATGATGTATTGACGACCGAACGTGTGAAAGAGAAGAGACTTCGGTAGTCAACAAAGGCTATTGGCGACCGAACAAGTGAAAGAGAAGAGACTTCGGTAGTCAACAAAGGATATTGGCTACCGAACAGCACAAAGAGAAGCGTCTGCGGTAACCAATTCCACGAACGAAGCCGATTTGTAATGTATCAGAATATTATTATTGTTTTCATCTCAGTTAACTTCTTCAATTCCTTTAAAATAATGTGTTAGAATGAGATACATGAAATACTGAGGGAGAGAAGAGTATTGTACGAATTTATTAAAGGAACCGTTATGTTTGTTGGTCCTGAATATATCGTGGTCGAGAATAATGGAATTGGCTATCAAATTTCAACGCCCAATCCGTTTATATATTCTAGTAAAATGGATACGATTGTTACTGTATATACATATCATTACGTCCGTGAGGATTTAATGGCGCTATATGGATTCGAGACGAGAGAAGAAAAAAAGTTGTTTACGAAATTACTTAACGTATCCGGTATCGGTCCTAAAGGGGCTTTGGCAATCCTTGCGTCTGGTGAAGTGGAACAAGTGGTTTCAGCAATTGATAATGAGGACGAAAGCTTCCTTGTTAAATTCCCAGGTGTCGGCAAAAAAACGGCGCGACAAATGATTCTTGATTTAAAAGGGAAACTTCAGGATGTGGTTCCTGATTACTTCCCGAATTTATTTAATGCCGATAAATTTCCGGCAGCTGCTGGTCAACCGAATGATACTGCTTTTGAAGAAGCCATGCTCGCCTTAAAAGCCTTAGGCTATTCTGAAAAAGAAATTAAAAAAATTGCTCCTGAATTAAGAAAAGAACAGCTGTCAACGGACCAATACATTAAGAAAGCACTTCAGCGGCTTTTAAAATAGGTGATTAATTATGGACGACAGAATTATTTCTAGTGAAGCAAACGAGAACGAAATTTCCTTGGAGCAAAGTCTCCGCCCTCAAACCCTGAAACAATATATCGGACAGGATCAAGTGAAGGAGAATCTGGAAATTTTCATTGAGGCAGCAAGGCTCCGGAAGGAAACGTTGGATCATGTGCTTTTATATGGTCCGCCTGGATTAGGGAAGACAACGCTGGCGGTTATTATTGCGAATGAAATGGGCGTCAATATTCGGACGACGTCAGGACCAGCGATTGAACGGCCAGGAGATTTAGCGGCAATTCTGACAGCCCTCGAACCGGGGGATGTTTTATTTATTGATGAGATTCATAGACTGCCGCGAACGATTGAAGAGGTGCTATATCCTGCGATGGAGGACTTTTGCTTAGATATCATCATTGGCAAAGGGCCGAGTGCACGCTCTGTACGTCTCGATCTGCCGCCATTCACACTTGTTGGCGCAACAACACGGGCAGGCTCCATTTCCGCCCCTTTACGTGACAGATTTGGAGTTTTAAGCAGGCTCGAGTATTATAAAGAAGAACATTTGAAAAATATTGTCCTCCGGACGGCTGATTTATTTGATACAAAAATAGATGATCTTTCCGCCGCTGAAATTGCCAGAAGGGCGAGGGGAACACCAAGGATTGCGAATCGCTTGCTCCGCAGGGTTAGAGACTTCGCCCAGGTTAAAGGAAATGGAGAAATTGATTTAGCCTTAGCAAGGGAATCGTTAGAGCTTTTGCAGGTTGACCGGCTCGGGCTCGATCACATTGACCACAAGCTGTTAAAAGGGATTATTGAAAAATTCCGCGGCGGACCTGTGGGCCTGGATACGATTGCCGCCTCCATTGGTGAAGAATCCGAAACAATCGAGGACGTTTATGAGCCGTATTTACTTCAGATTGGTTTTTTGCAAAGGACGCCGAGGGGAAGAATGGTAACAGAGTTAGTCTATCGCCATTTTGGTATGAAGCCGCCAACCCAGTAATTTATATTTAGACAACGTAAGGATGTTATGTATGAAGGTAGATTTATTTGATTTCCATTTGCCTGAGGAGCTTATTGCTCAGGTTCCACTTCAAAATCGGACAGATAGCAGACTGATGGTTTTGGACAAGGAAACAGGCGAAATAAACCATGAAATTTTTAAAAATATTACTAATTTTTTGCGTGAAGGGGATTGCCTTGTCTTAAATGATACAAGAGTCCTTCCTGCACGCCTTTTTGGTGTTAAAAAAGATACTGGTGCTAAAATCGAGGTCCTATTACTAAAACAGCTTGAAGGCGATCAGTGGGAAACGCTTATCAAACCTGCCAAGCGAGTGAAAGAAGGAACGGAAATTGACTTTGGTGAGGGGGTATTAACGGCCGTATGTACGGGAACCTCCGAACATGGCGGAAGAATCTTGGACTTTAAGTATGAGGGTATTTTTTATGAGGTTCTTGATCAACTTGGGGAAATGCCATTGCCGCCTTATATTAAGGAACAGCTGGATGACCGTGAGCGTTATCAAACAGTATTTGCCCGCGAGCCTGGTTCGGCTGCCGCCCCAACAGCAGGTCTTCACTTTACTGAGGAACTAATGAATGAGGTAAGGGCAAAAGGTGTCCATATCGCCTTCATTACGCTCCATGTAGGACTTGGTACCTTTAGACCTGTCAGTGTCGACGATATTCTGGAACACGATATGCACGCCGAATTTTATATGGTTACCGAAGGAACCGCACGAATGTTAAATGATGTGCGGAATAATGGCGGCAGAATTATTACCGTTGGTACAACCTCAACACGTACCTTAGAGACGATTGCAGCCGCAAACAATGGAATATTCTTTGAAAGCAGCGGTTGGACAAATATCTTTATTTATCCAGGGTATACGTTTAAGGCAATTGATGGGATGATTACAAACTTCCATTTGCCTAAATCCACCCTAATTATGCTCGTAAGTGCGTTAGCCGGAAGAGAAAATGTTCTGCATGCGTATAACACAGCTGTTAGTGAGCGGTATCGCTTTTTCAGCTTTGGGGACGCTATGCTAATCATCTAGGTTTAGCGAAAAGGAAGGAGAAAAAAGCTTTGACAGCGATTCGTTATGAATTTATTAAAACATGTAAACAAACAGGTGCACGCCTAGGCAGAGTACATACACCACATGGTTCTTTTGATACTCCGGCATTTATGCCCGTTGGAACACTTGCTACGGTCAAAACAATGTCACCAGAGGACCTAAAGGAAATGGGTGCAGGGATTATTCTAAGCAATACCTACCACCTATGGCTTCGCCCGGGTCAAGAGATTATCAGGCAAGCAGGCGGACTTCATAAGTTTATGAACTGGGACCGGGCCATCTTAACAGATTCAGGCGGTTTTCAGGTTTTTAGCTTGAGTAAATTTCGAAAAATTGAAGAAGAAGGCGTTCATTTCCGTAATCATATGAGCGGGGAGAAGTTATTCTTATCACCTGAAAAAGCAATGGAAATCCAAAATATTCTTGGTTCGGATATCATGATGGCGTTTGATGAATGCCCGCCATTCCCTGCTACATATGAATATATGCAAAAATCAGTAGAGAGAACCTCTCGTTGGGCGGAGCGCTGCTTAAATGCACATGAACGGCCAAATGAACAAGGGTTGTTCGGAATTGTCCAAGGGGGAGAATACGAGGAACTACGCAAGCATAGTGCCAGAGACCTTGTTTCCTTGGATTTCCCTGGATATGCTGTTGGCGGACTGTCTGTTGGGGAGCCGAAGGATGTCATGAATCGTGTCCTGGAGTTTACGACGCCATTATTGCCAACAAATAAACCTCGCTACCTAATGGGCGTAGGGTCTCCAGATTCACTCATTGATGGGGCCATTCGCGGAATTGATATGTTTGACTGCGTCCTGCCAACCCGTATTGCTCGAAATGGTACATTAATGACCAGCACAGGTCGTCTTGTTGTCAAAAATGCAAAATATGCCAACGATTTTGGACCATTAGATGAAAATTGCGATTGTTATACATGCAAAAATTATAGTAGAGCTTATATTCGTCACTTATGTAAATGTGACGAAACATTCGGAATTCGATTAACCTCTTATCATAATCTATACTTTCTGTTAAGATTGATGGAGAAAGTCAGACAAGCTATCAGAGAAGATAGTCTTGGTGATTTTAGAGAAGAGTTTTTTGAACGTTATGGTTTCAATAAGCCGAACGCGAAAAATTTCTAATAGATGCTTATTGAAAGGAGGGAAACAACATGCAAGGACTAGGTTCAATCATTCCATTAATATTAATGTTTGTCTTATTCTATTTCCTATTAATTCGTCCGCAGCAAAAGCGCCAGAAGGCGGTTTCACAAATGCAAAACGAATTAAGTAAAGGTGATAAGATTGTCACGATTGGCGGATTACATGGTTTTGTCGATTCTATCGATGAAAATAAAGTGGTAATTAAATGTGGAGACGGTAGCCGTCTTACTTATGACCGCAATGCGATTCGTGAAGTAACAGAATCAAGCAGCAATCAGGTAAGCCTTGATAAATAAGTCATAAAAACAAAAGGAAGCCATAAATACTTTGGCTTCCTTTTGTTTTTAAGATGACGTACGAGAGTTGTTTGTTGAGATATTTACTCCGAGTATTCCACCCATCATCGCGATTAAAATATAGCATCCATGATAGATTAGTTGTTCAAAGTCAAAAAGGCGGTCATAGCCTAAAAATTGAGATAAAAAGATGATCAAGCTGTACACAACCCCTGTTAATCCGCCAATTAGCCAACCTTTTTGCTTGCCTTTACCTCCAGATAAAAATCCGCCGCCGAATATCCCAATAAACGATACTGCGGTCACAACGTATTGAATTGAAACTTCCCTAACTGATGTAAACCTAAGAATTAATGAAAAAATTAAACTGCTGACAATCGCAAATAAGAAGATAAAAATTAACCCGTACAATATGGATGTACCAAAGCTTTTTGACTCGATTTTACTCTCCCCCTTCAGTTGCCGTATCAAAGAAATAGCAAACCCAAGATATTTATTGCTTACCTAGTACAAGCATATTCCGCAAGGGTTAAAAGTAGAATTGAAATTTTCCATCTGTCAGTAGTATTTGGAATATTATTCCGTTCATTTTATATCCCTCTTTGCACACAATAATCAAGATTGCAAAAAAGGGGCGACAATAGTGGAAACTTACATAATCATCGTGACTCGAACACTGTTATATTACGTACTTATCCTGATTATTTTTCGCCTAATGGGCAAACGAGAAATAGGGGAATTAAGTATACTTGATCTCGTTGTTTTTATTATGATTGGTGAAATGGCGATTATCGGAATTGAAAGTCCAGATAAACCTGTATTAGAAACGGCGATTCCCATGGTTTTATTAATGTTCATTCAAATCACCTTGGCCATAGTTTCTTTAAAAAGTAAAAAGTTTCGCGATTTAGTTGATGGAAAGCCAACCGTAATTATTAATAAGGGAAAAATTGATGAAGATGCAATGAGAAAGCAGCGTTACAATTTTGATGACTTAATGACGCAATTAAGGGAAAAGGACATTCGTAGTATTGCCGATGTGGAGTTTGCCATTTTAGAATCCTCTGGAAGTTTATCTGTCATTGAAAAGCAAAATAATAGTAATGGGGATCCTATCGATGGTGATATTACGATACCGTTAATTGTTGATGGTAGCATTGAAGAAGAGAACCTAAGAAGAATTAATAAAACGAATCTCTGGCTTCGTCAGGAATTAAAGAAAATGGGATATAAGGATATTAAAAAAATCTCCTTTTGCAGTTATGAAAATGGAAAGTTCTTTGTTGATATATTGGATGAAATGTAAGAAGACACACAAACAGGTGTGTCTTCTTCTACTATAATGATTGATTAAATAGCCTTCGGATGAAGGGGATTCTCAAAAGCTCGTCTTTTTTAATTAGGCCAGCGATTATCAACATAATAGTATAGGCAGATGACATTCCGATAATTGCAGTTAATACCCGTATAGCTAAATGCCCGTCCAAAAATATGTGCTCAAATAACCAAAACCCAAGCCAAGCAGATATACCCATAACGATGAAACCCTTTAGATAATCATAAATATAAAAGCTGAATGAAATTTTCTTTAGCACCGTGGCAAAGTGGAGGATCGTTACTAACACAAAACCGACCATAATTCCAAGAGCCACTCCGATAATCCCAAATGATGGCTGTGACGCAAGCAAAAATATTACAGCTGTTTTTACAATAGCGCCAATTAAGCTATTAATCATGGCAGCCCTTGCCAGATTTAATGCCTGTAAAACGGCTTGAAGCGGTCCTTGGTAATAATAAAATAAAAAGAATGGTGCCATGAGACGAATAAATGCTGAGCCCTTTGAAGAACCATACATTAACTCCATCAGCGGATTTGCTAAGACATAAAGGACAATAACGGATAGTCCCCCAGTGATAAAGGCAAATCGTAAAGCTTGTTGTAAACGATGTTCAATCAACTGATGATTGTTTTGTGAATTGGCTTCACTAATTGCCGGAACGAGTGATGTGGCTAATGAATAGGTGACAAACGACGGTAACATTAAGAGCGGCATCGCAAAGCCTGTTAAGGCACCGTATTGTTTTGTAGCGGCAACAGCTGCCACCCCCGCTATCGCTAAGCTATGGGCAACGACAATCGGCTCAAAAAACCAGGACACCGAGCCAATCATTCTGCTTCCCATCGTCGGTAAGGCGATTTCCATTAAATCTTTAAAGGTTTTTTTTCCAGAATGCACGAATTGGAAAAAATTCTTTCTTAGTTTAAACCGCTTTTTTAATTTAAAGGTTGTCATTAAATAGATTAGAGAAACAATTTCGCCGATAACGGCTGAAACCATGGCCGCAGCAGCTGCATATTCAATACCGTAGGGCAAAAACGTCCTAGTCATCACTGCAATTAAAGTTATCCTTACAAGTTGCTCTATAATTTGTGAGAAAGCAGAAGGACGCATGTTTTGCCTGCCCTGAAAGTAGCCCCGTAAAACGGATGAAATGGCAATGATCGGAACAACGGGGGCAATGGCCATTAATGGATAAAACACTCTTTCGTCTGTAAATAACGTTGTTGAAAGAATCGGTGTCAGGAAGATCAGAGCAGGTGTGAATATTAGTGAAAGCGAGATGGTAACGGCTAGTGAAACAACGAGAATTTTTTTTATTTCAGCATAATTCCCCTTCGCTTCTGCCTCCGCAATATTTTTTGATATTGCTACTGGGAGTCCCATTTGGGTTAGAGTCACAACAAGAATGAATGTTGGAAAAGCCATCATATAGAGGCCTACGCCTTCTTCACCAATACTACGGGCTATGACGATGCGGTTGATAAATCCAAGAACTCTAGTAATTAATCCTGCGATTAATAGGATAAAAGTCCCTTTTAAAAATTTTGACATGCGGCTTCCCACCTTCTCAAAAAAGAAGAATTCATATACAATAATCTATATGCAATAAGGTGGACAAAGCATGACAAGGTAATTTGTATTTTATAACATTCACATTGGACAATTTTGTCCAAGGAGGCAGTTAGGATGGAGAATAGCCACGCGTTCAATCAATTTCGCTCGAAGGTAGAACCAGCATTAATAAGCAAGCTTGAAGAATTTCAACTGCTCGGTTATGATTCCGTTTCAGAAGAGGGACTATGGGATTTTTTAACAAGAAAAAGATGGAAGAAGGTAAAGGATGAAAAAAGACTTTATGAGATTGTCGATGATATTCTCTCAGTAAAGGTAAGTGATTTTATTAGTTTTACTACGATTGAAACTTACAAAAATAACGACTTTAATTTAAAAGATGGAAATGAATGGAAGGAGCTTTTAAAATAAGATTAATAAAACTTTTTAGCAATATTGACACATAATAATAAATTGACAGTTTTTACAACTTATTTCATAATGAAAGCATTGAATTTTTTATTATCTTTATATAAGGACACAGCGTAATGCGGTGCTTTGTTTTAAGCCCTAAGGAGGAACAATACATAATGGTTAAACGCAGTAGAATCATTGCTTTCCTGCTGGTAATATTGCTAATAGGAAGCACAATGGGATTAACAACCAATGGTATTTTAAAAGACATTAAGCTTGGATTGGATCTTCAAGGTGGATTTGAAGTCCTGTATAAGGTTGAAACAGTAAAAAAAGGGGAGAAAGTTACCCAAGAAACATTAGCAAGTACGGCTGAAGCGCTGAATAAGCGAATAGACGTCCTCGGCGTTAATGAACCGACTATACAAGTCGAGGGAGTAGATCGTGTTCGGGTTCAGCTTGCGGGTGTGACTGACCAAAATGAAGCCCGCAACATTTTATCTACTCAAGCAAACCTCACGTTTCGCGATGCCAATGACCGAATAATGATGGATGGCTCCGATTTGGCTGAGGGCGGTGCCAAGCAAACCTTTGATGAAAACGGTGCCCCTAGTGTTTCCTTAAAGCTAAAGAGTGCCGAAAAATTCAAGAAGGTAACGGAAGAAATTGTTAAAATGGCACCGGAAAATTATCTTGTCATTTGGCTTGATTTTGAAGAAGGAAAAGATTCCTTTAAAACTGAAATTACAAAAGCAAACCCGAAATTTTTATCTGCACCAACTGTAAGAGAAGTCTTTAATCAAAATTCCGTTTCTATTACAGGAACCTTTACTGTGGAGGAAGCGAAAGAATTGTCTTCACTCCTTAATGCTGGTGCCCTTCCTGTAAAATTAACAGAAGTATACTCTACCTCTGTCGGAGCCCAATTTGGTGAAGAAGCATTAAATGAAACAATCTTTGCAGGTATAATCGGTGTGGCTGTCATCTTCCTATTCATGTTGTTATACTATCGTTTCCCAGGTTTGATTGCTGTTATTACTTTATCAGCTTACATTTATCTTGTTCTGTTAATATTTGATTGGATGAATGCTGTATTAACCTTGCCGGGAATCGCCGCCCTTATCCTCGGGGTAGGTATGGCTGTCGATGCGAACATTATCACCGCTGAACGGATTAGGGAAGAACTCAAGGTAGGCAAATCGGTAAAATCTGCATTTCAGGCAGGTAACAAAAATGCCTTTACATCTATCCTTGATGCCAACTTAACAACAATGTTAACTGCAGCTGTTCTGTTCTATTACGGGACAAGCTCAATTAAAGGATTTGCCACCATGTTATTGGTGAGTATCCTGCTAAGCTTTATTACAGCTGTGTATGGATCACGTCTATTGCTAGGATTATGGGTAAATAGCGGTTTCTTGAATAAACGGATAGGCTGGTTTAGTGTGAAAAAATCAGCGATTAAGGATATTGCAGAAAACTTTGATACAATTGATCTTCCAACAAGATGGGACAGGTTTGATTTTGTAAAATATAGAAAACTATTCTTTATGATTTCAGGTGCGTTACTTGCTGTTGGATTAGTAATAATTCTCATTTTCCGTCTGAATCTTTCCATCGATTTTTCAAGCGGTACCCGGATTGATGTATCGTCGGATGCCCCACTTACAACGGAACAGGTGGAAAGTGCATTTGACAAACTTGATCTAGAAACAGAAGGTATTGTTATTTCTGGCGATAATAAAGACAGAGCCTCAACCAGATTAGTAGGGGTATTATCAAAAGACGAAATTGCTGAGTTGAAAGCGGAGTTTCATAAAGAATTTGGTGCCGATCCGAATGTTAGTACTGTTTCACCAACGGTCGGAAAAGAACTAGCGAAAAATGGTGTTATCGCACTTATCATTGCATCGATCGGAATTATTCTTTATGTAACCATCCGATTTGAATTTGCCATGGCCATAGCTGCTATCGTTTCCTTGTTACACGATGCCTTTTTCATGTTTGCTTTCTTCAGTATCACCAGACTGGAAGTAGACTTAACCTTTATTGCTGCTGTGTTAACAATTATTGGTTATTCAATTAACGATACGATTGTAACCTTCGACCGGATGCGCGAGAACTTGCATAAGAAAAAGCGTCTTAAGACCTTCGATGAAATTGTAGAAGTTGTCAATGTAAGTCTTCGTCAAACATTAACACGCTCATTTAATACAGTGCTTACTGTAACATTTACTGTTGTTGCGTTGGTTATCTTTGGCAATGAATCGATTCAAAACTTCTCCATTGCATTATTAGTAGGATTAATTTCTGGTGTGTATTCTTCCGTCTTCATTGCTACAAACCTTTGGGTTGTTTTAAAAGCGAAAGAATTGAAAAAGAAGGGTACGATTCGAACAGTAAAGGAAAAGAAAAAATACTCTGACGAACCACAAGTTTAATGCAAAAAAACCGCAGACCATTCTGCGGTTTTTATTTTGCAAAAGGAAAATATCAATGATTGAAAGCTTGGTTCTGCTCCTGTATAATAGTAAAGTCTGAGGGGTGAACGCATGTTAAAGTCGAAAACGAGATGGATTGTTCGTGAATCTGATAGTCAACTAGTCAAAACACTTGAAAAAGAATTGAATATAACACCACTTGTTGCGTCGATGCTTATTAACCGCGGAATAGATACTGTTGAGTCTGCACAGTTTTTTTTATATGGTAAGGAACAATTTCATGATCCCTATTTACTAAAAGGTATGGATTTAGCTGTTATAAGAATCCGTGAGGCAATTGATAATCAAGAACCAATCCTCATATATGGTGACTATGACGCCGATGGTGTTAGCAGCACCTCGGTATTAATGATTACCCTCATGGAATTAGGAGCAAACGTTCAATTCTATATACCTAACCGTTTTACGGAAGGCTATGGCCCTAATGAGCCAGCATTTCGTCATGCAGCTGAAACAGGGATAAAATTAATAATTACAGTTGATACGGGAATATCAGCAATCCATGAAGCTAAAGTTGCAAAAGAGCTTGGTGTCGATTTAATCATTACTGACCACCATGAGCCTGGACCGGAATTGCCAGAAGCACTAGCCATTATCCATCCAAAACTTCCTGATAGTATTTATCCGTTTCGGGAACTCGCTGGAGTGGGAGTAGCCTTTAAATTAGCTCATGCACTATACGAAGTCATTCCAGAGCACCTATTTGAAATCGCTGTAATTGGAACCGTTGCTGATTTAGTTTCGTTAAAGGATGAAAATCGCCTTTTAGTAAAAAAAGGCTTAGAAAAGCTAAAGGTTACGCAAAATATAGGCCTAAAGGCAATCCTTAAATTGGCAGGTGTTAATTCACAGGCGATAACGGAAGAAACAATTGGTTTTACGCTTGCACCGAGAATTAATGCTGTTGGCCGCCTAGAAAATGCTGATCTTGCCGTTCAGCTGCTTCTCACTAATGATCCAAATGAAGCGCAGAGCTTAGCAGCGGAAATGGATGCTTTAAATAAACAAAGACAATCAATTGTTAACTCGATTACTATAGAGGCAATCGAAGAAGTGGAGAATAATTTTCCAATTGATTCGAATTCTGTCCTTGTCATCGGTAAGGAAGGATGGAATGCAGGTGTCATTGGGATCGTTGCCTCTAGGCTAGTTGAAAAATACTACCGGCCGACGATTGTCCTTTCTTTTGATAAGGAAAAGGGCCTGGCAAAGGGGTCAGCACGCAGTATTGCAGGGTTTGATTTATTTGAAAACTTATCTACATGCCGAGATATCCTGCCGCACTTCGGAGGCCATCCGATGGCTGCAGGAATGACGCTGAATCTTGAGGATGTCTCGTTACTGCGCTCACGATTAAATAAATTAGCAAATGAGCAATTGACAGATGAAGATTTTATTGCGGTTACATCACTAGACCATGAAATTACCCTTGATGAGATAAATTTACCAACACTTGAAGAATTAAACCTACTTGCACCATTTGGAATGGACAACCCAAAGCCGAAGGTGCTAATCAGTGATGTCCAGATTTCCTCAATCAGGAAAATTGGGTCTGATCAAAATCATTTAAAAGTACTGGTTAATGATAGTGGTGTCAATCTAGATGGAATTGGATTTGGTTTAGGTACATTAGTTGACCAAATTTCACCAGCCGCTAAAATATCAATAATAGGTGAATTATCTGTAAATGAGTGGAATAATATTCGTAAACCACAAATATTTATCCAAGATATTGCGGTAGATACCTGGCAATTATTTGATCACCGCGGAGTGAAAAGGATTCGTTTAATGGACGGCACCATCCCGAAGGAAAAGCGGAAATTTATTATTTTTAATAAGGAACAGCTTGATAAAGCAGATCCTGCACTAAAAGATGAGATAACATATATACATGATGTTGAAGTGGCGAAAAATTTTAATAGCAAGAATGCCAATATTGTATTAATGGACTTTCCGCCTTCAAAGGAGATTCTTATCCATTTATTTAAGGGGAAAAAACCAGCTCGGATATATGCTTATTTTCAAAAAGAGAATAGTGATTTTTTCAGCACGATACCGACAAGAGATCATTTTAAATGGTTTTATGCACTACTTATGAAAAAAGGCCCCATTGATTTAGGACGTTATGGGGAAGTGATTGCAAAAAAACGAGGCTGGTCACAGGAAACGATCACCTTTATGTCACGGGTGTTTTCTGAACTGGAATTTGTTACAATGAACAAGGGATTTATTACGTTGAATAAACAAGCGCATAAGCGTGATTTAACTGACTCTCACACCTATCAAACGAAACAGGCTCAGTTTGCTCTTGAAAGAGATTTATTGTTTTCATCCTTTCAGGACCTAAAGAACTGGTTCGATGACGTCATAGAAGAGCCGGTTATAACTGAGGAGGCAATAAAGTAATGGACTTAAAACAATTTATCACAATCGTAGAGGATTATCCGAAGCCAGGTATAAAATTCAAAGATATTACTACTTTAATGGATAACGGTGAGGCCTATAAATATGCAACAGACCAAATTGTTTCCTATGCAAAGGAAAAAAACATTGATGTGGTTGTTGGTCCTGAAGCGCGCGGCTTTATTATTGGCTGTCCTGTGGCCTATTCATTAGGACTTGGATTTGCTCCTGTTCGAAAAGAAGGTAAACTTCCAAGAGAAACGATTAAGGTTAATTATGGATTGGAATATGGCACTGATGTTTTAACGATTCATAAAGATGCGATTAAACCAGGACAACGTGTTTTAATTACAGATGATTTATTAGCAACTGGGGGCACGATTGGTGCAACCATTCAATTAGTTGAAGAACTTGGCGGCATAGTAGCAGGTATTGCTTTTCTTATTGAGTTATCCTACCTTGATGGCCGAAGTAAACTTGGCGGTTACGATATTTTAACATTAATGAAGTACTAATATTTATGGGGGCACTCGGAGGACGAGTGCTCTCTTGTTATAAGAAGAGTGCGATTTTAGCTATAATTATATTTATTTCGACATTTTTTTTGGAAAACTCGAAAAAATAGGTGTCTAACCCTTTACATCTTCGCTTTTTTTTTCGATAATAGTAAGAAAACTCGTGTTAGACATGTGAAAATTGTAACGAAATGAGTTAGTATACATTTAATAATAAAATGAGACGAAAAAAAAGGTGATTCTTATGGCGAACGATCAAGTGTTAACCGCCGATCAGGTCATCGATAAAGCTAAAGCCTATTTGAACGAGGAACATGTTGAATTAGTTGCAAAGGCGTATGAATTCGCTAAACATGCCCATCGTGAACAATATAGAAAATCAGGTGAGCCTTATATTATTCATCCCATTCAGGTTGCTGGAATTTTGGCTGACTTGGAGATGGATCCTGCAACGGTTGCCTCGGGTTTTCTTCATGACGTCGTAGAAGACACGGATGTTACGTTAAAAGACATTCAAGTGGCCTTTAATGATGAAGTGGCTATGCTTGTTGATGGCGTGACAAAGCTAGGGAAAATTAAATATAAATCCCACGAGGAGCAGCAGGCAGAAAACCACAGAAAAATGTTTGTGGCTATGGCCCAGGATATCCGTGTTATTTTGATTAAGCTTGCTGACCGCTTGCATAATATGAGGACGCTTAAACATCTTCCTATTGAAAAGCAACGTCGGATTTCAAATGAGACACTTGAGATCTTTGCACCTTTGGCTCACCGTCTAGGTATCTCTAAGATTAAGTGGGAGTTAGAAGATACTGCATTAAGGTATTTAAATCCGCAGCAATACTACCGGATTGTAAACTTAATGAAGAGAAAGCGTGCGGAACGAGAGCAGTATTTAGAAGATGTTATGCTTGAAGTGAGCGGAAGGATGGAAGAGGTATCCATCAGTGCTGAACTTTCAGGACGGCCAAAGCATATTTATAGTATTTATCGCAAGATGGCTCTCCAAAATAAACAATTTAGTGAAATTTATGATTTGCTGGCTGTTCGGATTGTCGTGAACAGTATTAAGGATTGCTACGCTGTTTTAGGTATCATTCATACATGCTGGAAACCTATGCCAGGTCGGTTCAAGGATTATATTGCGATGCCAAAGCCGAATATGTATCAATCCTTGCATACCACCGTGATTGGTCCAAAGGGTGATCCGCTAGAAGTGCAAATTAGAACCTCTGAAATGCACCGGATTGCTGAATTTGGTATTGCTGCACACTGGGCATATAAAGAGGGGAAAGCGCTTAGTGATACTACCTCTTATGAACAAAAATTAACTTGGTTTAGAGAAATTCTCGAATTCCAAAATGATACCGCAAATGCGGAGGAGTTTATGGAATCACTGAAAATTGACTTGTTTTCAGATATGGTGTTTGTGTTTACACCAAAAGGTGATGTTATTGAATTGCCGTCTGGTTCAGTTCCTATTGATTTTGCATACCGCATCCATTCGGAAATTGGCAATAAAACGATAGGTGCAAAAGTGAACGGCAAAATGGTGACGCTCGACTATAGGCTGAAGACAGGGGATATTATCGAGATCCTCACTTCCAAGCATTCTTATGGACCAAGTCAAGATTGGTTAAAGCTTGCACAAACTTCACAGGCAAAGAACAAAATTCGTGCCTTTTTCAAGAAACAGCGTCGAGAAGAAAATGTTGTTAAAGGTAAAGAGTTAGTTGAAAAAGAAATTCGTGCAATGGAATTCGATTTAAAGGAAATTTTAACAGCAGATAATATAAAAAAGGTAGCTGAAAAGTTTAATTTTTTCAGTGAAGATGATATGTACGCAGCAGTCGGTTATAACGGTGTAACAGCGCTGCAAGTTGCAAACCGTTTAACAGAGAAGTGGCGGAAAAAGCGTGATAAGGAACTATCTTCGGATATTTCGAATGCCATTACAGATTTAAAAGCATTTCCATCGACCAAAAAACGTGAATCCGGTGTTCGCGTCTCTGGGATAGATAATTTATTAATCCGATTATCAAGGTGCTGTAATCCTGTCCCTGGTGATGAAATTGTTGGCTTTATCACAAAAGGGCGTGGTGTTTCTGTTCACCGTTCTGATTGCACGAATATTGATTCAAACGATGCGCAGGCAAGATTAATCCCTGTCGAGTGGGAAACCTCGTTGAATGATCGCAAAGAATATAATGTTGATATTGAAATTAGCGGCTATGATCGTCGCGGATTATTAAATGAAGTATTACAAGCAGTCAATGAAACGAAAACAAATATCTCAGCCGTATCAGGTCGGTCTGACCGCAATAAAATGGCAACGATTAGCATGTCTATTGCTATTAACAACGTTAACCATTTGCAAAGGGTAGTAGATCGGATTAAACAGATACGGGATATTTATTCCGTTCGTCGAATCATGAATTAAGGAGTTTCTTAAAAGATGAGAGTTGTTGTTCAGCGCAGTAAAAAGGCTAAAGTTACCGTTGACGAAAGAATTGTTGGACAGATTTCAAAAGGTCTTGTTTTGCTTGTTGGTGTCACACATGAAGACACCGAAGCGGATGCAGCATTTTTGGCAGAGAAAATAGTTAATTTAAGGATATTTGAAGATGATGCCGGGAAAATGAATTTATCCTTAATCGATGTCGGCGGTGAAATTCTCTCGATCTCACAGTTCACGCTATATGGTGATTGCCGTAAAGGGAGAAGACCTAATTTCATGGATGCTGCAAGACCTGATCAAGCAAATCTCCTTTACGAAACCTTTAACCGTTTACTAAGAAACAAAAATATAAAGGTTGAGACTGGCCGATTTGGCGCGATGATGGATGTTGACTTAACGAACGATGGTCCGGTTACACTTATCATTGAAAGTAAATCCTAAACTATACAAAACAAAAGGCTTGGCACATTTATAGGTGCCAAGCCTTTTGTTTATTGTGTTAACTTATCTGTTGATTGGAGCTCCAGGCGCTTCGCTTTCCGCGGGCGGTCCGGGGAGCCTCCTCGTCGCTAAAGCTCCTGCGGGGTCTCCCCTGCCCCGTCCTCCCGCAGGACATTGAATAAGCTTCCTTTGAATACTCACCGCACGAAGGAAATGCGCTAGCGTTTTCGAGGAGTCTTTCGCGCCTTCCGCTCCAATCAACAAGTAACAATTTCAACGCTACAGTATTTAATTATCTTTAAAGAAGCGTGCAAGTCCATTATAAAGACCTGTTGCTGCATTTTCTTGGAATTGACTCGAATTTAGTGTCATCGCTTCCTCAGGATTGCTAATATAACCTAGTTCCATGAGCACTGATTTCTGATTGTTTTCACGAATCACGTGGTAATCACCTTGACGTACACCGCGACTTTTCAATCTTGTGTGCTCATTTGTTGAATGGTATAAATAGTCGGCGAGCTCCTTTTGATAGGGATGATAATAGTAACCAGTCATCCCCCGGATGCTTCTGTCTAAATTGCTATCATAATGCAGGCTTATAAATGCATCTGCTTGGTGTACACCAGCCGTCCTTACCCTTGAGGGAAGGGGGAGATAGGAATCGTTGCTTCTAGTTAGAATAACATTAGCACCAGCCGATTTTAACTTGTCATATAAAAGCGTAGCTGTTCGCAGTGTCAGTTCTTTTTCGCGTGTTCCATTCGTTCCCGTTGCACCGTCATCAATCCCTCCGTGACCGGGGTCAATGACGATGGTTTTGTATTTAAGATAACTTTCTACACCTTGTTTTTCAATAATTGGACCAGCTCCATTGGCGGTGACAATCCAACCGGCTACAAACCCGCTTGAACCATCTCCAAGGCTAATTTCATACCAATTATTTTCTGCCTTTTTAATAGAAAAAGTTTCCCCTTCATTCGCTCGGTGAAGAACCTCTGATTCAACAGATGGGCTTTTTCGGATGTTTGTCCCATTATGAAGGATGGTAATTTTACTATCTTTTGAACTAAGATTTTCTTGGGATTGATTCTTACTAAAGTACCAGCCAGCTGCCCAGCCAAACTTGCCTGGCTGGTATTCAATTTTAATCCAATTGTTGTTTTCCTCAATAATCGAAAATCGCTGTCCTTTTGTAATTGTTCCAACGATGCTTGAATTTAATGAATAATTGCTGCGAACATTAAGAGTGCTTGCCGTTAACTCTCCTGTAATCCCGCTAGAACTTTTTTCTGCCTTTTCGTTTTCTCCTTCGGTTTGAACATAATCAGCGCTGACCCATGCCTTTTGATTTTCAAACTGTATCTCTAACCAATTATCCTTTTTGGAATAAATGGTAATGGTTCTTCCTTTTGGGAGTTTCCCAAGAATAGTACTTGATATGGAAGGCTCATTTCTTACATTTATTAATTCATTAACAACACCCGTGCTTGTTTTTTTTGATTCTGACTTAGGAGGATCCTGACTATTCTTTATTAATACGTATTGTCGGGTTACCCAGCCTTCGCCGAAATCCGTTTTGACCTTTAACCAGTTTTCATTGTCTTCAAGGACCGTGACAGCTTGTCCTTTGTTTAAAACACCGATGATCCGGAAGCTTGTCCCCGGACCGGAACGAACGCGTAATTGGTCTTCAGACACTTCTGCGGTTGCTTGCATTGAGCCTTTAGCTGCTTTTGAAGCAAAGCTGCTGTTTATTGTTACAACCCAATTGGCCACCCATCCTGTTTTTCCGCTAGAAAGCTGGATTTCAATCCAGTTATTCTGTTCTTTTATCATCGAGTATTTTTCGCCGTGCTTTACTTGCTTCACTAATTGGTAGCTTAAACTCGGGCCGCTGCGTACATTGACGGTCTCCTCAGCTATCGTAATCGTACCGCCTGTTGCATAGCTTTTTTCTGGCAACTGAAAGGCACCGAAAACTAACATGAAGCAAAATAAAGGTAGACTAAACCTTCTGCACATTGTCTCCCCCCTTTTTCATCCTCTATTTTAGCGTATAACTACATGAAAATCATTCCTTTATTGTTAATATTATGTCTTTTTTAAAATCACCTTTTTTGTGTAAGTTTTTCGAATTGATGGAAATAATAGGAGTATAGAGGAAGAGGACGAGGTGAAATGTGATGAGATCAAGTGAAAAGGGAATGAATGTTCAGTCCATGGAAAGCAGGATGTTTGGTGTGGATTTTCATGATTTTATTCAAAAGGAACAAAATAATGGTACCTTTGAACTGGCATCCGAATTCGGACTGACAATCGGAGATGTTAGAAAGTTGAAAAAACATTTGGAAAGATCTTAAATCGTTCTTGACATTAGAAACGATGCTCCGTATTATTATATAAATAAAACAAAATGAAATAACCAATGATGGAGCATAGTAATTAAGACTAAAACATGATAAGAGAGGAAATGCCCCAGGCTGAAAGCATTTCTGCATGTTACTTAATGAATGAACACTCCGTAGGCTTCGCTCTGAAAGAGTTTTACTTTAGTAGGAGAAGAACGTAAGCAGGCGTTAACTGTAAAAGTGGAAGGCATATTCAATTTGCCTTTAACTAGGGTGGCACCGCGGGAATTATAACTCTCGTCCCTTGTATTTATACAAGGGACGGGAGTTTTTTATTTTTTAAAAGAGATTATTACATATGCGAAGGAGGAAATTTTGCTATGTCTATTAGTATTCCTAGAGGCACCCAAGACATTCTGCCCGGAGAGGTAGAAAAGTGGCAGCTGATTGAGGCAAAGGCGAGAGAACTTTGCGAAAAATATCAATATCAAGAAATTCGGACACCAATCTTTGAACATACGGATTTATTCTCTAGAGGTGTAGGCGATACAACTGATATTGTGCAAAAAGAAATGTACACCTTTACTGATCGGGGAGACCGCAGCCTGACGCTAAGACCAGAAGGAACGGCCGCTGTTGTTAGATCGTTTGTAGAGAAGAAGATGTTTGGCTATGCCAACCAGCCTGTTAAGCTTTATTATTTGGGGCCAATGTTCCGATATGAACGCCCTCAGGCAGGTCGCTTCCGTCAATTTGTCCAATTTGGCATTGAGGCGTTAGGAAGTAATGACCCGGCTATCGATGCTGAGGTAATTTCACTAGCGATGAATTTATATAAGGAAATGGGCTTAAAGAAACTGAAGCTCGTTGTTAATAGTCTCGGAGACAAGGAGAGCAGAAACGCTCACCGCAATGCGTTAGTTAACCACTTTAAGCCACGGATTGGAGAGTTTTGTCAGGATTGCCAGAACCGTCTTGAAAAAAATCCATTAAGGATCCTTGACTGTAAACAAGACCACAAGCACGAATTGATGGCTTCTGCACCATCCATCATCGATTATTTAAATGAGGAGTCAAAAGCCTATTTTGAAAAACTGCAAAAGTACTTAACTCAATTGGATATTACTTTTGTTGTTGACCCAAATCTCGTTCGCGGCTTAGATTATTACAATCACACTGCGTTTGAAATTATGAGTGATGCCGAGGGCTTTGGTGCTATTACCACTTTATGTGGCGGCGGTCGATATAACGGCTTAGCTGAAGAAATTGGTGGCCCAGAAACACCTGGAATTGGGTTTGCCTTAAGTATCGAGCGTTTTATTGCAGCACTTAATGCAGAAGGAGTCGAGCTTAATATTAATCAGCCGATTGATTGCTATATAGCAACCCTCGGTGAGGAAGCAAAGGACTATAGTGTCGGGCTTCTGCAACAGCTTCGATTGGCTGGTATTTCTGCTGAGAGAGATTATCTAAATCGAAAAATCAAAGCTCAATTTAAGGCTGCTGATCGATTGAAAGCGAAGTATGTTGCCGTACTTGGTGACGAGGAATTGAAAAATAATATTATTAATTTGAAAAATATGGAAACGGGCGAACAAGTGGAAGTTGATTTAGCGGACTTGAGCAAACATTTACAAGAGATAAAGGATTGGGAGGAGTGAGTAATATGTATGGTCGATCATATTTTTGCGGTGATGTTCCAGAATCAGCTATAGGTGAAAAAGTAACGCTAAAAGGGTGGGTCCAAAAACGCCGAGATTTAGGCGGACTGATTTTTATTGACCTCCGCGACCGTTCAGGAATTGTTCAAGTCGTATTCAACCCGGACTTATCAAAGGAAGCCCTAGAGGCCGCTGAAAAAATCCGCAATGAGTTTGTTTTAGATATCGTTGGGACAGTTGTCGCGCGCGAAGCTGGAACGGTTAATCCAAACCTAAAGACTGGAACGATTGAAGTCCATGCGGAAAAAGTGACGATTATTAATGAGGCGAAAACACCTCCGTTTACAATATCGGATAAAACAGATGCATCGGAAGACATTCGTCTTAAATATCGTTATTTAGATTTCCGCCGTCCAGTTATTTTTGAAACCTTAAAAATGCGTCATCAAGTGACGAAGCAAATTAGAGATTTTCTTGATTCTGAAGGATTTTTGGATATTGAAACACCGATTTTGACAAAAAGTACACCTGAAGGGGCCCGTGACTATCTTGTACCAAGCCGCGTGCATCCTGGTGAATTCTATGCCCTTCCGCAATCACCGCAGCTTTTTAAACAGATGTTAATGGTTGGCGGGATTGAGCGTTACTATCAGATTGCCCGTTGCTTCCGCGATGAGGATTTGCGTGCAGACCGTCAGCCGGAATTTACACAAATCGATATTGAGACTAGTTTCTTAAGTCAAGAGGATATCATTAAGATGATGGAAAGAATGATGACTCAGTTAATGAAGGAAGTAAAAGGTGTTGAAGTACCTGCTGCTTTCCCAAGGATGACTTATGATGAAGCGATGAGCCGCTTCGGTTCAGATAAACCGGATACTCGTTTTGGACTGGAACTTGTTGACCTTTCAGAAGTTGTTAAGGATTCAGGCTTTAAAGTATTTTCTGCTGCCGTTACTAATGGGGGGCAGGTTAAGGCAATCAATGTAAAAGGTTCAGCTGATAACTATTCCCGGAAAGACATCGATGCGTTAACAGAATTTGTTGCTGTATACGGGGCAAAGGGGCTTGCATGGCTAAAGGTAGATGAAGATGGTCTGAAAGGTCCAATTGCGAAGTTCTTTGGTGATGAGGATGCAAATGCCCTTAAGGCTACGCTTGAAGCAAATCCGGGTGACCTCTTGCTATTTGTTGCAGATAAACAGAAGGTTGTTGCTGATGCATTAGGCGCTCTCCGCTTAAAGTTAGGGAAAGAATTAAATTTAATTGATCAAAGTCAGTTCAACTTCTTGTGGGTTACTGATTGGCCGCTTCTTGAATACGCAGAGGAAGAGGGACGCTATTATGCTGCCCATCATCCATTTACCATGCCTGTTAGGGAAGATCTTCCTTACCTCGATACAGACCCGGGCAGAGTGCGTGCGCAAGCTTATGACCTTGTGTTAAACGGATACGAGCTCGGCGGAGGATCATTAAGGATATTCGAAAGAACTGTTCAAGAAAAAATGTTTAGTGTTCTCGGTTTCACACCTGAAGAAGCTAAGAATCAGTTTGGCTTCCTGCTAAATGCTTTCGAATATGGAACACCTCCACATGGAGGAATTGCCCTTGGGTTAGACCGTTTGGTGATGCTTCTAGCTGGAAGCACTAATTTACGGGATACGATTGCATTTCCAAAAACTGCTAGTGCAAGTTGTTTGTTAACAGATGCACCTGGTGAGGTTTCAGAAGCCCAGTTAAATGAGCTTTACTTGTCATTAAAGGTTAAGAAATAAGGCGAATAAAACGGTTACATGAATCCTTGAAAGTGTTTTTAATATATGTTATTATAAAACCAATCAAATAAGCGTCCTGAAATGTACGTTGTATTACCTATCTTTTGACCAACATTATTTCTTCGGGAGTCCGGAGTTTCCTAGCTGCGTAAATGCCCCACCTTCACGGTAAGGGGACTTGCATAAACTAGGAACAAGACACCCACCTGCGAAAGTAGCGGGATCAAAAGAAGGCACAAGAGCGACGGCACCATTGGGACTCTTATAAAAATAGTCCCCTGCATAAGCAGGGGGCTATTTTTATTTGCTTTTTTGCGGATTGTGGGTTATCCAAGGGGTAAGTCCTCGATATCTACCAGTTGGAGGGAAAATAGAGTGCGCTGTAGCCGTCTACGTGTCCTGAAAATGGGAAAATCGGAAAAGAGGTCACGTAGAGGCTGTCTACGTGACCTGAAAAAAGAAAAATCAGAAAAAGGGGTCACGTAGAGACTGTCTACGTGCCCTGAAAAAAGAAAAATCGGAAAAAGAGGTCACGTAGAGGCTGTCTACGTGACCTTAAAAAGAAAAAGTCAGAAAAAGAGGTCACGTAGAAGCCGTCTACGAGCTCCGAAAAATGAAAATTGGAAAAAGGCTTTCCACAAGTAAAACTATTATAATTCCCATCAAAATACTTGTTTTTAAGTAAAGGTATGATATATTTTTTAGGGTAAAAGATATTTAATAATGAATCGAATCTAAATTTCTGGAGGAACGTATGTTACATCAATTTTCTCGTAATGAACTTGCCATGGGCAAAGAAGGTATGGAAATCATGAAAAACAGCACCGTTGCTGTTTTGGGAGTGGGGGGAGTTGGCTCATTCGCTGCTGAGGCGCTTGCACGCTCTGGTGTGGGCCGTTTAATACTAGTCGATAAAGATGATGTTGATATTACCAACATTAACCGCCAGCTTATTGCTCTCCTATCTACGATTGGTCAACCGAAAGTAGATCTTATGAAAGAGCGAATAAAGGATATTAACCCTGATTGTGAAGTAATTGCTTTAAAAATCTTTTATACAGAAGATACCTATGAGGAATTTTTTAATTACAATTTAGATTTTGTCGTCGATGCCTCAGATACAATTGTTTATAAAATTCATCTGATGAAGGAATGTTTAAAAAGAAACATCCCAATCATTTCGAGCATGGGTGCTGCCAATAAGATGGATCCTACCCGCTTCCAAATTGTAGATATTTCCAAAACACATACGGACCCAATCGCAAAGGTTATCCGCCAAAAGCTACGCAAGGAAAGAATCCATAAAGGCATTCCTGTTGTCTTTTCCGATGAAAGTCCAATTGTCATTCGCGAAGATATTAAAAAAGAAGTTGGAAATGAACAAGCGGCAACAAGAAAAGGACAAATGCCCCCAGCCTCAAATGCCTTTGTTCCATCTGCCTGCGGACTGATCATGGCAAGTTATGTTGTTAGAAAACTTCTAAAGGATATAAAAATTCAACGGGTATCCGATGAGAAATAACAAATGCCCCAAACTTAAAAAGTTTGGGGTTATTTTTTTTGAAGGAAATTATTAGAAAAATGCGGTAAACTTAATAGAGGTATAAATGCAGAGAGGGGAAAAACATTGGAATCTATCATAGTACTCAAGGATGTCACCAAAGTAATTAAAGGGCGAAAGATCATTGATAATATCAGCTTTGAGGTGAATAAAGGAGAGGTCTTTGGCTTTCTTGGTCCAAATGGTGCGGGAAAAACTACGACCATTCGGATGATTGTCGGTTTAATGGGTATTACCTCTGGGGATATTACCATCGCTGGTTCAAGTATAAAAACAAAATTCGAGGATGCGGTTAGACATGTTGGTGCAATTGTCGAAAATCCGGAAATGTATAAATTTCTTACCGGGTACCAAAATCTCATTCATTTTGCGAGAATGTCTAAAGGAATTACAAAAGAAAAAATTGATGAAGTTGTTAAACTTGTTGGATTAACGAGTCGCATTAACGACAAGGTTAAAACGTACTCACTGGGTATGCGTCAAAGATTAGGTGTAGCGCAATGCCTTTTACATGATCCAGATATATTAATATTGGACGAGCCGACAAATGGTTTGGATCCAGCTGGAATCAGAGAAATTCGTGACTACATCCGTTTACTTGCAAGAGAGAAAAAGATGGCGGTTATTGTTTCAAGTCATATGCTGTCAGAAATGGAAATGATGTGTGATAGAATTGGAATTATTCAGGATGGTCGCCTTATTGATGTACAGCTTGTACATGATTTTGTTCAAGGCCATGAAGCAACCTTCGAGTTTGAGGTCACCCCTAGTGAAACCGCACTCTCGCTTCTGCAATCCAACTTCCCGAATGTATCTGTCACTAGTTCAAGAAATGGGATAACGGTCACACTCGCAAAAGAAGAAATACCTCAAATCGTAAATATGTTCGTCGAAGGCGGAATAAAACTTTATGGAATAAAAGAAGTAGCAAAAACACTAGAAGATCGCTTCCTTGAAGTGACGTCAGATAAGGGGGCGGGCAAACGTGCTTAATTTAATACGAAATGAATGGATGAAGATTTTTAGAAGACCGGGTACATATGTAATGCTTGCTATTTTGTTGTTAATTGTTGCCATTACGGGTGCATTTATGAAGTACCAAGAAAATGGAACGGATCAGAATCATAACGAGGATTGGAAGACAGTACTAGTTCAGGAAAATGAGGCATTAAAGAGTCAGTTAGATTCAAGTCCGATGAAAGTCGAACAGGATTATTATAAAAAGCAAATTGCCATTAACGAGTATCGAATCGAGCATGATATTCCTTTTAGAGAAAAATATAATAGTTGGTCGTTCGTAAAGGATAGTTCAGAAATTATCATATTGGCTGGCTTGTTTACAATTATTGTTTCCGCCGGGATTGTCGCAAGTGAATTTACTTGGGGGACAATTAAGCTATTATTAATTCGGCCAATTAATCGAAGCAAAATATTATTATCAAAGTATTTGACAGTATTACTGTTTGCCTTGTTGCTGGTTGTGTCCTTATTTGTCTTTTCTGCGGTACTAGGGACGATTCTCTTTGGATTGCCGGAACAAGCCATACCTTATTTAAATTATTTTGATGGACAAGTAACCGAGCAGCATATGGTGATTTATTTAATCAATTACTATGGGTTGGCTTCTATTGAGATGATTATGCTGGCAACGATGGCATTCATGATATCCTCTGTTTTCAGGAACAGTTCCTTAGCAATTGGGTTATCAATATTTTTAATGTTTATGGGTTCTTCACTAACTGGTTTATTATCGATGAAATTTACATGGGCAAAATATATTTTGTTTGCGAATACAAACTTAATGCAGTATTTCGAAGGAGCACCATTAGTTGAAGGGATGACAATTACCTTCTCAATCATCATGATCCTTGTTTACTTCGTGATTTTTCAATTTCTCGCCTTCTATGTTTTTAACAAGCGAGACGTTGCTGCATAATAAAAATAACCTTCAGGTAAATTCCTGAAGGTTATTTTTTACGCGTTAATTTACCGTAAACATTTGCCAAGGCCTGCTCAAATTTACCGGTTTTCTTAGGGTGATAGTATTGTTTGCTTCTTAACTTATTTGGTAAATACTGTTGTGGAACCCAGCCTGCTTCGTAATCATGAGGATATAAGTAGCCAATTCCTCTACCAAGCTCCTTGGCCCCTTTATAATGGGCATCGCGTAAATGATCAGGTATTTCACCGATGTTTCCCTTTTGGATATCTGCAAGTGCTTCGCTAATGGCGATTACTGCTGAGTTTGATTTTGGTGATAAGCACAACTCAATCACTGCATTTGCAAGCGGAATTCTTGCTTCGGGAAAACCAATTCGTTCAGAGGTTTCAATCGCTGCTAACGTACGAGCTCCTGCTTGCGGGCTAGCGAGTCCAATATCTTCATAAGCAATGACAAGCAGTCGTCTGCTAATGCTTTGAAGATCGCCCGCTTCTATTAATCTTCCTAGGTAATGGAGCGCAGCATTTACGTCACTGCCGCGGATTGATTTTTGAAAGGCGGATAGCACATCATAATGACCATCACCATCCCTATCAGAACCATAGCTTTTCTTTTGCATGCATTCCTCAGCCGTTTGTAAATCAATAGGAATGACTTCATTATCTGCCGTATCTGTCGAAAGAATCGCTAGCTCAAGTGCATTTAACGAGCTTCTTACGTCACCGTTCGAAGCTTGGGCAAAATGATTTAATGCCTCCTCCGAAATTTTTACTCTCAAGCGGCCGTATCCTCGCTCTGGATCTTCAATTGCACGCAGGAGAGCGGTCTTTATCTCCTCAGCCGACAACGGTTTGAGTTCAAATATCTGACAGCGGCTTCGAATAGCAGGATTAATTGCATGATAGGGGTTGCTGGTTGTCGCTCCTATTAACGTAATCATCCCATTTTCTAGGTAAGGGAGTAAGAAATCCTGTTTCCCTTTATCAAGACGGTGGACCTCGTCGAGGAGTAGTATCACCTTTCCAGACATTTTTGCCTCAGCGGCAACAATTTCCATGTCCTTTTTATTATTTGTGACAGCGTTAAGGGTACGAAAAGCATACTTCGTACTTCCGGCAATAGCACTCGCAATTGAGGTTTTACCGATACCGGGCGGGCCATATAAAATCATTGATGTTAGCTGTTTGGCCTTCACCATCCGGGCAATTATTTTATCCTCGGCCACCAAATGCTGCTGGCCGACAACTTCATCAATTGTTCTAGGGCGCATACGGAATGCAAGCGGTTTTTGTTGCATGATAACCTCTCCAACTTATAAAATGAATTATCTTAACTCTATCATTTTTTAGCGAAAAAGCATATTAAAGAACAATATGCTATAATAGCTAATGTCTATCAAATTACTAAGGATTTTTTATTGGAATACTACTTAAATAAATACTGAATCAAAACGAATAGAGGTGCTTATAGATGAAAATTTCGACGAAAGGCCGTTATGGCCTTACGATCATGATTGAACTTGCAAAAAATTATGGTGAGGGTCCTACATCCTTAAAAGCCATTGCTCAGGCTAATGGTTTATCGGAACATTATCTTGAACAATTAATTGCCCCGCTCCGAAATGCGGGATTGGTAAGAAGTATCCGTGGAGCGTACGGCGGTTATGTTCTTGCCCTAGAACCTTCAAAAATTACTGCAGGTGATGTGATTCGTGTCCTTGAAGGACCAATCACACTTGTTGAGGGACTAGAAGATGAGGGTCCCGCACAGCGGGAACTTTGGATTCGAATTCGTGATGCGATTAAGGGCGTTCTTGATCAGACCACGCTCACTGATCTGGCAAGTCATAGCGAAGACGGTGAAATAGACGGTTATATGTTTTATATTTAATGTGAATGGTATAATAAAGAATTATTTTTTATAGAAGGTGGAAAAATGGAACGAATTTATCTCGACCATGCGGCTACAACACCGATGCATCCTAGCGTTGTTGAAAAAATGATGGAAGCGATGGCTAACACTTTTGGGAATCCTTCCAGTATTCATTCTTTTGGCAGGGAAGCACGTCACTCTATCGATACAGCTCGTGAAGAATTAGCACGCAGTATCGGTGCAAAGGAAAATGAGATTATTTTTACAAGCGGGGGAACAGAGGCCGATAATATGGCCTTATTTGGTGTCGCCGAAGGCTATCAGCATATAGGGAAACATATTATCACAACCAAAATAGAACATCACGCGGTGCTTCACGCCTGTCAGAAATTAGAAAAACTAGGCTTCGAGGTTACTTATTTACCGGTAGACGAAACAGGAAAAATTTCTCTTACAGATTTGAGCAGGGAATTAAGGGAAGATACGATTTTGGTGTCGATTATGTACGGTAATAATGAGGTGGGCACCATCCAGCCGATAAGTGAAATTGGCCAGCTTTTAAAGGACCATCAGGCACTGTTTCATACGGATGCTGTCCAAGCCTATGGTATCGAAGGAATTGATGTAAATCGTTGCGGCATTGATTTATTATCAGTATCCGCTCATAAAATTAATGGTCCAAAAGGAATAGGCTTCCTGTTTTCACGTGACCATGTTAAATTGGTCCCACGTTCTTTTGGTGGGGACCAAGAAAGAAAAAGGCGTGCCGGAACAGAAAATCTTGCCTCGATTATTGGCTTACATGAGGCAGTAAGGATTTCTGGGAAAATGCAAACCGAGAAGCGATCAGCTTTTATTGAATATAAAGAAATATTTATTCAGCAGCTAACGGAACAAAATATTGAATTCAAATTAAACGGAATACTTGAAGAATCCTTACCCCATGTATTAAACTTAAGCTTTCCGGGAACAAACGTTGAGGCTATGCTTGTTAATCTTGATTTAGCTGGTATTGCTGTTTCAAGTGGTTCCGCCTGTACTGCTGGCTCCGTTAAACCTTCACATGTCCTTGTTGCCATGTTTGGTGAGGAATCAGAACGTTTGACCAATTCGATTCGTTATAGCTTTGGCTATAACACAACGAAGGAACAGATTATTAAGGCGGCTTGCGAAACAGCAAAGGTTGTTTCTCGTCTGAAAAAATAAATGCACGACCATTTGAAAGGTGAAGAGTGGTGAATATAGTGGAAACTAAGGATAGAAAAAATACAAGAGTAGTTGTTGGGATGTCAGGCGGAGTGGATTCTTCCGTTGCTGCACTTTTATTAAAGCAACAGGGGTATGACGTCATCGGCATCTTCATGAAAAACTGGGATGATACAGACGAGTTCGGAGTGTGTACCGCAACAGAGGATTATAACGATGTGATTCGTGTATGTAATCAAATTGGTATCCCTTATTATGCAGTTAATTTCGAAAAACAATATTGGGACAAGGTTTTTACCTATTTCCTTGAAGAATACAAGGCGGGAAGAACTCCGAATCCGGATGTTATGTGTAATAAGGAAATCAAATTTAAGGCGTTTCTTGAGCATGCGATGAATCTGGGTGCTGATTATCTTGCAACTGGTCATTATGCACAGGTGGAGTTTCGTGATGGCGAGTACAAAATGGTCCGTGGCTTAGATGAAAATAAGGACCAAACCTACTTCTTAAATCAATTAACGCAGGATATGCTCAGTAAAGTCATGTTCCCGATTGGTAATCTTGAAAAACCAAGAGTACGGGAAATTGCTAAAGAGGCAAATCTTGCGACAGCAACGAAAAAAGATAGTACCGGTATTTGCTTTATTGGTGAACGGAACTTTAAAGAGTTTCTTGGCCAATATCTTCCGGCACAATCGGGAAATATGGAAACCTTTGATGGTACCGTTATGGGCAGGCATGAAGGCTTAATGTATCATACAATTGGTCAGCGCCATGGATTAGGGATTGGCGGTGCCGGTGAACCTTGGTTTGCTATTGGCAAGGATTTAAAAAGAAATGTTCTTTATGTTGGACAAGGATTCCATCATGAAAAACTTTATTCCGATTCAATTATTGCTACTGACGTTAGTTGGGTATCGAACAGTGAAAAACCTGTAGAATTCGAATGTACGGCAAAATTCAGATACCGTCAGGAAGACCACAAAGTTACCGTCCGTCTTCTTGAAGACAATAAAGTGAACGTGGTTTTTCATGAACCACTTCGTGCAATTACCCCAGGTCAAGCCGTTGTTTTTTATAATGGTGATGAATGTCTTGGTGGCGGCACAATCGATGAAGTTTATAAAGATGGTCAACGTTTGACGTATGTAGGGTAGGTGTTTCCCTGATTCCTAAATGGAGTCAGGGATTTTTTAGATTCAGCCTAGATGCTCAGGTATTAGTATATATGATATACTCGAAATTAAGATGGAGTTGATGAAAAATGGATAAAAACCAATTAGGTGTACAATACATGCAAGAAGGAAAATGGGAAGAGGCAGCGAAGATTTTTAATGAAGTAATTGAAGAAAATCCACAAGATGCCATCGCCTATATTAACTTTGGAAATGTGCTTTCTGCGGTAGGTGACGATGAAAAGGCATTGAAATTTTATGAGAAGGCAATCCAGTTAGATGAAAATGCCGCTGCGGCTTACTATAGTGCGGGTAATATATATTTCAGCAATGAAAAATTTGAGACAGCGAAAGATATGTTTGAACATGCCATGAAAAAAGGGCTTCATTCCAGTGACAATTACTTCATGTTAGGTCTGACACTTGTGCAGTTGGATCAGGGAAAATTTGCCCTTCCATATTTGCAGAGAAGTGTCGAGTTGAATGAAGAGGACGCTGAAGCATGTTTTCAATATGGATTATGCCTAGCGCAGCTGGAATTAATTGACGAGGCGATAGTGCAATTAGAGAAGTGCCTTAAGTTAGATGCAGAACATTCAGACGCATACTATAATCTTGGGGTTTCCTATGCCTTCAAAGAAGATGCAAAAAAGGCATTAGCAATGTTTGAGAAAGCACTTGAAATACAGCCAGACCATCTTTTAGCCGGATATGCGAAAAAGCTAATAGAAAAAGGTCAGTAAAAATAATCATCCTAATGAAAGGAGGAAGCCGAAATGGTAAAACAGGACTCACTCGATTTATTTGAAGAGCAAGGTAAGTTTGTGAGGGGAAGGCATCTGGTAACAATTTTTCATAATGAGCAAAATCTGTACACCGTATTACGAATCCGTGTGGAAGAAACGAATGATCAATATGAAGATAAAGAAGCAGTGATAACAGGCTATTTTCCTAAGATCCATGAACAGGAAACTTACACTTTCTTCGGCGAATTTAAAGACCATCCAAAATTTGGGATGCAGTTTCAAGTCCAACACTTTCGCAAAGAAATCCCACAGACAAAACAAGGCGTTATCACCTATTTATCAAGTGAGATGTTTAAAGGAATTGGGAAGAAGACAGCAGAAAGTATTGTTGAAACATTAGGTGAAAATGCTATTTCAAAAATTCTTGCGCAGCCATCTTTACTAGATTCGATTCCAAGGCTTCCTCCTGAAAAGGCGAAGATGCTCTATGATACCTTAATGGACCATCAAGGCCTCGAGCAGGTAATGGTCGCATTAAATCAGTATGGATTTGGTCCGCAAATATCAATGAGAATTTATCAGGCCTATAAGGACAACACACTTGAAATCATTCAAAAAAATCCCTACAAGCTTGTTGAGGATATCGAAGGAATAGGTTTTGGACGAGCTGATGAGCTTGGATATCAGCTCGGAATCTCAGGGAGTCATCCAGACCGGATTAAAGCAGCCTGCCTTTATACACTCGAGAGTGAAAGCATGCAGACGGGGCATGTTTTTATTCAAGCAGAGGATTTACTTGTACAGGTTAAAGAACTTCTTGAGGGGAATAAGAGAGATCAGATTGAGTTTTTAGAAATCTCTAACGAGCTAATTAAGCTTCAGGAAGAAGGCAAGGTAATTGGCGAAGAGCAAAGGGTATATTTACCTTCCTTGTATTTCGCTGAAAAAGGACTTGTTACAAGCATTAACCGCATTTTAGAGCAAAAGGAATATAAAGAACAATTTCCGGAATCAGAATTTCTACTTGCTTTAGGAAGCCTTGAAGAACGAATAAATGTTCAATATGCACCAACCCAAAAGGAAGCTATCCAAACAGCGTTAATGTCGCCAATGTTGATTTTAACTGGTGGTCCTGGAACAGGAAAAACTACTGTTATCAAAGGAATTGTTGAACTCTATGCTGAACTGCATGGCTGTTCATTAGAGCTCAAGGATTATCAGAAAAAAGATGAACCGTTTCCGTTTTTACTCGCTGCTCCAACAGGCAGGGCTGCAAAAAGAATGAGTGAATCGACAGGACTTCCTGCTGTCACAATCCATCGTTTACTCGGATTTAATGGGACAGAAGAATTTGACCATAGCGAAGCAAGTCCGCTAGAAGGGAAAATCATCATTGTTGATGAAACTTCTATGCTTGATATCTGGTTAGCAAATCAATTGTTTAGGGCACTGCCTGAAAACATTCAAGTAATCCTTGTTGGTGATGAAGACCAGTTGCCATCGGTAGGTCCTGGTCAAGTATTAAAGGACTTGTTAATGTCCGAACGTGTTCCGACGGTAAGATTAACCGATATTTACCGGCAAGCGGAAGGCTCATCTATCATTGAATTGGCACATGAAATTAAAAAGGGCTTATTACCTGCTGATATTACAGAAAAACAGAAGGATCGGTCTTTTATTAGATGTTCTGGAGCACAAATTCCTCAAGTGGTGGAAAAAGTAGCGTTAAACGCGAAAACGAAAGGATATACTGCAAAGGATATTCAGGTGCTGGCACCGATGTATAGAGGTCCAGCTGGCATTGACCGCTTAAATGTAATATTGCAGGAAATCTTTAATCCTAACCCTGATGGGACTCGGAAAGAAATTGCATTTGGTGATGTAAAATATCGCATAGGCGATAAGGTGCTCCAGTTAGTGAATCAGCCTGAAAGCAATGTCTTTAATGGTGACATCGGTGAGATTGTTTCGATTTTTTATGCTAAGGAAAATACCGAAAAACAAGACATGGTTCTGATTTCTTTTGAAGGAAATGAAGTAACCTATTCAAAACAGGATTTGAATCAAATCACTCATGCCTATTGCTGTTCTGTACATAAGTCCCAAGGCAGTGAATTTCCAATTGTTATCCTTCCGCTTACTAGAAGCTATTACCGAATGTTAAGGAGAAATCTTATTTATACAGCCATCACAAGAAGTAAACAATCATTAATTTTGTGCGGGGAAGTGGATGCTTTCCGAATGGGAGTGGAAAGGGCGGATGAGCAAAGTCGGCTAACGACACTACGCCAAAAGCTCCAGGAAACAATTTCACTCACCCAGCCAAATGATGACAAAGAGGATATTGCAATTGGTACTCTATCCGCTGAAGAGAGGTTGATGCAAGTTAATCCAATGATTGGCATGGAAAACCTTACACCTTATGATTTCATGGCAAATGGCTGACACTATAAATGTTCACAGGAGGTGAGACACTCTTTGCGAACATTTTCCTTAATAAAAGGGCAGCCAATTTTTGAAACGAGATCAGGATCAAAAATCGGTGAAGTAACTGACTTGTGTATTATAGACGGAATGGTCAAAGGATTAATGGTAAAAAAAGGCGTATTCTTCAAACAAAACTACTATCTAGACATTCATAATGTATCTTCTTTTGGCTGGGATGGGGTAATGATTGAAGATAATGACCAATTAGAAAAACTAAAAACAATTCCAGAATATACAATTAACCATCAGCATTCCTTAAGCGGTAAAATGCTTCTATCAAGAAGCGGAGAATCACTTGGTCTGCTGGAGGATGTATATTTTCATGAAGAATTGGGCACAATCGTAGGGTACGAAATCACGGATGGTTTCTTTTCGGATATTACGGAAGGTAAACAAGTAATACAATCTGAGACGCCCCCAGCGATCGGAAAGGATGCCATCATTGTTGACGTAAATCATACGTGAGGTGTTCCTTTCATGTTTAAATGTCCTAATTGTCAGAGCAAAGATATTGGTAAGATTGGTATTAATCAATACTATTGCTGGGGTTGTTTTATTGAATTGTCTGTATCAAATGGTATTATCAACACCCATCAAGTCGAAGAAGATGGAACGCTCAGTTCCCTGGATGACTTGTTTGAAGAAGAAGAGCGTCGTTACACCCTTTAACGAAATAGGAAGAAGAGGTGAAACGTAATGAATAAAGTTATGACTTCAGTAATTGCGTTGGGTGTTGGTGTAGCAGCATATAACATCGCTCAAAGAAATAACATGATGTCTGGCCGTCAGATGAAAAAAATGCAAAGAAAAGTAAAAAGAGCATTATTCTAATAATTATCCCCCTCGAATATGAGGGGGATTTTGCTTTTCCTTAGACTAGATAATGTGTTTAAAGTGCATAACTAAAACGAATGTCTCTAAAAATAATAATAATAAGGAGGCAAATTCGTTGGATATTCGCATGAAATGGTTTTATCGAATTGGTTTTTTTCTTTTATTATTAATTGCTGTTTATGTATTCCTTAAAATTCGTTTTGTTTGGCTTCCGGTTGTTAAAATCATTCTGATTATCGTCTTTCCTTTTTTTATCGGAGGGTTTATTACCTATTTGCTCCATCCTATTGTTGAAAAACTCCATGAAAAAGGCTTACACCGCGGAATTGCCATATTTCTTATTTATTTTCTATTTTTTGGAGGGATTGGATTTGCCCTTTATAAAGGTATCCCAGCATTAATCGCACAATTAAGAGATCTATCTGAAAGTGCTCCAATACTTGCTGAGCAGTACCGTGATTGGATAAAAATACTTCAATCACACACAAGGGAATGGCCAGATGGCCTTCAGGAGGAAATAAATAAAGGGATAATCGCCTTTGAAAATAAATTAGATTCGCTTTTGTCGGTTATTGTTGATATACTGCTAAGCTTTCTAAACTCTGCAATACTTATCGTGATTATTCCGTTTATTGCTTTTTATATGCTAAAGGATTTTCACTTAATGAAACGAGCTGCTTGGTATATGACGCCAAAAAAATGGAGAAGAAAAGGGACTAAGTTTCTAAAGGATGTTGACGAATCCCTTGGCGGTTATATCAGGGGGCAGCTGTTAGTTTGTGTCATCATCGGAACGGTGTCTGCTATTTTATTTTGGATATTCGACTTGAAGTATCCGTTAATTTTAGGGTTAGTTATCGCCATTACGAATGTGATTCCCTATTTTGGTCCAATAATTGGCGCTGTACCAGCAATCGTTATCGCTGCAACGACTTCAGGGAAAATGGTCTTCATTACCATTGCCATTGTTTTTGGGCTCCAATTTATTGAAGGGAATATATTATCCCCCTATATTGTCGGGAAAAGTCTGCACATGCATCCGTTAATAATCATGGCTGCATTAACCGGAGGTGGAGAGATTGGAGGAATCATTGGAATGATTTTGGCGGTTCCAACGCTAGCTATTCTTAAAGTAGGTATTATTCATGCGAAAAATCACCTTTCCCATATTAATACTGAGTAGTTTTCTCATATTTCCATTCTCGATAATATTGTCGGCCCTTTATCGACCGAACCAAGTCATGGAACGTAGTTTGAGTCGATGAAAGAGGGTTTCATCGACCGAACCATGTAAAGGAACCAAGTTTGGGTAATAAAAAGAACCTGCCCCCTAAATAGTGGTGAATATTGACAAACGATATTTGTGTCGCTATAATCCTCATATAGAATATTGAATGAACATGTTGAAGGATCAAGTATGTTATAGTCCATCTTTTTAGAGAGGAGCTTCCATAGCTGAAAGAAGCTCTAGATGAAGGATAACAGAAAGCTAATCCAGAGTGCAGCTAACCACTGCCGTGAGTGCCGCGTTAAGGCAATTTTGAGAGATGAATGCAGTTTTTCTTGTGTTCATAATCAGGGTGGTACCGCGAGGCTAGTCTTCGTCCCTGTTAGGGATGAGGGCTTTTTTGTGTTCATTTTTTTAATAAATAGGAGGCGATGAGAAATGAAATACCTGACTGGATCAGAAATTAGAAAAATGTATCTAGACTTTTTTCAAGAAAAAGGACATGCGGTTGAACCAAGTGCGCCACTCGTTCCGCACGAAGATCCATCCTTGCTGTGGATTAACAGCGGCGTAGCAACATTAAAAAAATACTTTGATGGACGTGTCATTCCTGAAAATCCAAGGATTACTAATGCTCAAAAATCAATTCGCACCAATGATATTGAAAATGTTGGCAAGACCGCTCGCCACCATACATTTTTCGAAATGCTTGGAAATTTTTCGATTGGTGAATACTTTAAAGTGGAAGCAATTGAATGGGCATGGGAATTTTTAACGGATAAAAAGTGGATTGGCTGGGACCCAGAGCTATTATCCGTGACCATTCATCCTGAAGACCATGAAGCTTTTGAAATCTGGAATAAAAAAATTGGTATTCCCGAAGAGCGGATTATCCGTCTGGAAGGTAACTTCTGGGACATCGGGGAAGGCCCGAGTGGTCCAAATACAGAAATATTCTATGACCGAGGTCCTGAGTATGGAGATGATCCAACCGATCCAGAAAACTATCCGGGCGGCGAAAATGATCGTTATCTAGAAGTATGGAACCTAGTATTTTCCCAATTCAACCATAATCCAGATGGTACCTATACACCGCTACCAAAGAAAAACATTGATACTGGAATGGGCTTAGAAAGAATGGCATCTGTCGTTCAAAATGTGCCGACGAACTTTGATACTGATTTATTCATACCTACAATTCGGGCTACAGAAGAGATTTCTGGCGTGAAATACGGTGTAGATAAAGAAAAGGATATTGCTTTTAAAGTCATTGCTGACCATATTCGTACAGTTGCTTTTGCTGTTGGTGATGGTGCACTGCCTTCAAATGAAGGGCGTGGTTATGTTTTGCGCCGCTTACTTCGTCGTGCTGTCCGTTACGCAAAACAAATTAACATTAATCGTCCTTTTATGTATGAGCTTGTACCAGTTGTTGGGGAAATCATGCAGGATTTCTACCCTGAAGTAAAAGACAAGGAAGAGTTTATCCAAAAGGTTATTAAGAATGAAGAAGAACGTTTTCATGAAACACTTCACGAAGGTCTTGCTATCCTTGGCAGTGTCATTAAAAAGGAAAAAGAGAAGGGAAGCGACACCATCACTGGGTCTGATATCTTCCGTCTTTATGATACTTACGGTTTCCCTGTTGAATTAACAGAGGAATATGCTGGTGAAGAAGGTATGAAGGTAGACCATGAAGGTTTTGTCAAAGAAATGGAACTGCAGCGTGAGCGTGCAAGAGCAGCAAGGCATGATGTTGATTCTATGCAGGTTCAAGGCGGAATCCTTGGTGACCTAAAAATCAAAAGTGAGTTTGTCGGCTATGGAGAACTTCAAACTAACTCCACAGTCGTTGCGATTGTTAAAAATGGTGAGCTAATGGAGGAAGCGGTATCTGGTGAAGAGGTACAGCTTATTCTCGATCTAACACCTTTTTATGCCGAAAGTGGCGGACAAATTGCTGATAGCGGATTGTTAGAGGCTGAAGGAGTTCTTGTTGCCGTTAAAGATGTTCAAAAAGCACCAAACGGGCAAAATCTCCATAAAGCTGTAGTCCAATTTGGAACCCTAAGAACCAACCAAAATGTAAAAGCAAGTGTGAATCAAGAAAATCGAGTGCAAATTATTAAAAACCATACAGCAACTCACTTACTGCATCAAGCTTTGAAAGACGTTTTGGGCACTCACGTAAATCAAGCTGGTTCACTCGTACAAACCGATCGACTTCGCTTTGATTTTTCACATTTTGGCCAAATAAAGCCAGAAGAATTAGAGGAAATTGAAAAAATCGTAAACGAAAAGATCTGGAAAAATATCGAAGTGGATATTAGCTTAAAGCCAATTGCTCAAGCAAAGGAAATGGGAGCAATGGCGCTATTTGGCGAGAAATATGGTGATATCGTACGTGTCGTTAAGGTTGGAGATTACAGTCTTGAACTTTGCGGCGGCTGCCATGTTCCAAATACATCTGTTATTGGCTTATTTAAGATTGTTTCCGAGAGTGGTATTGGTGCGGGAACTAGGAGAATTGAGGCTGTTACAGGTGAGTCTGCATACCAATTATTAAATGAGCAAGTTAGCTTATTGAAGGAAGCATCAGAAAAACTGAAAACAAGTCCGAAAGAAATGGTAAACCGCATTGAAGTCTTAATGTCAGAAATGAGACAGCTTCAACGTGAAAACGAGTCACTTTCAACAAAGCTGGGAAACATTGAAGCAGGCAATCTTGTTTCTAAAGCGAAAGAAATTGATGGTGTTACGGTATTAGCAGCAAAGGTTCAAGCAGCTGATATGAATAATCTCAGAAATATGGCGGATGATTTAAAGCAAAAGCTCGGATCGGCAGTAATCCTACTGGGAAGTGCACATGATGGTAAAGTAAATCTAATTGCTGCAGTAACTAAAGACTTAATTGACAAAGGCTACCACGCTGGTAAGCTGATTAAAGAAGTCGCAACACGTTGCGGCGGTGGCGGCGGCGGTCGGCCAGATATGGCACAGGCTGGTGGGAAAGACCCTGAAAAACTCGATTCTGCCTTACAATTCGTTGAAGAATGGGTAAAATCAATTTGATAATGAAACAAAGTAGTGTAAAATGAAGGTGACTAAACTAGCAATGCAAAAGCGCCTCGGCGCTTTTGCTAGACATACAATTATCTCCTCTACAAAAAAGCGAGGTGCATGTTATGAGCTCATTTGATAAAACGATGAGATTTAATTTTCCAGAAGAACCCTTTGAGCACGATGTCAAGGATGTCCTATTTCAAGTTTATGAGGCATTGCAGGACAAGGGATATCATCCAATCAATCAAATTGTCGGTTATCTATTATCTGGAGATCCTGCTTATATTCCGCGCCATCGGGATGCCCGAAACATCATTCGAAAGCTTGAGCGCGATGAAATAATTGAGGAATTAGTTAAGTCCTATCTAAAACAGCAACGAGAGGGATAAGTAATGCGGATAATGGGATTGGATGTAGGTTCTAAGACAGTCGGCATTGCGATAAGTGACGAACTTGGCTGGACTGCACAGGGAATTAAAACTCTCAAAATTAACGAAGAAAAAAATCAGTTTGGTTTTGAGGAAATTGGGCAATTAATAAAAGAGTATGGTATAACAATAGTAGTCATTGGAATGCCGAAAAATATGAACGGTACAATTGGACCGCGTGGCGAAGCAAGTAAGCAATTTGCCCAAGAAATTGAAAAGCAATTTTCTGTTGATACTGTTTTGTGGGACGAGCGTCTGACAACAATGGCAGCGGAACGGGTATTGATTGAAGCGGACGTGAGTCGGAAGAAACGTAAAAAGGTAATCGATAAAATGGCAGCTATGATGATTTTACAAGGCTATCTTGATAGCAGAAATTAATGAGGTGAAGAAAATGGAACACGGAGAAAACCAGATCACAATTATAGATGAAAAAGGAAATGAGCAACTATGTGAAGTGTTGTTTACATTTGAATCAGAGGACTTCGGTAGATCGTACGTATTATTCCAACAAGTTGGAGAAGTAGATGAGGATGAAGAAGGACCTGAGATTCATGCTTATGCTTTCAACCCTTCTGAGGATGGCGACGACGGCGAACTTATCCCAATTGAAACAGAAGAAGAGTGGGACATGGTTGAAGAAATGCTTAATACTTTCTTTGACGAACAAGAAGAAGACGAAGAATAATTTTTTTAAAAAATCGACCTAATAAGGTCGTTTTTTTTTACCAAAAATTCCTATATTTCGTGATAAATTGACAAACTTCGCTCTATATGCTGAAATAATATCGATATGCTTTTTTAAAAGATGAATAAAAAAGAGTTTGAAAGATAGATGCAGCATGGGTCATGTGAGAGGAGTCCGTATAAAATGTCAAAAAATGAAAAAGACTCAAAAAAAGCACAAATACAAAAAAGAATGCTTGAACAGCAAAGCGAGGCAAGGATTGTTCGGAGAATTGTCATGATTATTACAATTCTTACCCTTATATTAATCGTTTTTATTGGTGGAGGCGGATATCTTTATATTAAGTCAGCCCTTGAGCCTGTTGATGCTGACAGCAAACAACAAAAAAAGGTTGATATTCCAATTGGTTCATCTGTGACAGGGATATCAGAGAGATTAGAAGCAAGTGGTGTGATTAAGAATGCAAAGGTTTTTAAATACTATGTGAAATTTAAAAATGAGTCAGGTTTTATGGCCGGAGAATATGAGTTAAGTCCTTCAATGGAGATTTCTGAGATTGTCAATCGTTTAAAAACAGGGAAAGTCCTTCAACAGTCTGCTTTTAATTTAACGATTCCAGAAGGAAAACAGCTAACTGAAATTGTTCAAATTATGGCAAAGGCAATAGATAGACCCGAAGAAGAAGTATTAAATGAAATAAATGATAAAGCATTTATTCAAAAATTAATGGGTAGGTATCCTAATTTGCTGACTACCGATATTCTAAATCCTAATGTGAAGTATCCACTGGAAGGCTACCTGTTTCCAGCAACTTATCCGTTTTATAAGACGAACCCTACGGTAGAAGAAATGGTAGTGGCTATGCTTGACCAAACTCAGAAGGTCTTAGCCGTTTATGAAGAGGCAAGTAACGAAAAGGAGCTTACTTTGCACCAATTGCTGACAATGTCTTCTTTAATTGAAGAGGAGGCGACAATGCAAGCAGATCGCAAAGGGATTTCAAGTGTTTTTTATAATCGCATTGAGCAGGGAATGCCGCTTCAAACGGACCCAACTGTCCTTTATGCACAAGGGAAACATAAGGAAAGGGTTTTATATGAAGATTTAGAAGTCAAATCACCTTATAATACCTACAAACATACTGGCCTTCCTCCTGGTCCGATTGCCAATGCAGGAAAGGCATCAATTGAGGCTGCACTGGAGCCAAGTGACACAAATAATTTATACTTCCTGGCAACAGGTGATGGAACGGTGTTATTCTCAAAAACACTTGAGGAGCACAATGAAAAGAAGGCAAAATATATTACCAACAAGGATTAGTTAACTATTAATGGGGGAAGGTTTTCTTTCCCCATTGTTTATGTTAAAATAGTTCAAGTGTTTTATAAGCAATTTATAGCGTTACTCACAGTAATTGTTTCTCGAGGCATTTTTTTGCCAGAAGGCGTTCGTCGATAGGATTATCGATGATGTCGAATTTAATCTGTGAACGCTATTTTTTCATGTCTAAAGAAGATGTCTAGTTCAAGCATCATCTTAGGAAAAAAATTAACCCCTTTTTTTCCCTGGCGCTTGAACTTTGAAGTGAGGTGATGGCAGCTGCTGAATGATAAGCTGCATTCTTATATTGAAGGTCTAGTACAAAACCGTGGAACTTTGTTTATGGAAATGGAAAAGTTTGCTGGCCAAAACAAGGTGCCAATCATGGAGTTAGCAGGAATTGAAGCGATGCTTCAAATTTTAAGAATCCAAGATTCAAAAAAAATCCTGGAAGTGGGCACGGCTATTGGTTATTCAGCCCTACGAATGGCTGAAGCACTGCCGAATGCAAGGATTGTCACAATTGAAAGGGATATCGAACGAATCCAGTTAGCAGAAGAGTTTATTGGACGCTCATCGCTATCTGACCAGATCATCCTAATCAAAGGCGATGCGCTGGAGGTAGAGGAGTTTGTTAGTGGTCAAGCCCCCTATGATGCCATCTTTATCGATGCTGCTAAAGGGCAGTATCAAAGATTCTTTGAAATGTACTCAAAGTACCTAAATGAGGACGGAATAATTATAACAGACAACGTCCTATTTAAAGGGCTTGTAGCTGAATCAGAGATTGAATCTAAGAGAATACGGAATCTTGTTAAGAAAATAAATGATTTTAATCATTGGCTGATGAATCACCCTGACTATCATTCGATCATTCTCCCAGTTGGGGATGGCGTTGCAATAAGTAAGAAGAGGTGTTTATATTGAAAAAACCAGAATTATTAGTAACTCCAATCTCAACAAATGATATCTTACCGCTCGCTGCAGCGGGTGCAGATGCATTTGTTATTGGGGAACAAAGGTTTGGACTGCGGCTAGCTGGTGAATTTAGCCGAGCCGAGGTTAAGGAAGCAATTAAACTGGCGCACTCACAAGGAAAAAAAGTGTATGTGGCGGTAAATGCTATTTTTCATAATGATAAAGTGGCTGAGCTTGATGATTATATCAAATTTGTCGCGGAAGCGAACGCAGATGCTATTATTTTCGGTGATCCTGCTGTATTAATGGCCGCTCGTGATGTTGCGCCAAATTTGAAACTGCATTGGAGCACAGAAACGACAGGGACGAATTGGTATACCTGTAATTATTGGGGGAAAAAGGGCTCAAAAAGAGCTGTGCTTGCCCGTGAGATAAATATGGATGCCATTGTGGAAACAAAAGAAAATGCTGATGTTGAAATTGAGGTTCTGGTACATGGAATGAGCTGTATGTTCCAATCAAAACGTTCACTTTTAGGTAATTATTATGAGTACCAAGGAAAAGCAATGGAAATAGAAAATCGCAGCATGGAAAAAAATATGTTTTTACATGATAAAGAACGTAGCAATAAATATCCAATCTTCGAGGACGAAAATGGAACGCATATCATGAGTCCAAATGATATTTGTATCATCGATGAACTCCAAGAAATGATAGAAGCTGGAGTAGATTCCTTTAAAATTGACGGGATCCTTAAAAGCCCTGAATATATTATCGCTGTAACGGCTGCATATCGGGAAGCAATTGATTTATTTGTCGAAGATCCTGACAAGTATGAAGATAAAAAGGACGAATTATTATCCGCTATTGAGGAGATTCAACCCGAAAACCGTACATTAGACACGGGCTTCTTTTTCAAAGAAACGGTTTATTAATATTATTTTTTAAGAAGGAGGAAACTTGTGTGAATACCATAAAGGATAAAATTTCTGAGATTGTTGATGGCAAACGGGTTATCTTCAAAAAACCTGAACTTCTAGCTCCTGCAGGAAATCTTGAGAAATTGAAAATAGCTGTCCAGTATGGTGCAGATGCTGTATTTATTGGCGGTCAAGAGTATGGGCTTCGTTCCAACGCTGATAACTTTACTTTTGAAGAAATAAAAGAAGGCGTAGAATTCGCAAAAAGATTTGGTGCGAAAGTTTATGTAACAACAAATATATTCGCTCATAATGAAAATATTGATGGCCTTGAGAAATATATTCTCGGCCTAAAAGATACAGGTATTGCAGGTATTATTGTTGCAGATCCACTGATTATTGAAACTTGCCGCAAACTAGCACCAGAGATTGAAATCCATATCAGTACACAGCAATCCCTATCCAACTGGAAAGCTGCTCAATTTTGGAAAGAGGCTGGTGCTGAACGCGTCGTATTAGCACGTGAAGTAAGTGCGGAAGAAATGAAGGAAATGAAAGAAAAGGTTGATATTGAGATTGAAACCTTTATCCATGGCGCTATGTGTATTGCTTACTCAGGTCGTTGTACCTTAAGTAACCATATGACCGCTAGAGATTCTAACCGCGGCGGCTGCTGTCAATCGTGTCGTTGGGATTATGATTTATATCAGTTGGAGGGCAGCAAGACGGAGGTTCCTTTTTATGAAGAAGGAGAAGCACCGTTTGCGATGAGTCCAAAGGACCTGAACTTAATTCAGGCTATTCCCCAAATGATTGAGTTAGGCATTGACAGCTTAAAAATTGAGGGCAGAATGAAGTCAATTCATTACATTGCAACTGTAGTTAGTGTTTATCGGAAGGTCATTGATGCCTATTGTGCTGACCCTGAGAACTTTGTGATTCAGCGCAGCTGGTTAGAAGAATTAGATAAATGCGCAAACCGTGAAACAGCACCGGCATTTTTTGAAGGTGTTCCAGGGTATAAAGAGCAAATGTTTGGTAATCATAGCAAGAAGACAAAGTTTGAGTTTGTAGGTCTTGTGTTGGATTATAATCAGGAAACACAAATGGTGACCTTACAGCAGAGAAACCACTTTAAACCAGGACAGGAAGTTGAATTCTTCGGTCCGGAAATTAATAACTTTACTCATGTGATTGATAAGATTTGGGATGAAAAAGGTAATGAACTGGATGCAGCAAGACATCCGCTTCAAATTGTGCAATTTAAATTGGACAAGCCGGTATACCCTAACAACATGATGCGAAAGGAGAACTAGCTTATGCGCAAACCAGTTGTTATTGGTGTTGCCGGCGGTTCCGGCTCAGGTAAAACAAGTGTTACAAAAGCAATTATTGACAGTTTCAAAGATCATTCCGTTTTAATGCTGGAGCAGGACTATTATTATAAAGATCAAAGTGATTTACCGTACGAGGAACGTTTAAAAACAAATTACGATCATCCGTTAGCTTTCGATAATAATCTGTTAATTAATCATATTGAAAAGCTTATACGTTATGAATCAATTGAGAAACCTGTTTATGATTATTCTCTTCATACGCGTTCAAATAATGTAATTATCGTTGAACCTAAGAATGTAATTATTTTGGAAGGTATACTTATTTTAGAGGATCAGCGCCTCCGTGATTTAATGGATATTAAACTATTCGTCGACACAGATGCAGACCTTAGAATTATTCGACGGTTATCCCGTGACATTAAAGAACGGGGACGTACATTGGATTCGGTTATTGACCAATATATTAATGTGGTCCGACCAATGCACAATCAGTTTATTGAACCAACAAAGCGTTACGCAGATG